>CAZZBW010000005.1:0-56120 GCA_964653045.1 uncultured Pseudomonadales bacterium | reverse complement strand
AAGACCTGTTCTGCCGTCTTTCCACACACCCGTGGTAGCATCTCCTGCGGTGTTGTTCCAGGTTGATTCTTCAGCTGTAGAATCGCCGTCGTAGTAATTATCATAATCTTGTAATGACTGGGCACTGTAATTCGGGGCTAGGCTGGCGGTACCTTCTAGCTTGGTAAAAGAATCGGAATAAAAGGTCTTGCCCGATGCTACATCAGCGGTAGCAGCATCTCCAGTTAATGCAAGAGTGCCTGTTTTTTGAGTCCTGGAATCTTTGTAAAACAACTTACCAGCAGCAACATCAGATTCGTCAGCATCACCAGTTGGTACCCATTCTCCCGCACTTCTAATTCTATTCCACATACTCCCCCAGTCTCCCCAGCTCCCAGCACTCTCATCTCCATGGGAGAGAGAGACTAAGGAATCATAGATTGCTTTAATCCGAGAAGTACTACCTGCTCCAGAATCTGGAGATAATCCTGATTGTTCAGCAAACACACTACTGCCTATCTGCCATAAGCCAAAGGTAGCCAGGAATACAGTACAGAGGGTAATTACAATGCTTTTGTAGTTAATCTTTTTCATATACTTTCTACTTTAGCATACTTGTGCGGGGGGGGGCAACGAGGGGTATATTTATTGCGTTAAAGCGCTTGACAATTCAATTATATTAGAGTACACTCCAAACATTATCTAACTAATTTAGATTATACTCAAATTATGACGACACTGATTCAAACCTACCAGCGCCTACTTGATGAGGTTAAACCGACCTATTACCGACAGTTTTATAGGTCATTTACCATGGATGGTCGATTTATTGGCGTGGTTGGCGCTCGAGGCGTGGGTAAGACCACATTTTTACTGCAATATTTACGCGAGCAGTATGGTGATTCAGAAAAAGGTCTGTATATTTCTGCCGATCATCTCTACTTTTCTGATCACACTCTGTTGGAAACAGCTGACAGTTTCGTCAAATATCATGGCGGAGAGCTACTCTGTATTGATGAGATTCATAAATACAAAAACTGGAATCAAGAACTTAAAAATATTTATGATTCATTCCCACGCCTCAAACTCATTTTCTCCGGCTCATCCAGTATTGATTTAATTAAAGGTAAGTATGATCTTTCTCGCAGAGTCATTTTGCATCAAATGCACGGCTTTGCTTTCAGAGAGTATTTGGAGTTGCAAACAGGCAACACCTACCCCATTTTAACCCTGGATGAAATCTTTGCTTCAGATTTCAAAGCCCCCAGTGTCATCAGACAAACTGACAAACTATTGGGACATTTACATGAGTACTGGCAGAAGGGTTACTACCCTACTGCCCAGACCATCCCAACTCAGGATGCCTTTTATCAAACCATTATTAATAGTATTGATAAAACCATCTATGAGGATATTACCTCGTTTTATGCCCTCAAAACGGAAAATCTGGATGCTTTGAAAAAGCTAATCTATTTTTTTGCCACTTCAGAACCAGGTAGTGTCAGCATCAATAAGCTGGCACAAACCTTAGGTAAAGATCACGCCACCATTACTGAGTATGTACAAATCTTGCGGGACACGGGTCTACTCAGATTTCTACTCAATGATAAATACGGTCATACCTTAGTCAGAAATGCTGAGAAAATCTACTTGAATAACACTAATCTGCTATATGCTGTCAATCACACCATTGGCAAAAATACTCATCTGGGTAGCGTCAGAGAGCTATTCGCTATTAGCTGTCTTGAAGATGCGGGCTGTGTTGTGCAGTACTCCAAGACGGGCGACATTATTACCAATGGATACATACTGGAAGTGGGCGGACTGCGGAAATCAAAATCGCAAGTGAAGAATCACAAACGCGCCTTTGTCATGAAAGATGACATTTTGTTTAGTTCTGCCAATATCCGACCGCTCTATCTGTTGGGTTTTTTGAGCTGTTTGAGCTGATCAAGGTAAGATCGCCCCACCCCAGTCGTAAATACTCATCGCTGTGGTTAAAAAATAAATCAGCGAACTAATTGATAAATGAGGAATAAAATCAAGTATAATTGATAACACTGTGACTAATGTCGAACAGATCATCACTCTGGAAAAGCAGTTGAGAGTATTTCTCATTAGATACTTTGGCCTGAAAAGACACTTTAAACAGTTGTTTAGTCACTGGAAAAGGTTGTACATGGTCGCGTCGCCCCAGAACGGGGTGACGCGCTCAAATGCGTGGAGCTTTAACTTCGTCAGCCGCATGATCGGTTTTGTGGTGAGAATTCACGTCGTGTTGTTCTGTTTATTGTTAGTGCTACTTAATATGGTTGGGTGGGCGGCAGTTCTCTTACTTGGCTGGCCATTCCTACTCGTTCTTGATTTGATTCAAAATATCAATAAAAAATCTCTCGATAAACCACTCGACTCCCAAGAATTAGGCAACTGGGAAAAAGATCAGGAGGTTCAAAAAGTTTTTTCTCGAGCTGAACTGTCTGACAGCGAAATTAAGCTTTTTTGGCATGTGCTCAATTCATACGTGACCAGCATGCCAATACATAAACTATCCAGCTTGTCTAAAGTGCCTCTGGCTGGCCTAGTTAGTCTGATCTCAGATCCAAAGTTGCGCGAAAGAGAAATGGGTCGTTCTCTCCCCTGGTCATTACTCGAAGAAGTCGCTGTTTGGCACTGGCAAATTTATCAAGAAAAACGCTCTGGCGGCACTTTTTGGTCTGGAGCCATCGGCCAACAAATTAGACCAATTGGCGCAGACTGGGGCTACGGCTTTACTCCCAATCTCGACAGGTTCTCGCGCAATCTCAATCAAGATGCGGAAAGATCGGCGGTCAGTCTCAATGCCCGCCCCCAATTGCTGCGCAAGCTGGCAGATACTTTCACCAGATCAACCAATGCCGGTATTTTGTTAGTTGGTCAACCTGGAATTGGCAAGCTCTCATTGTGCGTGTCACTGGCCAAGCACATTGCTCAAAAAAATACATTTCCTGCTCTGGTCGACCATCGCGTCATGTTGCTAGATCTCAATCAAATTCTGGGCATCACCACAGACCCAGCAACTCAGGCATTAGTTTTGAATAAAGTTTTTGCCGAGGCCAGCTCGGCCGGCAATATTATTATTGTGATAGACAACTTGCATCAATACGTCTCACCCACTGGTCTGGCGGATTTATCTCACGTTTTCGCCAAAGTTAATCGTAATTACAAACTTAAACTGGTGGCACTCAGTACTTATGACAACTTCCGTCAATATATTACCGCCAACCCCACCGTCATGACTAGATTTGAGGTCGTCCACATGAATCCTACCAACAATCAAGAAACACTGGACATTCTCCAAGAAATTGTGACTAATATTGAGAAAACCGAGTTGCAGATCACCTTGCCAGCTCTCAAGGAATTAATCAAAAAATCCGCTCTTTTTCTTGAGCACGTACCCAATCCAGAAAAATCCATTAACTTGCTTGAAACTTGCTTGGCCGACACAGATTCGTTGCCAGTTACAAAAAGAGCTGTTGGCGAAATTCTTACCAAAAAAACCGGCATACCCCTAGGAGAAATGAGCGCCGAAGAAAAAACCAAGCTGCTTGACCTGCGTCGATTACTTGGTCTAAAAGTTGTGGGTCAAAACGAAGCACTCAACGCTTTAACCGCCGCCGTCAAACGCGCTAATTTGCGCCTTGAAACTCGAGAAAAAACCAAGGGTGCCTTTCTGTTTCTTGGGCCCACCGGTGTAGGAAAAACCGAAACTGTTAAAGCTCTGGCAGAAATCTACTTTGGCTCACCAGAAAAAATGATCAGAGTAGACATGGGTGAGTACGGACACGCCGACTCTCTTTCTAATCTAATTGGATCACCTCAAAGCTCAAGATCTCATGCTGCTGGCGGACTGCTAACTGAGGCAGTCCGCCAGCAGCCCTACACCACAGTCCTACTAGACGAGCTAGAAAAAGCCCATCCCCAAATTCTTAACGCCCTACTGACTGTCTTGGATGAGGGCTATCTTAAAGATGCTCGCGATCAACGAATTTCGTTCCGTCATAGTTTTGTCATTGCTACTTCTAATGCTGGCAGCCAGTTATTTTACTCAAGTAGTGGTGATAACCATACTACTGAAATTAGCATGCAAACAATGATTGACCACTTAGTATCAGAAAAAATATTTACTCCTGAATTTCTCAACCGCTTCGACGGCATTATTCTCTTTTCACCACTAACTCAAGCAGAGATCACAGAAATAGTCCAGAGAAAACTTAAAAAAATCGAGGAACAGATTTTTGTTGAGCACAAACTTCGTCTTAAAATATCTCCCAATCTAATGGAAAGAATTGTTCAATCTGCTTATAACCCCCAGTTCGGTGCCAGACACCTTGAGCGAGTCTTGACGAAGGAAGTAGTCGATCGCATTGCAGAAAAGCTACTTAATGACGAAACAAGATCGGGATCGATCATCAGCCTTGATCTATAAAGGACTGACGTTTGGACTGCTTTCTATCAATCTAGCATAGCGAATATGCCTAATCGGGGAGCTCAAGTGCTTGCAAGTATACAAAATTAAGTCGGCATCATAACGAGTAATCTCCTCACCCTCTTCACCAGCAAAAATTTCAAACTGCCACTTACGCTTGTCAGAAATTAACTCAACAATAGTACCTGGTTTGGTATCAGGTAGGTAATAAAAAGAGTTAAGCTTGCCATAATCTGACTGCCACCAAGAGCTCCAACCAAAGCGGTGGGCAGCCAAGATGATCGGCAAGCCCGTATCACCGGGTTTGCCATATTCTGGAGATAGCCACACACCATTCTTGAGTGCCTCATCTGCGTTCTCACTGGCCGAAAAATTGGTTTTTACTCCTATCTCTGGGATTATTACCCAATCGCCTTCCGGAAGGGCTTCATCTTGATTGGGTAATGATTGCGTTTCCGATTTAGTTTGTAAATTGGCTTGATATGCGCCACCAATCGGTGAACCAATCACTTCTGGTTTTATCTCAATTGTATCCGCTGGAAAAACTGAGTAGTATAAATTGGGTAACACTAGAACAAGCACGCCCATTACTCCTAGAAAAGTAATTAGGGTCAAAAATAACTTGAAGAAAATTCGATTGTTGCGGCCTCCCCTTTTCTCCAACCCATCTCGAAGGTTTTTCTCATTTTTTTTCTGCCACAACGACACACCCAAGAGTAATTCTCGGGTAGCTGAAAAATGTAGATTAAGAGTCTCGTGCCAATTGCTTGTCATGATGTTAATTGATAGCTTAACCAAGTTATTATACTAATTTGATCGGTATAAATCAAATTATAGGATAATAACCAGACACTAAAAACATCGTCTTGGAATAAGTATAACAAATGTCTGGTAGGGGTTCGGTTGCCTGCCCAACCACCGAACCCCGACCAGACACTGTAGTGGCAGCTATTGTACAGCATTTTGGATTAAATTGATATACTTAAATCCAGTTTACAACGCCGCTTTTTATTGATATCTTACACCACAGTGAGTTTGTCTCAGGCACAACGCGGGATAAGCTCTATCAAAAAAAAGCATTGTTATTCGTGGGTAGCCAGCGGTAATGATGCTTTTTTTGTTTTATCCAAGTAAAAAATTAAGTGTCTTTCCATAAGGCAGTAACAAAAACAAACCACCCCTCTCGGCACAATAGAGAGGGGTGGTTTTTAAGTTATTCTGGGTAGCAATAATAGTTATAACTGATTTTTGGCGCTTGTCAACCCTATAATAATAGTATCTACAAAATCGTCATAACCTATAAAAATTTATAAATACAAATACTTGAGAAAAAACAACCATTTTTACACAAAATTATTAATCTAGTTGTCACTGTGAATAACTAGGGAAAACTCGGTTTACTTTGCCGTTTTACTTAAGCCGAGTTGGTTCAAAACTGCTGCTAAAGAATGCCGAAAAACTTCTTTCTTGAATATTGGCTCGAGTTTCAAGCGCTGCGCCTCTTTTATTCTCTTTTCCATCAAACCTGCGGGGCGGACTTCCCCCAGCAAGCTAATCTCGCCGACCAGCTGCAACTTGGGTTTGAGGGCGCGATTGAAGTATGAGCTGGCAATTGCTCCAGCAATTGCCAGGTCCAGTCCCGGGTCAGCTGAACTTAACCCACCAGCTAAACTGCAATATACATCGTATCCACCCAGTGGTAAGTAACAGTGTTTCTCTAAGACTGCACAAATCAATTGGAGCTTGGTATTTGAAACCCCTCGGGCAATTCGTCGTGGCACTGCCAGCTTGGAGCTCACTACCAATGCTTGCACTTCTACCAACAGTGGTCTACTCCCTTCCACCACACAACTTCCTGCGGCGCCGATCACGGCGTGATCGGCGCCATCTAAAAAGAATAAACTCGGATCTTTGATCTCAACCAAACCTTTTTCGGTCATCTGTAAAACACCGACCTCATCAGTTGACCCAAAACGGTTTTTTTTGGTACGGATCAAACGAAGCTGGCTCTGAGACTCACCTGACATCTCCAAGACAACATCGACAATGTGCTCGAGTACCATCGGTCCAGCCAGCTTACCATCCTTAGTAATGTGACCAATGAGGAACAAGGGAATGTTGTGCTGCTTGGCGATATTGGTCAGGCGATCAGCACACTCTCGGACTTGGCCAATCGACCCTGCCCCACCAGTCAGCTCGGCTGTGGTAATTGTTTGAATACTATCAATTACGACGAGATTGGGCTTAATCTTAATTATTGAGCTAATTATTTGTTCGATGTCGTGACTGGGCAGAAAAGTCAAGTTTTCTGCCCAGTCTACTTGGCTAAACTCAAATTCACCTGATTTAGTATTATATTGTTCAATATTACCGATTCTTCTGATTCTTAGGCTTATTTGGTCGGGACTTTCTTCACCAGCCACATACAAAATTATATTTGCTGGTGCATTTTTATAGTTTGGGTGCGTCAATAGATTCAACACCACTTGCGTCATCAATGTCGATTTGCCCACACCGGGACTTCCACCCACCAGCATCACTGCTCCCGGCAATATGCCAAAAACTTTTTCACCACCCAGTACCCTATCTAACTCGCCAATTTGAGTAGATATCCGATTCTGTTGATTTTGCAACGGGTTAATTTGTGCCAACTTAATTGACTGAGCAGAAGTTGCTCTTTGGACGGACGTTGGGGATTGGGTTTCTTCAACCAAAGTGTTCCACGCCCCACAACCGCCACACTGACCCTGCCACTTTGGCCCACTCCAACCACACTGTTGGCAAATAAAACTTGTTTTGGTGGTAGCACTCAGTTTTGCCATAAATATTTTCAAAGTTAGGCGCGGTGGCAAGCTAGTCTAACACAACGAAATTTAACTATTCTGTAACTTGTTTATTTGGTTTATGCAACTTAGTATTATTTTTTAGTTTTATTAACTCTTTAGTTGTCGAAACGTTGGGATTGTGAGGAAGAACAACTCGCACCTCCCCACCGATCTCAGCCATTAACTTTCGTTTTTCTTCTAGAAACGCCGTGTGTGCCGAAACCGCCAGAATATCCGGTCTGACCATTTGCAACAAACGCCGGTGGTCTTCTGGAGTAGAAAACTCTTGAGGTAGAACAAAAACTTCGTCAGCAAGTCCAATTTTTCGCAAATTTTCCACTCTTTGTGCTTGATTGTTGATCGGACGATCCAAGCCTTTTATTTTCTTGACCCGAGCGTCAGACTCCACGCCCACGATCAAGATATCACCAATCTTTTTCGCCTTATTCAACAGCCGAATGTGTTCACGATGAAGAATGTCAAATACGCCGGTGACCAAGATTGTTTTAAACATATATATAATAGTATAACAATGAAACTGGAAAATAGTATTATTCTGACGCTCGCCTACTCTGCCCAATTTGGTCAAGCTCTCACCGCCAACTCGCTTTATCAACGCTTAATCTTTGCTAAAACAACTGTGGCTGCACTCAATCAAGCAATTCAGAAATTAAACTCAAAAAATACTATCATTAGCGAACGCAACTTACTGACACTTCAGGGTTACAAACATCTAATTATCCAAACTCAAGAACGTAGAAGTGAAACCACCAAGTACTGGTCAGAGGCTAAAAGCCTAATTGGTCTGATCCAAAAGATTCCCTGGGTGGTCGGGGTGGCGATTACCGGATCAGTGGCAGTGAATAACGCCAAAAGTAATGACGACCTAGATTTTATGATTGTCACCACTGCTAATCGGATGTGGCTTAGTCGCCTACTCCTCAATCTTTACTCACTCGCGATTAACAAACGCAAGCCGCGGGGTCAACCCCAGCAACCCGGCTGGTGCTTCAACCTTTGGTTAAGCACCAGCCAACTCGAAATCCCAACTAGCAAGCACTCGCTGTACACAGCTTATGAGCTAATCCAGGCTGCCTGGCTGCTCGGATCAGCTCAATTACTTGAAAACTTTTGGCATAAAAATTCTTGGGTCAAACAGTATCTGCCCCAAGCTCAACTTAATAGGAATAATTTAGTCGACTCTTCGAATCATCCAGAATCTCAACAAATTCGCAAACAAAACTTTGTTCAATCGAACTTAACCAATTTTCTAGAAAAAATTGGTTATTTCATACAATATATATACATGTCTGGCCACCGCACCAATGAGCTAGTTGGAACTCATCAGGCATTTTTTCACCCAATTAACACCAAAAAACGTGTCTACCATAAGTGGCAAAAGACAGTTCAAGTTTGGCAAAAAAAACTTTAAATAATCAAAGTAATTAATTACAGCGGTCGCGGCACCCCATATTGGGTCATGACTTGCACAATACCAGTCTGTAAAGTCTCCAAGGCTGCTTGAGGCGTCCCTCCCTTCACTACTTCAGTAACTGCATTTTCATAATACTTGATGATTTGATCATTGAGACCATTATCATGAGTAAATGAACTCATATACCAACCCCGAGCAAATGGAGCGTCTTGTAGCAAGGGGCCGATGATGGCATGATTAGCCATTCCATCTGCCATACCAACTCTGGGATATGGTTCACCAAAACTTCTCGATTGAGCTTGAGTTGCATACATTTTTTGTAGTCCAGCTTCCGAACTTAAGTAAGCCAAAAGCTTCCAAGCTTGGTCTTTGTATGTTGATTTTTCACTTACTCCCTCTGCCCAATAACTTGCCCAGGCTATCCGCGAGTTTGACAACTGTGGAAGTGGAGCAGCAGAAAACTTGAGACCAGGGTTGAGTGCAGCAATCTCGTGAGCTCGCCACGACGGAGCCAGCATCATCGCTACATCCCCCCTAGAAAAGGCAAGGGTTGAACTAGGCATCAACTCATTCCACACTTTGTCTTTTGTTACAAAGTTGGTGTAGAAAAGTAGCGCATCCCTTCCTTCAGCAGTGTTGGGGAAGTTTAAATCGGCACCATTTTGTATCATCAGCAGGGCAATGATGTCGGCAAAGTGTTCAACATTAGTGGCGTTACCTAGAGCAACGCCAGCTCTTTTAATTTCAGTACCTTCTTTGAGCGTGAGTTTTCCTGCCAAAACTCTTAGCTCTGCCCAAGTTGCCGGCGGTTTTTCTCCGGCGGCAGCAAATATATCCGTGTTATAAAAAAGCACTAAACCGTCGTACATAAGTGGTATACCCATAATTTGATTGTTATTCTGTAATTGCGCCGCTGCCACCGGGTAAAAAACACTCTTAAAATCAGATGGGCTATAGACAGATGCGGGCATGGGCGATAAATCTTGAACAAACATTGGTGTCCAACTGGCATGAAAGCGGAATAAATCTGGTCCACTTCCTGATTTGAGGGCAGTTTGCAGTCGCTCGCGATAATCTTTATGAGATTGCTTCACATACTGGACTTTTATCCCAGGATTCTGATCTTCGTAAGTCTTGATTGCTTCCGTCATGTTAGACTCAAGTTCCCATAAACCCCAATACTCCAAAGTAATGTTCTGATCTGTGGTGGTCTGTCCACCTGCCCCATCTGGATTTTGATTGTTTGAACCCTGCTGATTATTAGTAGGTGCGACACCCACAGAACCAATAGAGCCGCTACTCATAAATCGCATCACCAACCATGCTCCGGCAGCAAGCAACACCAACCCTCCAATTATTAGTGGCAACATTTTGAAACGAGAGGAACTTGCTCGCGCATACTTAACCTCTGCTTTGTTTGGTGATTTAGCAAGTGGGGGTGGCGCGGGTGGCGCTGATCTAGGGACACCCACCCCAGCCTGATTTGTCTGGAGAGACGTACCATCACCAAGGGGTGAGGCACTCGGGAGAGACCTATTGGCTCTAACAGGCCCACTATCGGGTTTGGGGAGGTCTGGCTCTGCAACTTGATTTATTTCTGGAGGCTTGTTGCTACTTACTGATGAAAGAGCCGTTACCGCCGCGGGAGGTGGTTGGGCAACAAACCCAGAAGTGCGACTCTGGGCAATTGTGGCTGCTGCTCTAGAGGGTGGCGGAGTCAAATCAAATACATCTCCCATCGCTTTTGTTTCAGTGGGAATTGACCCCTGATTGAGCAGATCAACCGAACCCAGTTTTTTACTTGAAGATTTTGCTAGGTCGGTCTGGGAAACTACTGGCGCGTCTAGACGGTCGCTTTTAGCAGGCGGCTGACTGGCATCGCTCTGACCCAAAATGGCCGAACGTACCCTATCGCCGGTCTTTGAGCTAGAATATACTTGAGAAGCAGTATTACTTGTTGGTTTGGGCAAAGGCAAATCTGGCATAATATCTATATTAACTCACTAAAAAGAGTCACAACCAATAAAAACCACAGAATAATAATAACACAGCTAGAAGATGAAACAATCAAGAATTCAAATTACCAAAATTCTGCTTGCCTTCCTTGCTATTATCGCATTGGGAGTTGTCGTGGTATTGGTGCTTAACCAGTACCTACTGTTGCCAAACACCCACATTGATAGTGTAGATGTGGGCTGGTACACACCTCCCCAAGCTTATAAAAAAATTAATTCAACCATTCCCGCCTCACCCATCTTCCCGATTGAGCTAAGACTAGATAGCAACGCCCAAATAATTTCAACTGACCAGTTGGGAGTAATTGTTGATATCAAGTCTTCAATAGATAAGGCAATGCTTGAACAAAACCAACCAAGCTGGACAAAACGACTCAGTGGTTGGATTATTAGCCTAAACTCCCGCAGAGATTTTCAGTCAGTTCTCAAACTTGACACAAAAAAAACCACCGATCTTTTGAGTGTGTTGGGGGAAAAACTTCATCAACCTGCTCAACCAGCCAAATTTATCTATACTCCCCCCAAAGACCTAAAGCTTGATTTGGGTAATCCTGGATTAGCCATCAATGTTGAGGAAACAGCCTCAGCAATCGAAACCACACTCAATAGTGCTCGCAGCGACCTTCAAGATGTTCAGCGCTCGCCACTCAACCCCATTCAGGTTGAGTGGCGAGCGCACCCCATTCACACTACTTTAACTCAAGAACAACAAGCTACCGCTATCGATAGGGCATCTCAATATATTGGCAAAAAAATTGTGTTTGTCAGTGACACAAACAGACTGACTCTAACTGTTACCGACGAGGAAATTATTGCCATGCTCAATCCAAGTGGTGAAATTTACCCCGATGAGTTGGACAAATTAATACAGCGGTGGTCAACCCAGCTGGATCGACCACCGAGTAACGCCGAGTTTGAGTACGACCAAAAATCACTTACAGTTACAAAATTTCAACCGGCCAAACCAGGCATTGCCCTCAATCAACAAAAACTGGAACAACAATTGCTTGAACAGCTAGAAACGAATCTGCCAGAGACATCTTTGCCGCTGCCCATTGAAGAAGCGCCACCACTAATTCATCTTGCTGATACAAACTCTCTCGGCATTAATCAGGAAATCGGCTTTGGCGAAAGCTACTTCGCTCACTCAATACCTTCGAGAGTACATAATGTCGGTGTGGCAAGTGATAAGGTGCAAAATGTCATCATCCCTCCAGGAGCGGAGTTTTCATTTGTCAAAACTTTGGGGGAAGTTTCAAAAGCTACAGGTTACCAACCAGCATACATCATCCGCTCCGGCAGAACCGAGCTGGGTGATGGCGGTGGAGTGTGTCAGGTCAGCACTACTCTATTCCGAGCGGTACTCAATGCTGGACTACAGGTCACCAAACGCCTTCCTCATAGCTATCGGGTTAGCTATTACGAGCTTGATAGCAAACCCGGCGTAGACGCCACGGTCTACTCAGGCGAAATTGACCTACGGTTTGTAAATGACACTCCTGGTCACATCTTAATCCAAAGCCAAGTTGACAAAGACAGGCTCTACATGAGCTACACCATCTATGGAACGAGTGACGGCAGAACCACAGAGATAGTTGACCATCAAGTTTGGGGTTATCAGCCGCCGCCGCCCAACCAGTACATCACCGATCCTTCCCTACCCCCAGGCAGTCGCAAGCAAATCGACTGGGCGGCGCCCGGAATTAAAGCCAAGTTTACTAACGTGATCAAAAATCAGCAGGGAGAAGTAATGCGCCAAGATGAATACTACTCGAACTACCGTCCATGGTCAGCTAAATTCTTAGTCGGCCCCACACCCTAGGCGAGCGCGAAAAATATTAGCTGTCACCCTAGCTCTTTGAGTTGGTTTATAATCTAGCCCATGGATAGCCAATACAAGCACTCAGAGCACGAGGTCGAAATTTATCAGCTTTGGGAAAAATCTGATATCTTTACTGCCAAAAACACTAGTTCAAGCAACCAGCCCGCTTTCACAATCATCATGCCTCCTCCCAATGCCAATGATCCCCTACATCTGGGACACGCCATGTTCATTACTATTGAAGATATCTTAATCAGATATCACCGAATGCTGGGAGAAACCACCCTCTGGTTGCCAGGTACAGATCATGCTGGTATCGAGACACAGTATGTGTTTGAAAAAAAATTGGCCAAACAAGGTAAGTCACGATTTCAATACAGTCGAGACAAGCTTTATCAAGAAATTTGGGAGTATGTACAAACTAACGCCGGTGTCGCCATTGAGCAGATGAAAAAACTGGGAGCGAGTGCCGATTGGTCAAGATATAAATTTACCTTAGACAAAGAGATCGTGGAGTTTGTGACCAACACTTTTGGACAAATGCACCAACAAGGACTGATTTACAGAGACTTAAAACTAGTCAATTACTGTGTCAAGTGTGGTACTAGTTATTCTGATCTAGAAGTTAAGCACCAAACCCAAATCTCTCCCCTTTATTACATCAAGTACGGCCCGCTGGAAGTGGCCACAGTCCGGCCAGAAACCAAGTTTGGCGACGTAGCTCTCGCAGTTAATCCCAAAGATTCCAGATACAAAGAATATATTGGCCAAACAGTACAGATTGAGTGTGTGGCTGGAGTGAGAGAACTTCCAGTCATTGGCGACGAGAGAGTTGATCAAAGCTTTGGCACCGGCGTCCTCAAGATCACCCCAGCCCACGATCACACCGACTTCGAAATTAGCCAAACCCACTCGTTACCCCTCAAACAAGTAATTGATTTTCGGGGCAAGCTGATTAACTGCCCAGAGTCCTACAACAATCTAAATGTTAACCACGCGAGAACTCAAATCATCACCGAACTTGAAAGACTTAACTTAATTACTAAAGTTGATCATCAATACTCAAACTCAGTAGGGGTATGTTATCGATGTGGGAAGGTGCTCGAGCCGCTTCCCCTACCCCAGTTTTTTGTGGCGGTCAATAAACCAGCTAACAATTTGACACACAAAGCCCTTGATTTTTTGACCACCAAGCAAATCAAAATTCATGGCGCAGGAAAAGATAAGATCCTGCGTCACTGGCTTAAAAACTTACGAGATTGGAACATCAGTCGGCAAATTGTGTGGGGAATTAGGATTCCAGTTTGGTATCCAACCGCGGGATTGGAAAGCCTGATTCAAGTTAAGTTCATTGACTCAAATAACCAAATTCAACAAGCAACCCTTGCCCAAGCTCTAGAAAATCATAGCTTCGATACCATCGAGAGTGGCCTACAAACTATCAATGTTCCACTCGACGCTCCATACGTGGTTGCTCAACACAAGCCCGCGAACGATCAAAACTATTTGCCTGAAACCGACACCCTTGATACCTGGTTTTCATCTGCACAGTGGCCCGTAGCCACACTCAAAACCAACCAGCCTGGAGATTTCGAACGGTTCTACCCCACCTCGATCATGGAAACCGCTTACGACATCCTTCCTTTTTGGGTGATGCGCATGATGCTGATGGGCGCATTCTTGACAAACAAGCCACCATTCAAACAGGTATATTTTCACGGTTTAATCCGCGACAGCAAGGGACAAAAAATGAGCAAAAGCAAGGGTAATGTTCTCAACCCAATTGAAGTTGCAGAAAAATACAGTACTGATGCTCTCCGCTTGGCGCTGGTAATCCGCTCTACCCCAGGTCAAGACAAATCGGTGGGAGAACCAGATTTTCAGGCAGCGCGCAACTTTACCAACAAAATTTGGAATGCTTCTCGTTATGTTTTGATGCAGTTTGATGATGATAAAGGATCTATCGAGCTGTCCTCCCCCTTTCAAATACACCCTGATTATCAAAAAAAATTATCACAGTTAGTTCTTTCCGTAACCAAAAAACTTAACTCGCTTAAAATTGGCCAGGCCAGCGACCAACTTTATTCAGAATTTTGGCACTGGTTTTGTGACGAGATGATTGAGTTACACAAACAAGGCAAACTGGACAAGCAAACGTTGCTTCAGACACTAGCGATTTTTCTACAACTTCTCCACCCCCTTGTGCCCTACGTCACCGAACGGGTGTGGCAAGAACTTTATGCTAAAAAACTCGTTCAGACTGAGGTACTGGCCGCCCATCATTGGCCAAAAAGTTAGTGGTATGATTTTCTTGTGAAACTTAACTTAAGCTTTTATCTGTCTTTTCTTGTTTCTGTGGCACAACTAGCTACCTCTTTGTTGGGCGAACTAATTTCCCGATATAAATTACTCACCCTTTCTCTACTCTTTTTCACTCTCGTCAGCCTAAGTTTTTTGATTCAAATTGAAAAAATTGAGCGAACCACACCCATCAATTTGGATTTCACTCAACCACAGAAGCTAATGCTTAATGAAATACAACGAGAAAAATTGCTCACCTCTTGGAAACAAATTCAACAGCTCCAACCCAACTCTGCATTAGTTACTCAACAGATTGAAAACTTGGAATTTGGATCACTCCAAAAAGCAGCACTCAACGATAAAACACCCTGAGTTAACTGTCTTTTTTCTGAGATTAAGACTCCCCAGCGTCGCCCTTTTCATCGGTTTCGGTGGAAGCAGCTGCCTGATCGGCAGTATCTACTCCTTCGCCACCCTCAACATCTGCTTCTGCCTCGGCTGGCTCAGGTTCAACCGGCTCAACGACCTTGGTAGTTTGTAGCACCACCACTGGCTCATCATCAGCGTCTTCGGCCAATACCAGCTTAACCCCCTCGGGCAAACTCAGTTGACTTAATAAAATACTTTGACCCTCTTCAGTCAAAGTTGACACATCAATACTTATAAAATCTGGGATTTTGCTAGGAATGGCAGTTATCACAACTGAGTCTTTCACTACAACCGGAGTTGCATCAACAACCTCGCAAGTTCCGTTAACAACAATTTTTACCTCGGTCTCAATCTCTTCCTTCAGATCAACACGTCGTAACACGACGTGTTGAGGAGCGTTTGTAGTCGAGTGACGGACAATTTCATCAACCAACACTGGAATTTTCTCCTTAGTCTCGTCAATCACAGCATAAATCAAACCTGAATCGTGGCCACCGGCTACCAAAGCACGCAGTTCGTCCTGAGTGACCTGAAGGGCTAATGAAGGTTTGTTTAACCCATAAAGATTGGCTAAAACAAAGTTATCGTTTTTAAGTTTTTTAGCTTTTTTGCCAAAGATTTTCCTTGGACACACGTGAAAATAGATTGATGTATCAATCATGTCGACCTTTCGTATCTTATAAGTGGTAGATTATACCTTACTTTCCGCCAAAATTCACTAGTATCTTACTCAAATAACACACCGATTATTTTGTCTCCTTCGCTCGCAAATGCAAAATTTATTTCGCCATCCGCTTGAGAACTGGGTTGGGGAGTAATTTTACCGGGCTTTCGGTCTTTTGGAAAGGAGAGAAGGACTTGATAACCAGTTGTATCTCTTCCAGACTGAAGTTGGTTATTTAACATATAGCTCACTGATTCCTCCCAAGTGAAATTGACAAAATAACTTAGCTCAACTTCAACTTTTTGACCGATTGGCACTTCGATTAAGACCGCCACCACCAACTTGTCGTGTTCGGAGTAGGTCCGCACGCCATCAGCAACTACCGAACGGCCATTGATTAATAAATCCCCAAACAATGCTTCTTTGGGCAAGTACCACCTAACATAAGCTTTGTAGGTACCACTTGGCCACAAGTTAGTTGTGGCCGTATTCTCCCAAGAGATTCTCCTTGTTCTATTTACTCGATCAGATTCAAGCGAAATCGAATCTGCAATTTCGCTTTTGATAAAGCGGTTGACACGATTTATTCCCACATTCGCTTCAACTTGATAAATATAATCACCCACACAGTAGTTGGTTGTAAACTGAGACAAGCAACCAGTGGGAACAATTGCCCCAGACCAACCAACCGCTGCCGCGGTTTGTTCTAACTCAGGATTTTTCATCCAAAATTGAGTACTCCCAGTGTCTAGTTGATTGACGACTTCTCTAAGCAAGTCAGCAAAACTCTGCGGAGTTTGAGAAAGTGATTTTTCAATTATCCCAGCCAGTAGGGCAGAGGTGAAGTTTTGCAACTCTACCACCCCCTTTTCTGAATAAAATGCCTGTTTGTCGACCAAGTTATCTTGACTAATCACCTCATTTAATGAACTTAACTCAACCCCCTCAACCTCATCCAAAAGTTCTCCAATACTCCGAGTGGTCAAACCGATCACGCCATCGGGAGCAAAACCAGCCCCCTTCTCGATAAACCAAGCGATTGTTTTGGCTGTGGTGGGGTAATCTGCACCCCAATTACTATCATGAAAAAACCAGTTTTTTTCATTTAATAACTGCTCTAACTCCGGTGGGGGAGAAACATTTCCTTCCACCATCCGACTAAGCTCGTGACTAGGCCAACTCACAAAAGAAACAATCTGCCCATCCCTGACCCTAATTACTGCCGCGGCACCAATAAATCCTCCGCTGGGACGCAACTCCGCCGAGTCTTGAAATAATATTAGGTAATTTTTTTGCCCTGTAAAGCCAAGTAGCTCAGATAGGTGGGGATAGAATAACTGAAACAAACTGTTGGATTTTTTTCGCTTTTCAACATCTTTACGAAAACTTTCGTGCACAACTGACTCCTCAGAAAAAAATCCCAGCTGATCAAGACTGAGCGAAAGCTCGTCCTCAGCGCCGCTCAACTCAACTTCCACTTGGATTAAATCTTCAGTTAGTTGAAAGAAATCCTCTTGGTTTTGGGCCAAGACATACTGCCATAAAAACTCCTGCTTACTTTGGTACTGACCAAGTAAGTTTTGATACTCGCGCAATTGATTTAAACCCTTATTTAACAGCTCTGCTTGGTCCAAAAGCGGGTGAGATACCACGTTGCCCCAACTATGTATCGCCCCAACCATTTGTTGGTTTTTTTTAGATAAGCCATCCCATACCTCGGGCTCAATCTGTCGTTGTACCAAGGCGTCGGTTGTGGCTTTTTTTGCTTCAGCATAAAAAGCCTGATAGGAAAAATAAAACCTACCCGCCAAAAAAATTATATAAACAGCTATTAGGGCACTAATTACACCACCAGCAAAAAATATTTTCTGGCTGGTATTTTTTTTTGAAAACTTCCTCTCGGTCTCAATTACTGTGTCAATAAATCCCTTTTTTTGAACAGATCGGGAGGTAGAGAACAACTGGTGCAAATCGGGCTCAAACCCAGTGTTTTTTTTCTTAGATACCCCCCTTTCGATTTTTTGCTGCTGTTCTTCGAGTTTTTCTCGATTTAGAAGGATGGCGGTTTTGAAAAAACCGCCATCATATAGTCTTGAGTAACTTAACTTACCATCTTTTTTGCCAATTATGATTACATCGCAATCAAGCTCTAGTTCATCAACTAATTTAATAGCCAAGTGGGTGGGGGTGAGTGTTTGTTGATAAAGTTGTTGATATATGTTGACCAGATGTCTAACAACATAATTAACGCCCTGTGGTTGGGAGCGGACAATAATGTTTTCAGCTCGGTGGGGTTTCTTGACAAAATCAGCAACTACTTGAGAGAAATCTTCTTCAAAAATTATTGAAATGGTTTGATTGGCTGGGGTTACGTCAAACACAGCCCCAACCTCACTTCTTGAGAAAAGTAGGTGGGGGAGAGAGGTGGGGTAACCCATCAAACTCAGTCCGTCAAAAAAGATCAGCCTCGCGGATGAAAACCGATCAACAATTTGGGCAATTCCCCTTCTTTGATGAGAAAGAAGTTCTTCCCAGTTGTTCAAAATCTGATTGTTTTCTTCTCCGGGGTTGATATTAAATCCCACCAGGAAGGGGGAAAACACCGTAATGTTGGCTTTGCCAAGATTGATGCCCGAAAGCTCAGTTTTGATCTCTTCAGGTTTTAGTGGATTAATAAAAAATACAACTTTATACCAATCTTGTTCGGAGATTGAGTTATTTATTTCTTGACCCCAATCGATGAAGGTCAAGTTAATTCCATTTCCCAAGTGGGTTTGAATAAGCACTTGAGTCTGGAGAGGAAAGCCAACAAATAAGACAAGTGGTTGAGATGGGGTGGGGGCAGTTTTCATATAATCACTACCCCAATCTTAGACTGAGTGGGGTAGTTGATCAAGGGCTTGATTAACCAATGCATCTGCAGCGTGGTTTTCTTCCCTAGGAATATATTTAATCCGATAATTAAAACCTCGATCTTTTAGTATTTTTAGTTTTGTTGCACACAAGGCAGCCAACTTCTTGAGTTCCAAATCCTTAATTTTCCACGCGCCATTCACCTGATTCACCACCAACAATGAATCGAGTAACCACTCCAACTCGGTCGGCTGAGTAAACCACTCATTCACCCAATTGAGTGAGTGTAAAAGGGCTTTGTACTCAGCGACATTATTGGTAGCAACACCAATAAACTCTGAGTGGGAATAACTGGGTTGTTGGTCTTCAACCACCCACACCCCAATCGCAGAGTTTCCAGGATTTCCTCTCGAACCTCCATCGGTAAAAATTTGTACTAATTTAGGCATTAATTAAGCCTTTGATTTGAGTTGAATAACCACTCTGCGACCCACACCCTCTCCAACTGAGTAACTTTCAAGTGTGCTGTAATCTGGGTTTTCAGACATAGTTTTGTGGACTATGAATCGCTCGCTGGGGGACAGGTATTGATTAATCATTGATGGCTCTCTAGAGCTCTGAACCGTCGTGGCAATGGAGTGAACTAACTCAATAATCTTCTTGCTTCGTTGATCGCGGTAATCATTAATATCAACATACAGTTTTTTATCAGGATAATCTTGACCAAAGATTACGCGGATCACGCGCTGAATGGCGTCAACTCCGGCCGCGCGCGAACCCAAAACCAAGCCCGCTTCTTCCTCACCCACGCTCAACTTAAAAACCAACTCTGATTCATTTTCAACTGCCTCCATGGAGATAACTTCAACCCCCAATTGCTCAAACAATTGTTCAATAAACTTGATTGGTTTCATAGCTTAAACCTCTGTATTATTTTATTACGCATAACATAGGCTTGTTGTCCAAGAGTAAATAGTGAGCTAAATAACCAATAGAGGATTAGTCCTGATGGCAAGCTCAAGGCAATTAAGCTGGTCATGACCGGCATGATATACAACATCTGCTTCTGCATCTGCACCATCGAATCAGCAAAGTTGTTTGCGGGGGGCTCTTTTTCTGTTTTCTTCTTTTCCAAGACAACTTTATCAGTTTTTGGTTTATTTTCACCCCAACTCATCAACCAGGATAGACCGAGTTGAACCACGCCCACCACAATCGGCAAAATAAACAACTTGTCTGGTTGAGAAATATCCATCCACAAAAAATTTAGGTCATATCCAGAACTGCCGTTGCCCACTTGATCAAAAAAGTTGATAAGTGCTCGGTATAAAACTATCAATAAACCAATCTGAATCAACTGGGGGAGACAACCAGCAATAGGATTGATGTTGTGTTGTTTATATAGCGCCAACTGCGCTGCCTGAAGGGCCTTTGGGTTTTTGGGGTATTTTTTTTGAAGTTTTTTTAGTTCTGGCGCCAACTCCTTCATTTGCTGAGCCGACTCGACTGATTTTTGAGTAATGGGGATCAAAACTAGTTTAATTATGATTGTAAACACCACAATTGACAGACCGAGGTTGTTGGTAAATTGTGTCAGCCAGAGTAGGGAGTCTAAAACGATTTGATTTAACATAATTTAATAGCAGCTGAGGATCCGCTTGAGTCCCCCGAAGCCTCCGGTAATTAAACCCCTATTTTTAATCTGTTCGAAAGTATATTGACTACAACTCGGTTTGTGCTTACAACCACTGTAAAATCCAAATGTGGTCACCACCAATGTTTTCCTCAATGAATTAAAAAGCAACCAACTCTTACTCAATAAACTAGGCAGTTTTTTTTTCAAGTTGGTCATCTTATCTTACCTTAGCCACAGCCAGCTTGGCTCTTCCTTTTGAACGTCTCCTCTTGAGAACGTTTCTGCCAGAAACGCTCTCCATTCTCTTCATAAAACCATGAGTTCTAATCCGTTTTTTCTTTTTTGGGTTCCAAGTTCTTTTTGTCATAGGCGGGCATTATATCATCTTAAATAATACTTAATTAATTCTGAAAGGCATAACAACATAAATAAACCCAGACACGTTGTCACAAGATAAAACGGCGGGCTTCATTGGGTCACTCATTTCTAACTTAATTGTTTGATCTGCTTTACCTAACTCCCGAATGGCGCGGACTATGTCTAAAATATATTGTGTGTTAAATGCAATCTGGTTTTCTTGCCCAGTAGTTTTAACACCTTCTATAGCGGTGTGAAAAGAGCCAAGGTTGGGGGAGGCGGCCTTAATCTCCACTTGGTCGTTTTGAATAATTAGCTGCGTAATTGACTGAGATTTATCACTAAAGATCAACGCCCGCTTGAGGTTTTTCTCTAGCTCCTCGGCATCAACTAAAGCTGAGGTGCTGCTAGATTGGGGGATAATTTTTTGGTAAGGCGGAAACTCACCCTCAATCAAACGAATATAAAAATCAAACCCAGCAATACTCGCCACCACTTGTTTGGCTTCCTCAGAAATTGAGAGAGAGATAGTTTTTACATTTTCCGAGCTAGCTACTTTATAAAGTTCAGCTAAAGCCTTGGCTGGAAAAAGAATCTCGCCGAACTCTGTGAAAACCTCATCAATTTCAAGCCGTGATAGTCTAAAACCGTCAGTAGCGATGGCGTAGCACGAGTTGTCAATCTGAGATAGCAGCACACAGGTTAATACTGGTCTAGTTTGGTCATTTGAAGCACTACTAACGACAAATTGATTAATTTTCTTCAAGCTTTCCGCTTTTAATAAGTACTGTTGCTCTGGCTTCTTGGGAAAGCTGGGAAACTCGCCGCTATCTATTTGGAGCTCAAACCTCGCTCCCTTTGAGATTATGATTAGTGTGTTTTGTTGTTTTTCAAGAGTAACTGGTCCTGGGTCTAGGCCAGCGATAATTTGTTTAAACTCTTTACCCAGAACTGCTACTGATCCTTGTTTTTCCACTGTTACTTTGAGAGAGGCAGTTACTCCAAAATATAGGTCGGTTGCAGAAATTGTAAGAAAAGAATCTCTGGTATTAAGTAAAACAGAACTGAGTATGGGTAGCGGGGGACTATTGATAATTGACTTACTAGCAACGTCTAAAGTTTTTAACAGGTCTTGCTGTTGTACTAATAATTTCATAAAGAATTAGTTGTTATTGTAGTAGGTGGGTGCCGGTTTGTGGATAAGCAAACGGGCACCCAGATTGCGTTTGCTGTTGATAACTGGGTGATTAAAGTATTTATATCCCGTGGGCGCACTGTGATGGGCTGTGGGAAAGAAACCCGATAATTTCAAATTTTGACTTATTCACCAAAGTTATTAACACCAGATTTTATTTTGTTTAAATCAATTACTACACACCCCTTTGTAACAACGCTCTAACAGTAATTAACTCCTTTTGAAAATCCTGATTGTCCAAAATTTCTTGCTGTGTTTTTCTGACTCCATGAAGAATGCTGGTGTGGTCTCGATGAGAGAACCACCTACCAATCTCGGTAAGAGGCAGTTCTAAATCTTTATTCATAATATACATAACTAAATGTCTGGGTTTAATTAGGTGTTTAACCCGGCTTTGGCCGCGTAATTCAAGGGGTTTTAATCCATAATGCTTAGCGACAATATTAATCGCTTGGTTGGGATTAATTGAGATCTTCTTTTGTTTTTTTGTTAAATGGGCTATCAATTGCACCACAAGGTCTTGATCAACTGTGCGCTTTTTTAGTTCAACCTCAGATCTTAGTCTGGTAATGAAGCCTTCGATCTCGCGCGCTGAAAGAATTTTCTCCGCAATTATCTTGGCGAGTTCTACCGAGAGATCGAGTTGTGCCTGTTTTGATTTGAGCAAGAGAATAGCCGTTCTCAGTTCAAAAGTGGGTCTGCCGATGTCAATCATCAACCCCGCTTCGAAACGCGACTGAAGCCGTTTTTCTAAAAGCGAGATTTCTGATGGTGGGCGGTCAGAGGTTAAAATAATTTGCGCGTTTTGTTTTATCAATGAGTTAAAGGTGTGAAAAAACTCTTCTTGAACCGCATTTTTACCGGCAATAAATTGAATATCATCGAGTAAGAGAACTTTTGCCGAACGATATTTAAACTTAAAGCCGGATGCCCTTTTGGTTTGAATTGCCTGGACAATACCGTTGGTAAAATCTTCGCCGGTGCAGTAAATAATATTGGTGTCTGATTGGTTAAGTAGAATCTCGTTGCCAATAGCGTGCATTAGATGGGTTTTACCAACTCCCACCTCGCCATATAAAAACAGGGGGTTGTAGGCCTCGCCGGGATTTTTAGCTACCGAGGTGGCAGCGGCGTAAGCCATTTCGTTGCTGGAAGAAACCGCGAAGGTGGTGAAAGAAAACTGGGGATTAAGACCGATTTGGTGAGCCTTCCACTGGGTTCTTTGTTGCTCTGATTCTTGAATGACGCTTTCTGAAAAAAGCGAGTTGTCTATCGGTTGCTGAGCCGAAGGCTGAGTCATAAGCTTCGGCGCCTTGGTGGGGCGCGGGGTCGCCGCGCCAACCTGATAAACTACCTTAACTTTTTTGTCGAGGGATTGTTCTAGGGCGCTAATGATAATTGTGTTGAGATTGCGTTCTAAGTTCGCCGCGTGAAAGGCGGTGGGGCAGGTGATTTGTACCGTAGCCAATGATTCTTCATCGGCGATTTGGGTGGCGGGGTTAGTGGAGATCCAGGTGTTATAAACGGCCTCTGATAGTTCGTTTTTTAACCTAACACAGGTTTGCTCCCACACGTACTCAACTTGTTGGTCTGATAGCTGCATAATGCAAGTAGCACTTATACACACCTTTTCCCACAATTATCAATGGGGAAAATTACTTGATTTACCAATCACTATTTCTGGAGAGATGAAAGCATGTCGCTTATACTCGGGAATTTTGGTTTTGACTTGGATCAAGGGCGGCGCTAATACTTGAGGTAAGCGGCCGGCTTGGTTGGCTCTGCTGGCTTGGTTGACTTGGTGGTTTTGGCGGACTGGGTGGGTTGGGCGGCGCAACTTCTTGTGCCCTGGCCTCAGCCGCGTCCTTTCTTTGCTTAAGTAACTCTTCGGGATTGGTGGTAATTAGCTGATGTTCCTCATCACTCGAAACCACCCTGAGGGCAACGTGGTTTTGGCCAGCAAAGAAAATCCCCTCTCCGATGTCTGCAGCGATTAGCAGCTGCCTTTCTCCCTGAGATAGGTAGAAAGTGTCTACCAACACCTGAATAGACGCAGTCGATTGCTTCATTAAAAACTGGATAGAGCTATTAGAAATAATCGCTTTACCAAACTCGTTGCTTAAGAAATCTTCCACGTCTTGAGTGATGGTGGTAATGCCTAAGTAGTATTTTCTCGCTCTCTTAACCATTGAGTGGATGAAGGAAGCTGAGTCAGGGTGTTTCATAAAATACCAGGCCTCATCAATTACCAATATCCGCCTTTTCATGTTTTTTTTGACCCTTGTCCAAATGAAGTCGAGAATGACATACATGGCAATCGGTCGCATTGCCTCTTCCATTTCTTTAACTGAAAAAATAGTTAACGAATTAGTAATGTCGATATTGGTGGCTTGATCAAAGATTCCGCGAAAAGAACCAACAATAAATTTTTCCAGGCGGGAGGCAATGTCGTCCGCATCTGGAGTTTCCATGCCGATTAGGGCCTTGTACACGTCTTCCATTAGTGGCGGTGGGTTGTTTTGAGTGGTGGGGTCAGGGGTGATGCCCTTAGCCTTGTAGGCAGCAACAAGCGCTCGGTCGAGTAGGGCATCTTGGTGCGAGGTCATCTGACCGAGCATTACCCGGAGTAAACCGTGGAGAGCAATGATTTTTTGTCCGAGCTCGCTGCCGGTGGTGTCTTTGGTGATGAGAAGATCAAACGGATTAATCTTGGCGGGGGAATCAAAAGTGAAGTTGATGTACTCGCCACCGACGGCCACACACAAGTCTTCGTACTCGTGCTCGGGATCCATCACTAATACCTCTGCGCCAAACATCAGTTGGCGCAGAATCTCCAATTTCATGGTGTAAGATTTACCAGCACCTGATTTTGCCAAAATTAACATGTTGGCATTTTCCATCTTAAACCGGTCGAAAATGACCAAGGAGTCGTTGTGTTCATTAATGCCATAGACTATCCCGGTTTCCATTGCCAATTCTGACGAGGTGAATGGAAAGGTGCTGGCGAGAGATGTGGTGTCCATATTGCGCAGTACCATCAACTTATCTGTACCCATTGGCAGGGTGGTTTTAAAGCCTTCTTCCATCTGGAGAGCGGCTTTTTTAGACACAATCAGTAGGGCTCCGAGCGATGACTGAACCGCCTTGGTGATTCTATCCAGCTCTTCTTTGGATGGAGAGTGGATGGTGATGTAGAGACCAAATTGGAAAAACCTTTCGGACCCTTTAGCCAAATCTTCTCTAAGATATCGCGCATCTTCGAGCTTGACCTCAGTGTTGATATTGCTGATTTTCCCAGCCCGCAAGTCTGATTGAATTTCTGCCTCCATTTCGGTGATTTTGCGCTTAAGGTTGTTGAGAATTTCTCCCGAATCGATTGGAAAAATGAACATAGAAACACTTAGTTGATAGGGAAAGTTAATTAGGGGGGAGAGCCAGTTGGCTGGTACACTCCTTGGGTAACCAGCCACAAATAGGGTGCGGGTGTAAGTCGAGTTAATTTTTTGGTAGGTAAAGTCTAGCTCAATCGCTTCTGGAGCGACAATATCTTGAACCGTGACTAGACCGCGCGAAAACTCATTCAGTTTATCTTGCTCTTGCTGCTCTTTTGTAGGAAGAGCAGCCTCTACTGGAGGAGCTTTCTTTTTAAGAAAAGGTAGTGGGAGACTGAATTTGGAGAAGTCCATAATGTTGTTGCGATTATTAACCAGAGCCCACCAACGAGCTTTTGTACTCCTTACTATCAGCGATTTCTTGGCCCTCGGCAGCTTCGGGATTGTAGTTGACGTAAAACAGCTTAATCATTTCTTGAGTTGAAAGTTGTCTCGAAAAAAGCCCAATTCGAGCAAACTGACTAATGAGATGGTCTCTTTTGGGTTCAAGAATTTGGGTAGCTTTTTCAATTAACTGGCTTTTGTCTGCCTCCTCAACATTGACCTCTCCCTGACCGGGCATAAAATTTTTGGCTACTAATAAGCCCAGTTCGGTGGGTGAGGCGGAGATGGCCACATAAAATTGTTTGTCGAGGACGTTTCGTTCTCTAATTAAATTACTGACAAAATGGGTGTATTGACGAATTCGTTGTTGAATTTGTTTGTTTGGCGCTTGAGACTCTTGTTCCTGAAGGAGTCTTAGATAGTTGGTTACGTCTTTGGTTTTGGACTGGATGACGATTTGAATGGGATAGTTGAGAGAGTTAAGTAGGCCGGCATAGGCGTAGATCACCCCATCTTGTTCTTCTTCGGCCAGAAGGCCGAAGTTCATGGCGTCAACACTCAACACCACCGTCGCGAAACCCGTTTTAGTAATGATTAGGTTATTAGTAATGTCAAAGATATCTAAAAAAGCTTGGGTGGTGGGTTTGACTTCGGTAGTTGGCATTTCTTGTTAAGGATACTAAATTATCAGTCTGGTGAAAAGATGGGCTTTTTCATAATTACTAATTTTGAGCACGAATTTCAAGTGGAGAAAGGATGGTGTTATTGGTTGTAAAGCCAAATGGCTCAAAAGCATAGTTATCTGCCTCTACGTACACCACATACTCACCGGGTTTAAGTGGGGTAGTAACAAAAAATTGGCCTAAGGCATTGCTTTTCACTGCTCGTTCCACCTGCCCACTTTGGTTTCTGATTTCGATTATTGCTCCGGGGATCATCTCACTTTTTCGGTTAAGCACCATACCTACTAAAGTATTTATTGTAGTTGGTGTTTGTGGAAAAGGGAGGGAGGTGTTGAATACTCCCGCTCCTACTTCTAGAGCCGGTCGTGTGAGTGACTGTGGGGTAGAAGTAATTTGGGTGGTAACAGGAGGGGTTTGAGGATTTACTAATTCTTGTTGGGCGTCAAAAACTACGCCCATATCGTTTGGACTGGGTGTAGAAGGATCGATTCTGTCACCCCGATCCTTTTGAAAGCTTAGAGTTTTGGTTGAAGCTATTTGGACGGAACTATTGTTGGGTTTTGATCCCGTCACCCGATTTTGCACAGTTTGTATTTGAGGGGTGGGTGTGGGAATTTTTTGCACAGTATTAGGGTCTGGTTGGGGCAATGGTGCTGCGACGGGTTTGGGTGTTGGGGTTGGTGTTAGATTAGCTCCAGGGTTTTGGAAAAAACTCAAAACATTATTAATTTTTTGGGTGTTTTCAAAATCGTCTTTGTCATTTTCTACAATTGAGGCAACATACTCACTCACTCGTCTTTTTTTAAGCGGACCGACGTCGTATTGAGCTGTGGTGTCTACCTGATTTTTATTTTGTTTGTAACTAAAAAGATCGGGAACCTTTGGTACTTTGCGCCAATAAAATTTGGTGGGTTTGAATAAAACGCTGAAATAGGTAATTATCCAGTGGTCGAGGGGCCTTTCTGCGATTGGCAGAAAGGCCATACCTGCCCCCACGCTGGCAAACAGTACGACAAACGGCCACTTGATTACTCCGGGTAAGCCGGTTTTGTACATTATGACCGCGGCGACCACCCCGCCCGCCACTTCCAAAAACTGCTTTAGAGTCATATTGCCGACAATATGAAAGCGATAGCCGGTGACATCTTGGGGAATTGGGTGATCTTTCATAAAAAATTATCTTAATTCATAACTCTATTGCGGGCGAGATCAGTTCTATTTCCACATGTTCTTGATTGCTCAGTGTGGCTTTGCCCTCAAACCGATAGTAGGGCAGGGCTTGTTGAGTTTGGCTGTCGATTCGGTACTCAACTCGCGCGTTTGTCAATTCCAACTTAATGACTTGAGTTAGATCGTGGGTACTGAGGTCGTTTTTCACTTCAATAATTGATGCCCAGTTTTGTTGAGAAATGTTGTTTAAAGCTTGATCGATGGTAAGAGTTGGGTGTTCTGAAGTTGGCTGAAAATCAATTACCTGCTGTGGATAAATAATAAGCTTAGTAAGTTCGTACCGAGTGTCGAGCGTGATGACGTAAGGACTTTGGGGATTTTTGTCAGAATAAACCGGGACTGATTCAAGGGTGAAACCGAACTGGAGTTGAATTAATCCCGCCCGCTGTGGCGAACTGGGCTTTAGCTCATACTCGCCTTCAAAAAACTCAGTTTTATTTTTGTTGAGTTCAATATTTTTTGGAAGACTTAATTTAGTGAACCACTCAAGGGCGCTTTCAAGCGCGATATCCTCATTAATCTGGCCGGCAGTTGAGTAGGGGGTGTTAGACGAAAGCATAATTAAGTTTTCTGTGTGATCGTAAACTAAACTCCACCGATCATTTGCCCAAAAACCTTGTTCGCTCTCGATGGCGGAGATATTGAGAATGTTGGCAATTTTCTCAGCAAGACCTGGGTCTAGTTGCTGCTGAAGCTGGAAAATTGACATAGTTTCTGGCATCACGGGTTCCTGACCATAATAAGAAACATTTCTAAAATCAGATTGAGTATTGTCGTAATTTGTTTCAAGTAGCGCGGTTTGAGAAGGATTGTGTTTGGTCATTTGATTTAATAAAATAAAAATTACTCCAATAACTGCAAATATGGCGATTGTTACAATAAATGTGAGTGAGGATTTGGACTTGGTTAGTATGTTCATTTATTTTTGAATTTTAACCTACTTTAAAAACAAGTATAAACTCTTTGCCAAACTCTGGGAGTCTCAGGAACAAGGTTTCGGAGAGACAAACCTCCCCCAGCAATACGCTCATAATGAAGGTGGGGACCAGTGGAGTTGCCAGTGTTGCCAACATAGCCGATAAGTTCTCCTACTTCAACATCTACCCCTGTTGTGGTGATCTTACTGACTATTCTGCTAAGATGGGCAAAACGGAACGAGCCGACGTTGGAACCGTTGGTGCCACTGTCAGTGTCGAGAATGATGTATAGACCATAGCCACCAGAGCCAATACTTCCCGCCCTGCTTGCTTTGCCCGCAAATGGAGAATAAACCTTGGTTCCAGTTCGGGCCGCAATGTCGTAGGCGTCGCTGTCATCGTGGGAAAAGTTGCCAAAAGGAAGTTGGGTGATAGTTCCTGAGGTTGGCCAGCAGTTTGCCTGAGGATTGCCGATGCGGACTGAGGCTGTGGCATCGTCAAGTGACTGATCACCAATTACTAAGTTACCTTGACTGTCAAAAACATTGTACTTAATTTTCGCTGTGTTTCTCACCAGCACATCACGACCACCTGCCATAGTGATCGAGTAAGATAAGATTATTGAGCTTGACTGTGGTGTGGTTGGGGGGGAGGGGAGGTAATCACTACTGGGATCTAAGCTTGGATCGGTTGCATCCGGTTGTTTGGTGGTGTTTTTATCGAAAGTAAACTCGTCTTGAACGTCGGTGATGAGAATCTGGTGTCCCCTAAGAGGCTTGATTACAATTTTGTACTCGACTGTTCTTACACTATCGTTTGGTAGGCTTTTGGGATTGGCAGTTTTGTAAAACTCAAGATATTCTGAGGCGTTGGCGTTTCTTGCTGTTGAGTCACCAACTGGTTGGGGAACCAAAAAAGCGCTGTAAATGGTGAAAATTGTGCCGATGGTGAGAAGGTAAATTGCTCCGAGAGCGATGGCTGGTCCGGCGAAAATAGCGCCGGCCCCAGACAATACCGACGCCACTCCTGATGAAGCGCTGGCTGTGGTAGCACTCTGCCCGGCATAGGGATTAGTTGGATCAAGCGGGTTACCATACGCGTCGGAGTAAAGTTCTTGTCTTGGACCAATAAATTCGGATTGACCAGCGTCTTGAGCGATTGAGTTAGAGTAGACACCGTCTGCGCCAGGGGCAGCATTTGTGGTTTCTGCGCCAATACTGCTACCCAGTTCACTACTGGCACTGCCGGTGGTGGGTAAAGTGTTTGGTGCACCGACGCCGGCTCTGGCCAGCTGGCTGGGGTAAAGGTCGGCTATGCCCTCTAGGGCATACTTAGCTGCGAGTTTTTCCCCAGCTAGATAGCCTACTGCGCCGCCCACCCCTCCGCCAATCAATGCTCCGACGGGACCACCTACCAGAAAACCAATGCCCCCACCAGTTAGGGCACCTAGTGCAGCCCCACCCACCGGTCCGACAACACCCATGATCCGGCTAATAATTGCAATAATTGCTCCGATGCCCCCACCAATAACGCCCCCTAAGATGTTATAGACTTTTTGCCGGTTCTCCGGATTGCTCCAAAAGGCGGCAAACTGGGTGGCTAGTTGTGCGGCAGCGGTAAGGTCTCCGGCACCCGCGCGAGCAGCTAAAGTAGCTACTCGCGCGGCTTGTGCCATATTTTCAGCTGCCGCTTTGGCTTTATTTGCGACATTTATTGGTTGAGCTGGTGAGGCCTTTGCTCTCACATCACCCTCCGCACCCGCATAACCCTCAGTATCTGAGATTGGTTCGTCAACACCCAGGGAAGATCTGGCTTCAATCGCTCCAACGGCTTGGTTGTAATCCTCAGACCCAGCTAGAATCATTTCGGGACTGCTATAGAGCAAAAGCAACATGTTGGCGTCGGGATTTGCAAAATCGGTAGCAGGAGTGAGGCGCTCAAGCTCGGCTTGAGCGCCTACCAATTCATACAGCAAGTTTGTTGTATCGCCAGATTCTAGGTAATAATAATTGAATAGCTCGGCATCTAAAGCCTCATCAGAGACACCTTCTCCAAGAGAGGTAAAATCTTTTCCTGTTGCTTCCAACTTTGATCTAACCCGATTTACACGATCCACCAATTGACTGAGCTCTCGAGAAATGATCTCTGTTTGTTGGGCATTTTCTCCAACAGCTTGCGATTGCTTATTTAAAATTTGGGTAATTTGGTCAAGGATTGTGGCTGTTGTTTGCCACTCTCGATTGCTTGGGCGGGTTTTAGCAGATAGAGTTTCGGCTTGATAAACTAATTTTTTTACTTCTTTCAGGTCAGTTTTGACCTCGGTGGGCAAGTGTTCCCAAGCGTTTGGTGCTGTCGCTGCTTTTTCGATTTGAGCTGCCAATTCTGCTTGGCGACTTTTTATTGTGCCAAGATGTTTTAGATACTCACTTCCCAAGGTTGGGTGTAGGCTCAGAGAAATTTGTTCATTATCGACTAGATTTTTACTTGATTGAACAATTCTGACTGCGCCCTCCCAATCTGGAGAACTAGGATCTTGTTGGGAAATCGTTGCTTCTGCTAAAGCAAGGGCGCGCTCAACTTTTTTGATAAATTGGGTTTTGGCCAGAAAGGCTAATTGTTCTTTACTTAAACCATTTAAATACTGTTTGATCCACGAATCTCTGAGTAACTCAGAAACATTTAAAGATCTTAATTCTTTAGAAATTTGACGTAATCCAGCAAGATCGCTGACACTTCCGTCTAATTTTTTTAGGCTTTGGTCAAGTTTTCGTGCGTTTTTGACAAACTCGTCCCAATTTAAACCCGCCAAAATTTTATTAAAAGGAAGGTGTTGATCAGTGCCCCTGATTAACTCAATATCTGCAGGTCCAATACCCAACCACTCGGCATACGCCCATTCTTGAGCGTGAATGGAGAGAGATTGCCAAATTTTGTTTGCTTGTAACTCAAACTCTCGCCTTGACTGAGTAATGTTTTTGGTGAGTGCTCGTGATGTTATCTCGGTGCCATCAGTGTCTTCCAATTTGTCGCTGCTTGCTATCGCGTTGCGAACGTTAGGTATTGAGGCTGATGGTAATGCTTGAACGAGCAACTCCAGTTCGGCTTCAGTAGCAACCCCGGATAAGATACGGATCGATTCGGAAATGGTTGAGATATCGATGGCGCGAGCGGTGAGAGCGCCAGCCAATATTTTTTTGATTAAAACCCCGTTCTCTTTTTGATCGATTATTTTTTCTTCTTCTTTGGTGAGTTGACCACCAAAGAAGATCATGTTGATTTTCTCACCATCAAGACTTTCCAAAAAAGTCTGCACGTCTTTTTTGTCGCTGGTGGGGAGGTTTAGTTGGGCAGCCAGCTGGGGGCTGCCCAAGCCCATGGCTACAGCATCAATGCTGTAGCCCAAGTTAATTAATCTGGCTCCGTCGACTTTGACAACTGACTCAAGCTTGTTAGCAAGCTCTGCCTGCACGATTTGACTAGCAAGCTTTTTGTCTTCAAACAGAGTCGAGAAGGTTGATTTGTCCCTACTGGGAAGGCGTTTTTCCAGCTCTCTTGCCTGCGCCGTGGCTACTTCACCCAGCCCCACAGCCTCTTTTGTTTCTGCCTGTAAGGTGGCAAACTCAGGGTTTGCGGCCAGATTGGTGTAAATCCTTTGTAATGCCCTCAGTCTCTCAACTGGATTGGCAAATAGCGACTTTAACTGTTCTGGATCGGAGTTAAATTGAAAGTATTTCTTGACCTCTGTATCTAGAATGTTAAAGCGCTGATCGAGCTGATTGTTGTCCAAAAATCCTGCTTCACCAAAAAGTTCAAACGCGGCGTGATGATAGATCCAGGCAGATTCATAGCGGACGGCTTTTGCCTGTTCCCTGGTCAAAAAAGCCCGCGATTCCCTTTCTACAGTAGCTTTTCTTTGAGCCACTTGGGTCGTTTGTTGTTCGGTTGTCTGTTCAGGAGTGGGTTGGGTTTCGGCTGGGGGAACGCCGGCTTCTCCGTCACCAGCTTCACCAGTAGAGGCATCACTCCCAACGCCGCCACCCGCCGGGACATTTGCAGTTGCGACCTCAGTTTGATCAACATTTCTTTGATCATCTTCTGCCGGTATTTCTCCCGGCGTTTTGGCTTCACCTTCTTCAGTGGATTTATCCCATTTTGCCAAAACTTGTGAGAGATCAGGAAAACTTTGAGCCAATTGATAAAGGGGGCTGGCACCGCCGGCCCCCAGCATCTTTTCCGAAAACTGATTTTCGCTCACTCGCGCTTGATCAAGGTAGTAATCTGCTGAGTAATGTGGAACATTAGCTTTTTCTGCTAGCTCCGTCATCAGCATGATGACGTCGCTAGGGAAGAGATACTTACTTTCTGCTACTTCAACTCTTTCGCCGTCGTGAGTCTCAATTTTCTTTGGCGATTCATTTCCCGCACTCCACACAGACACTTGGTAATCAGGTAAAAATCCTTCTTTGCGCGCTCTAGAACTCAGGATCGGCTGAAATAAATCAGCGATAAATTCCAGTGCCCAAGCCCGATGTTCCTCATTACTAATAGCAAAATCTGTGGATAAAGCCTTAATTGCCGTTTTGCTGGTGAATTTGGCATTATCAGCCATGTTGTCAATTATACCGGCTTTACCCGCCACGTTCTAGGCACGGGTTTTGTCACTCACTTTGCCCAAAATTGCCAAATACCCCCCATTTTTGCTCAAAACTATTGACAAACGTGGGGGGGGTGTTTGCTTGCGAAAGGCAGCAGCACCCTGATAATATTTCGACAAACACTTAATAACTTGTGCAAACAGAAAAAAATTGCTTATTTGTTTACAGCACAAATTGACCAAAATTTTCTCGACTCACTACTTGGAAACCAGCGTCCGGATATGCCTCGACCCAAGCTTTTGGAGGTGTTGTTGCCTTGTCCCCCCACTTGAACTCAAACGCGCTTAGTTGCCCATTTACTTCTTCTACCAAATCAATTTCTTGCTGGTCCCACGTGCGCCAAAAGTAACGGTTAACAACAGTTTGTTGATAATCCAGCTTTTTCACTCTTTCGGCAAATATAAAGTTTTCCCACAGTTGCCCCAAATCATCTCTGTTTGCTATCGGGCTAAAATTGCCAATCACGCTGTTACGCACTCCGTTGTCAACAAAATAGTAACGCGCCATTTTGCTGATTTCTTTGCGTAAATTTTTTGCCCAGCCTCGCACTTTGATTAACACAAACGATTTTTCTAATAAATCCAAATAGCGCTCAACCGTGTTTTTACTGATGCCTAGTGTCAGACCAAGCTCTTGGAGCGAAACTTCTTTACCAATTTGAAAAGCCACCAATCGCAACATGTCAAGAATTTTTGTCGAATTTTTGATTCCGTCCAATTCCAAAATATCTTTAAATAAATAACCATCTCTGATTTGGTACAAATATTGCTTTTTTTGCTTGGTGGTTGAGGCGTTGATGACTTCGGGATAGTTGCCATAAACCAATAAATTATTCAAGTTTTCCTTGACATAAATCAGACCAAAATGTGAGCTCAACTCACCCGCCCAAAGCGGATAAAGCTTAATGGTGTTTTGTCTTCCCAGTAATGGTTCGCCCACCATGTTGGCCAAATCAAACGCAGACGAGCCAGTAACCATCAGCTTGATGTTGGGAATTTGATCTACCAAGATTTTTAGACTCGTACCGATCTGGTGCACTTTTTGTGCTTCGTCGATCACTACTAGATCGTACCCAGAAAAATACGGAACCATTTGCGCAAAACTTTGTGACTCGAGAATTTGACGCAAATCGGCATTTTCGCCGTTTCCTATGTAAGCGCGCGCAGTGGGAATAGTCTTTAGATAAGCATTAACCAGCGTAGTTTTGCCCGCGCGCCTTGGACCATAGATTACCAATACCCTGCCGGGTTGGATCATGGATTTGAGTTTTGGTTGCCAAAAGCGAGTAATCATGGAACTAATTGTACTCCAAATACTAATTTCCGTCAATCAACTGACGCAAATTAGCTAATTTCCGTCAATCAACTGACGCAAATAGGGAAAATACATGCGCGAGTAGATTCATTTTTTGCTTTGGAATTGAGCAGGGGGTTGTTGGTATAATACTGGGTATGGCAAACGCTGAAGGGGTTAATCAGCAAATCGATCAAATTGAACGCGATCTAACCGACGGCTTGCTTGAGCCCGAAGATGCAAAAGGTGAACTTACTTCACTTATCAAGGGGGACCTTCGGTCTCTGCCTGACGCAGAAAGAGCCGTGGTTGTACCTAGAGCTCAGGCACTGAAGCAAAAAATTGACGCTTTAATGCTCGGGCAGCAACAGCCGCCCGAGCAACCGCGCACCGAACAAGCCCCTCCACAGCAGGCTCCGGAACAACAAATTCAACAGGTGGACCAAGCGATTCAGGCGGCTGAGGACCTGGTTACTAAATTTAGTACCGACCTAGCTTTGGCTACTTTCGATCCAGATCAGCCAAATTACGATGGTTCTGACACTCCGGTCACGTTATTCACTAGGGTAAAACGCAATCTGATGGCTGCAATTACAATTCTTGAACGAGGTGGGGATTTTGATCAGGTGGCAAAGGCTTCACAAGTTCGAGAGGACCTGCTGATTCGAGTTGAGAACATTGAGAAAACCCTACAAAAAAAAGTTTTTGAAAAATGGAAAACTACGGTAGAAACCAATCATCCAGTTTTTGCTGTCTTGCACAATCTCACCACCCAACTTAGAGTTGATATAGGTAGTGCGACACCAGACTTTACCAGGATTGCAACTGCCGAAGCTCAATTACAGCAGGCCAGACAAGAATGCGACACTAACTTTTCTGGTGTTTTTAAGGTTCATCTTGAAGCAACATATATAAACCCCGCCCAAGAGGCGATTGACAAATTAAAGGCAAAACAAGCAGATGCAAACGAAACAGCGAGGTTGAATGCTGAGAAAACTAACTGGCGGAATCAACGAGAAATCCAAGCTTTAGCTAATGCTCTCAATGCTGTTATGAACGCTGCTTGGACAGATGTGGATAATGCCAAGATAGCTCCAATGAGCTATGTGCGTGCAGTGGCGGCATTGACCAATATAGAGACCTCGTTCAGGCAAGCCAAATCAATAATTGACACTCAGGTCCCATCTCCCCCCCAACCACCCAATCAATTGATAGACCATTTGAGAAAAAGATTCCCAGACTGGGTGCAGATGAGTAGTGATGCATTAAAAAGACACATTGATAATGTTGGTTTAACTGAGTGGAGCGCTGATCCATTGGTCACAGCGCTAAAAACGGAGATCGGTAGAATCAGCACTATCGACATTAATGCCCACATCGCCCCCCATTGTGTTGCCGGTGGTCCATGTTACGACAGCACGGCTCTCACAACGGGCACACCGCCGGGAACAGGTTTTCAAGCACTCTTAGATACTGCGGAGCAGCAAGTGCAAAACGCTCATCTTTTAGATCCTGATGCTAGTTACACAGAAAGTGATAAGGCAAAAAAAGCAAAGGAGACATTGGGTCAAGAAGTCGTGAGTGCAAGAGCCAAGCTTGATTTGTGTATTAAAAAAAGTTTGCAACGGGCACCTGAGTCACAAAGGCCACCCACAGAAATTCTCTTAGAGCAGAAACCCACACTGTTTTCGGTATTAACGGAAATGGAAACCGCGGGTGATTTAGGTGTTACTGAGGTAGGTTTGAGTTATCGACGTGTAGTTAGAAGGAAGTTAGACGAATTGATCAGTGATATTGATAACAGACAACCACCCACTCTTTGGTCTAATCAAGAGCGTGGAGCATTTATTTCATTAATTGTCGGACAATATGAACCACTTGTGGAGTATGGTGTGATGCACGCCAAGGCATTAAATGCAGCAAATGTGGTGGTCAACGATGCTGATAGCATGCTAAATAGTCTCATGGGTGGTGGTCAAGAAGACACGGCGTTTGAATGTAACCAAAAATTTAATGAAAATCTATTAGTGACTTCTTCAAGAATTGACCGCGAGCTTTATTCTGCGAACATGGGACCAATTCAGGCGATTGTGTGTGTTATGTATCATCTAATGAAAGACCCAAACTGCCCCGGTTTTGGTGGGTACGCTTCTTTTCATAGAATTGCAGACTACACTGAAGGGCAGTCCGTCGCCCTAGTCGACTACATATGTCAGAATCAGCGAGGATTTAGAGTCACAGATGAAACCGGAGTAACACATCTAATAAATGTCAGAAACATGATCGCCAATTATCCAGATGAGGTAAAAAAATTAATTAAACACATAGCTTTATTTAAGGCCGCTCGTGACGACGTTGGACAACACGCAAGCAATCATATTCAGGCATTCGAGGGTCGATCTCCAAAATTAATGGGCAGGGGCTCAAATAGAGAAACGTATGTTGCGGGTTATATTTCAAGAAGTATGTATAAAGTGGCTGTCACATCTGATAGGAGCGAGCACGCCATATTTTGGGCATATTGTGACCCAACTCAAATTATGGGAGCTCCGTTAGACTTTAATTCTATTCAATACCGCCAAATTAACCGATCGCCCACATCCCTATCGCCATATGTTCAACCCAATGCCTCTGAAAGAGCAAAGAGAGCTCTTATTATAAGACAAAAAATGATGGTTATGGATGCTGAGGGTGAATTCCTTAGACCAGGATATAAGGCTAGTGCTAGGGCACTATTTAATTGTGCTCCTACTCGCTGGGATCAGGATTTTCCGGCATTATACGAATTTACTAACTCAGGACAAAATCCAGAGTGTAAGCAAGCAGACGCGTATAAGGCTGCCAGAGATGCATACGCAGAAATTATCTATCAAGCACAGAAATCACCCGAACTAAAACCACCAACTAATCGCGAAACACTATCGCGATGGATAAATTCATATCTTAGCCCATTTTTTACGCAATACGCTTTAGTTGTGGGGTATCTTGGTCATGGAGTTGTTGGAGCCAACGCAACCTATCAGGATAAATATGTTGATTATCATTTGGTTGTGAGAGCAGCGATGAAGTATACCTTATTTAACTTGTTAGCAAACATTCCGGGTGAGTTGGTTGACCGCCTTGATTCAGCGTACTCAAAGTTGGTTGGTGATAATGTCAACAGACAAGTTGTGGAGTTGCGTGATTATGCATATCAGTCAATATGTGAACAAATTAAGGCATACGGCTCACTTGGGAGCCCGAACCGGGCGCCAATTGCAGGAATAGATAGAGGCTCATGCTCGTGGGAATTGCTAGACTTTTTAAGTAGGTCAAGGCAGTGGTTAGTACAGGGGAGATACCATAACATTTCAGATAGAACAGTTGGTTTTAATTTCACTTTAATGTTAGCGGACCCCAAAACCCAAAGTTTAGCTGGAAAAGAAAAAGACAGATTTTTGCACTCAGTTCATTCGAGAACATTTACTCCGAAAAAGAAATAACAACTCATTTCTGACTAACCGATTGATTTAAGTAACCAAGTTTTGAAAAGTCAGGTTCTTCGTCAGTGCCTTGTTTATCCAGTTGTTTTTGCATTTCCGCGTTGTAGGCATTTCTACGACGTCTTTCAAGTTCGGCAAGTTGGACACGTTTGTTCCATAAATCATCACTCATCGCTCCAGGTGATTTTATTCTCTTCGGTAAGGACCTCTCTTCAAAATCAGCTCTCTCCATTCTTTTCAAACGCGCCTCCTCAGTAACAGCTCCAGTGCCTTTTTCAACCAATAATTCTAGAGGACTTGCAAGAGCATGAGTTTTGCCACCAAGTTTGGTGTTTATCCAGCCTCCTAGTCTACTTCCAGCACTGGCATAATTACCGCCATACCTGCCTGCGGTAGTTAGGGCAGATCTTACAGCCGCGCCCCTCTCGCCCATTCTCCACAGCGCTCGGTTATCAGAAGATAGAGCGCCTTTTGCTAACCCAGCACCAAGACCAGCACCCGCCATAGTAGTTGCTCCAGCAAGTCTTAATCCAACACCAGAAGTGTTCCTAAAATTGTCACCAGCTGATTTTAAGATCATCTCCGCAAACGCATTCTTTGGTGCAATTGCTTCGCGGATGTGCTTGACGATTTCGGGGAGGGCGAGCAGGATGGCGAGCCCGAGGACGGAGGTGATAACGTCGGATTGTCCACTGCCAATCAAAAATGGTGGCATAAATCCGCCACTTGAGCTAGTCGTTCCTTGCGTAAAAACTCCAAACATTGCTACTACCACTAAGACGGTGGGAAAGGGGAGTAAGTGCCCCACCAGGGTTTTGATCCAAGTCATAAAAGCATTATTGCCAGGAATGGCGTTCATCATTAACGTGATGGGCGAGATGACGATGGAGATGACAACGGTGGCGTAGGCGCGCAATAATTCAAAAAAGAGTTTGACTAAACCGATGAGCAAAGCAATACTGATAATGATTGACAAAGTTAGTCCACCAATCACGGAGAGTAATGCTTGAGGGGCTCCAGTTAAGTTAGTAAAAAAAGCTGAGACAGTATCTTGAAAATCGACATTAGTTCTAACAACTTTAAATAAGTCACCACCTAGTTGAAAAATATTCATTCCCAAATAATTTTTGCCACTCAAGACTGATTCAAACACTCCCATAATCAACGTCATCGATAAGTACATTAAATCAATTAAAAAGCCACCAATGGCATAAGAAAATGTCACCATGATTAATGAGACAATGATTTTAGGAATAGCTTGTTGGGCAGTGATGGCAGTTTGGCCGACTTTAGAGCGGAACATGATCAAAAATCCAGTGATCACAAAAATGATGATGAAAAACATGTATGCCACATTACGAAAGGTTTTCCATAGGGGCAAAATAGGATCCATGGCAGAAAAACCCAAGCCTTGGGCGTAGGCGGGACGGGCAATATTAGCCGAATCCAAGACATCAGCGACATAAGTAAGTGAGCTAGCGGGAGGATTATTGTACATACCACCAATTAGCGAAGCTAAGCCACCGATAGCACCACTGGCGATTGGTTGTCCACCAGCATCAGAAAGCGGATCATTGCAGCCATCGGGGTTGCTGATACACGAGCCTTTTTGGCCACCAATATCATTAATCCATTCGATGGCGGTAAAGCGGGAGACATTACGCACAAGACATTCTAGAGATGGTGTAGAGCAGTCTGACACGGCTTCGTAATACGCCTCCGCCTCCTCTTGTGTGACAGAATAACTGTAGGGATCGGTTGTACCCTGAGCCTTTACCGAATGAAGTTGAGTTGCACTGAAAAAGAAACTATATCCAAGTCCGGCAACAAGCAAAATAGATATCAAGCGCTTTAACACAACAAAATTATAGCATTACACAGCGCTCTGTCCACGCGGGATCAAACTGCGCTTGAATGAGTGATTTTGAGCGTGTTATGATGATTTTGAATACCTGCCCCGCTGAAGATTAGTAGTTTGTTGCTAGATTAATTTCTAGATCTGGAGGTTATATGTCTACTCAAGAACAAATTGGTCAAGCAGGTAAATTAATCAGTGAGGCAAATGAGATATTGGTGGTGATGGGAGCAGGCGGTGGCCTGGATCACCAAGCCACCGCCACCGCTTTATATTTAGCTTTGAAAGCTGCTGGCAAGCAAGTTTGGTTGGTTTCTCCAGAGCTACCGAACTCTGACGAACGGATTTTTGGTCTGGATCAAATTTCGACCGAGTCGGGCAGACAGAACTTGCTAATCGCGTTTGATTATCAGGAGGATCAGGTCGATAAAATTAGTTATCACATCGGTGAAGAAACCAAAAAATTTTATTTGACCATTAAACCAAAGAAGGGCAGTCTGCCGCTAGATACCAAAAACGTGCAGTTGAGTTACACTGGCGCCGAGTGCGATTTGATTATCACGGTGGGAGTGAGCAATCTAGAGCATTTGAGTGGCATTTATTTGGAAAACGAAGAATTGTTTAAAAACAAGCCGCTACTTAGTCTAAACGAGTATGAAACCCAATTTGGGACGTTGAAAATGAGCTCGGTGGGATTTAGTTCTTTGGCAGAATTGAGTTATAAGTTACTTACCCAAGCCCAACTTGGCATAGATGCTCAGTCAGGCAGCAACCTGCTCCTGGGAATTGAGGCGCAGACAAAGGGTTTGCAAGGAGCTAACGCTGGAGCAGAGACGTTTGCCACAGTGGCGGAACTGTTGCGCGCCGGTGCGGCGCGCAAGTATGGGCAAAGCAGCCAGCCAGCTGCTTTGCCCACCCAGCCAGCCCTGCAGTCTCTGCAAATGAAGCAAAAACCCGTCGCGCCCCAAAACACCAATACTCCCAAAAAGCCTAAAGAAACCACAGTTCAGATTGCGAAAAAATAATTTTTTTTGCAATTACCAACTAACGCAGACTCTTTCATTAGCAACAAGACAATTTGATGGTGGTCCCCCAGGGGCCCAAATTGTTGCGCACACTGGATTCGGCGGAGTTCTGTCGCTGCAAAAACCACCTTTAGTTTCAAAAGGAAATAGAGTATTCGATCCGCCCAGCGGACCGCACCAAAGTCCACCCCCGGCGTCTTCGATATGCCAGTCCCCAAAAGCGCACGCACATTTATTTCTTGCATAGACTTGTCCGCCACTTACCCACAAGTCTAGGCAACTTCCTGTGTTACCTGCCACAGGTGGATAAGTTGGTTCGGGCAATGGGTTGCAGCTCAAGTCAGTACACTCAACCGGATTCGCTTCGGTTACCGGCTCGACGGTTTCACCGCACCTGCCGGTTAGAAATTGTTCTGTTGTTTTACACGAATCCAGATAGTCTCTGACAGCACTAAAGCGAGTGTTGAGTGACTTCTGGACATTTTGTAAATAAAACCCAAACTTTCCTCCCACCAGTCCGGCGGAAAGAGCATGGCCCTTTTGTAAAATTTCCCAGCCAAAAGTGCGGCTACAAGGCAGTTCCCAACCAATGTGAACCGGTACATAAACTGGGAGAAGAGTAATTGGGTCATAATGATCTAACTCTTGTTTATACACTTTTTTACAACTGTCGATGTCATAAACGCCGCCCTCCTCTCCCTTAAGAATCCTACCAGGCTGGCCGTTCCAGTTGGGTGGCTCGATACGATAGTCATCAAAAGTGTGATCTCTAGTACCGCCAGTGAAATCGATTTCATCACCCGTTAGTTGAATTCGGTCAAAATCTTCAGAAAGTGACGCCAATTCGTCTTTTTGCTCACTGTTGAAAAAGGTACTGGCTAGTACTTCTTGCATAGTATTGATGTCGTAACCCATGGGGTAGACCAAAAAGTGCTTAACCTCTCTTTCATCACAGCACCCAGCATATGGAAAATCCGGATAAGTTTGAGTCACAACGTGGAAAAGTGATTTAAGGCCCCAGTCGCGTGGCATACCCAGTGGGTTTTCTCCATCGAGAGGATCACCTGGTTTCCAAGTTTCAGCGAATGAAGGATGGCTTTCACCCTGAGGCTCAATTTGATGGCTGGAGTCGAGCTCGCCAACGTCACCCTCGCCTTTATTGGGAACATTAAAGATTCGGTTTAATAGTTTACCCCCAAACTCTGGGGTATATGTCAGGTGCTCTGGAGGATTGGTGATCGATTCGACGCTACCGAAAGAACCGAAATCAAGAATCTCGTCAGCAGGTTCTTTAATCAGTTCTGGACAAGAAGTGTCAATTTGGTTTTCTTCACTGACTCGGGAGCTAGCTTGGGCATTGATGATGTCAATCACGGCTTTAGCTAGCTCGTCATTACATTCAGGAGAACCAATGCCCCAATTCGAAGGACCAACTGCGCATAAAATTTCATCTTTTCTGGTTTGAGTATTAGTGTCGTAATAACTTGCCGCCTGGAGTAAATCCGCCCTTTTTTCATCTGCCGAAACTTCTACCTTTTCTTGCATTTTCTCTGTCAATAGTGAGTTGCGGGTGAGTTTGCTCGAATCAGTCCAAGGAGTGTTTCCACTGGCAATAAGAGACTCTTGTTCTAATTGGGTGGTAGTGAGGATGTCCGGAATTTTGAAAGCATTGACTAATACCGCGTGATCTGGCTTTGAAGGACCGCCCACCGGCCCTTCGTTGGGATGAACGAACATATTGAACATACTCGAATAGGTAGGGTGTTTAAGCTCAATGGTGGTAACCAAGAATGCCAGGCGGTATGCTCGGTCAATAGTCAGAGGCGTATATAAAAGTCCTTGGCGAGCATTTAAATCCCACTCAGTGGTAAGAAGTTCAGTGCAGACAGCCTTAATTGTGCTTTGATCTCGATAAGTCAGAATATCTTCATCTGGCAGCCGAGTCGCCGCCTCGGCTGCCAACCTTTTGTACTCATCCAACATTGCTTTAATAGTAAAACTGGTCTGCGGCACTGGTCGGGCGTAAAGGGCGCAAGCATTGGGATTAACCAACTTACCGCACATCTCTTCTTGTCTGATCAAAATTCGTACTGAAGCTTCACACCGCTGTTGGTTGCTCAGGAGTGAGTTGACTGCAGCTGAAGTGAGCTCAGATTCGGGATTTTCTCCGAGCACTGTGTCTTTGAAGCCAAAGTATTCGTCTAAAGAACTCATTAAATATTGTTTGTCCTCGACATCGCGGAACACCGGCGTGTCTACATTTCGATAATCGACGGTGAGCCAAGAGCGAACAAAAGTACCAATCCCGGGTGGTCCGCCGTCGGTTCGAGTACGAATATAAAAATTTTCTGCTCCACCAAAAATTGCTCCAGGTGGGTTTTGCTCGACATAATCTGCCATCCAATCTTTGCCTGCTTGAGTCAGCTCGATGCGGAAACCCGGAGTGGCGCAGTAAGCTTCATATCCTTGATTAATTAGATCATCGCGAATGATTTTTAGGTTCGCGTTATAAGGTCCGGAATTGCCCGGCTGCGCACGATCAATCCCTAGAATAGGATGAAGGTAGAACTGGTCGTCAGTGGTGTTGTAATCATTATAAATCGAGGTATCGAAACCAGAAAAAAGCTCATTTAGTGGGCTCCAAGGTGCGGTTTCGGTAATGACGACTGGTCTGCCGAGCTGACTTATTATCGAAGTTACGTGATTATTCCAGATATTTTGCATGGAGTCGCCGGCGGGATAGAGATTGCCCGCGATAGCATAAAGACCAGCAAAATTTGCATTCGCTCGCTTCATTGCTAAGGGAATGCCGTCGGCACGACCAGTGTCATCATTAAACATAAAACTGGTCATGTTGAAAGCAGGCGAAAGTAACAGAGCATTGCTTGGAGCTCCGGCGATAACGCTGTTCATGTAGTTGGCAAGTAATGGACCAACACAATCATAGAATTTGATGCGAACCTCAGGAGGGTCACCCTGATTTGGTGGAGTGCAACTTGGGGCCGCCCACTTTTCAATATCTGGCTCGTTAGGGCCGGCGATGGCATAAAATGGTTTGTTACCGACTTTTCTCGCAACGTCATTAAGAAATGCAACGTAAGCACCTGGATCATTAAATCCAAGGCTATCGCCCCCAACACCGATTCTAATAATTACTTTTTCGATCCCCTCGTTGTTGATGACATCTGCGACTGCTTGAGCAGAGTCAGTTCTGGCGATTTCTAGTGACCAATTCATTTTTAATGTTCTGGCTCTATTGTAATCACCCCCCTTATAAATAGTACCAAAATTCACTCCAATGTTTTTTGAGCTACAATCTGAATCACATAAAAACTGGATTTGTTCATCTGAAAGTCGGTGCTTGGCAAAATTTGGATCGGGATTTGTGCCAAAAGGACTAAAAAGCAACTTTCCTTCAGTAACAGTGCCTAAAAAATCTAGGTCGACTTTAAAATCTTCAAGACTGTAGGCCGACACTTGGGAAAAACTAAGAAAAAACACAACTGACGCTAGAGTTAAAACTTTAAACAAAGAGCTCACGACCAAATTATACAGCCTTTGAGGATTTGGGGCGAGATACCCAATTAAGACAAGATGAGATGTATGTAAAAATGGTTAGTTGTGAGGCAGGGTGGAGAGTAAGTTATAAGTTCCAGGGCTGATCTGAAGTGGGGATTCGAAAAGATTTAATAGAATTAATTCCAGTGAACTCAGCGATTAAGTTAATAATAATGAAAGCACTTAAAGCAACTACTAGACCAATGACAGAATAAGTCATGGTGCTGCGTGCGGCCTGGGTACCTTTGGAATCGCCGCCAGAAATCAACCAACGGAACGAGGCATAAATAAACATCACAAAACCTGCCAAACCAATGACGGTAATAAACACAATAAAAATGTTGGCGATCAGGCACTCAAAACCTTGGATGGTGGCGACTCCAGTTGCATTAGCGCTTGATCCGACGCAAACACCTGTCCACTCAGTAGTTTGTGCTTGGGCTGGGGTTGGGGCAAATAGGGGCACCAACCCCAGCCCAACTGCCATCAACAATAAAACTGATTTGCGGACAAATTTCATCACAGATATTCTCACTTTACCACCCAACTATCTTGCGCGAGGACCTGCAATCGGTTTGATATCGTTTATGATCTCAGTGAGTGAGCTATAACCAAGGAATCGCAATATTAAGTAGAGGATGGCATAAGAAGCGGCCACAATTAGCAAACCAATCAGAGAGGCCACAATTTTATTTCGTGCCTGCTCGGTTTTACCTTTGTCGCCTCCAGATAAAATCCACTCGACTCCGCCCCATATCAGCATAAAAAACACTAAGACCGCCACCAGTGCCATGACTAGGCTAAGAACGCCAGTGAAAAGAGCAGTGAAGTCTCGGGCAAAGCCAGATGGGAGATATCGGAAATCTGGATTGTTAGGATCGGAAGTGGTACCGCCAACTACCGAAGTGGTGAGATAAGTGGCTCCATCTTGATTGGTTACTTCTACCTGACCAGTACCAGAGTTATTGGTGGTAGTACCACCCATGACAGAAGTAGTAGTATTGCCGCTGGTGGTTGCATCACCAGCGGCAGCAATCACTTCTATACTTTGAGTCGAAGCCAAGGCAACGAACAAACATATTGCGCAAGATATAGTTAACAGTGACTTGTTCTTCATATTTGCTTCTGAAAATTACATTGAGGTACCGGAATAAGTATCAATCACTTTTATACCTTCAAGTGTATCGGTCAAACTATTGAAGCCAAGAATTCTGAGCAAGAGCATTAGTAAGGCATAAGAAGCAGCCAAGACAATCAACCCGATCACAGCAGAAGTAATTTTATTTCTGGCCTCTTCTGTTTTACCTTTTTCTCCACCAGAAGTGATCCACTGAATACCACCCCAAATTAAGTAAATAAACACAGCCAGAGCAGCAATACCCATAATTAATGAGAGCAGGGTGGTAAGTACAGCACCCAAATTGGCAGCGAATCCTCTTGAAGAATAGATTGTGCCGACGTTTCCAGCTCCAACGTTTGCGGGCTGGGCAAAAGCCACACCTGGCAACGTTGCTAGGGTAGATGCTGCGAGCGATAAACTAGCAACAATTTTATTTCTCGAGAATTTCATATCGTTCCTTGTTGTTCAATGTTACTACTAATTACTTTACTACTATCTTACTCCAAAGTAAATTATATCAATTTACTTGTCGTATATCATACACCAAATGAAAATAAAGTGCAAAAAAAACTAGCGAATTCTTTGAATTCCTCCCAGCGCATCAGTCAGGCTATCAAATCCAAGAATGCCTAGTATCAGCTTGAGTAGGCCATAACTTGAAGCCAGTACGAACAAGCCAATGACCGCTGTAGTAATCTTAGATCGTGCTTGCTCAGCCTTGTTTTTATCACCACCAGAAGTGATCCACTCAAATCCTCCCCAAATCAAATATAGAAATACTGCCAAAGCCGCAATCGCCATGACGAATGAGAGCAGGGTAGTGATGACACTGCCCAATGAAACTGCAAAACCAGGTCCAGGGTTGGTAGTACCGATGAAGGTTGAATCGGCGGCAAATGCTTGGGTGACGAGTAATTTCATAACAGATCCTGGTTGTTAAATACTACTCGACTGGGTCAAGTATACATGCTCCAGCAGAGCAAATTTCACCACTACTACACTCGTAACCCACGTAACCTGTTCCATCACTCTTGCACTCCATCACGGTGTTGCCCGAGCACAAAGTTTCTCCTGGAGTACAAGCTTCTCCAACCTGAGACACACCGCTGCACGTTCCCCAAAAATCTAACACACAAACATTGAGGATTTGTTGCATTAGCATAAATAGAGAGATGGTGGCGGAGACGACAACGATGCCAATCACGCCGGTAGTAATTCGCCCACGGGCCTTTTCTAGTTTACCTTTGTCTCCGCCAGATGTGAGCCACTCAATTGCACCCCAAATTAAATAGAGAAGAAGAATCAGTGCTGAAACAGGCATGACTATTGAGAGCAAGCTGCCGACAAGGCCAGCAAAGTTTTGTCGATAGTTTTCACTCCCCGCCACGGCGTGAGGCAGTTCTTGATCCTCTGCTTCCTGACCAAGATTGAAAGGTAATGTGGCTGCGTGGGTAGAGAAGTTAAGACTTGAACTGAAAAAAGAAACCACCAAAAATACCAAAACGAACAAAAATCCAGCAATTTTGATTATTTTAGGTTTTGCAGTATTCATATATGTCTGTAGCTTTTGTGTTTTCGTAAATTATTAACTAACTTCCTGGAGTGAAGAACTCAAGGTCGAACAAATCAAAATTTTCACCAAACAGCAAGCTACTGATAAATCCGAGAATCACATAAGAGCTAACCAAGATAATCATGCCTAGGGCAGCGTGCATCATCCGCTGGCGCGCTTTGTCTAGTTTGCCAGTATCGCCCGCAGACAGAATCCATTCCATCGCGCCCCAGAGGAAGTACACGATCACCAGCAGCGCGCCAATCGTCATCGCATTCGCCCAAAGCCGGACAAACTGGGCTAGAAGGGTTTGCCCAGACGAAGCTTCCTGATAAGATTCAGGTGTGTTGCCGCCCAACTCGTCAATAGCTGGATTGGTAATTTGTGCCGATACTTCTATTGCTTCTCCAATACTAATAAAAATTGTCAAAAAAATAATTGTGATTAGTAAAATTGTTTTCTTCATATTAATTTGGCACTAAACCCTCTAACACTGCAGCTGGATTCAAAATATTAGTTATTCCCAGCACTGAGCCAACCAAGCCGACAATTGCATAGGCTAGTACCAATACTAACAGACCAAGTACGCCGTGCATCATCTGATCTCTGGCCTTATTGATTTTGCCACTATCACCCCCAGACGTGATCCACGAAATTGCTCCAAGCAAAAAGTAACCGATGAACATGATCGAGCCGATTACGGTAATCATGGCTAAAACATTAGAAACAATCAGTTCCATAGTGGTAAATCCACCATCAGAAACTAAACTTGGAACGTCTGTGTAGGTGTTGTCATCAAATGGGGAACCGATACCAGAGCCGAATTGAGCTTGTGCTTGTGGAATGAGATTTTTCACAATAGTTAATTATAGCCTGTTAACGATTATTTTTCACCTCAATACTATCTCACCGTAGCTCCATAATCGGAAATATTTGGATTGAGGATGAAACCGACGTCACCGAACACAATGGCACCAATCAGAGAAGCGACAATAAACGCGGAAACCATGATGACAAGACCAACGACGCTGAAGGTGATTCTTTCTTTGACTTCGGTGTGAGTTTTGGAGTTGCCGGCTTGAGTGATATAAATAAATCCAGAGTAAATAAAGTTGCCAAAAACGAGCAAGCCGGCGATGATGAAAAACAAACGTAAGCCGGCGGACACAAAATAAAAAATACCGATATATTTGCCCACAACGGATGCGTCTCTCCAGACTTGCCTATTAAAAGAGTCTACCCCCTTTGGTGGAGAAATGCCGCCGATAATAAACGATCCGCATGGTTGATCGCCTTTTGCCAACACCGTCTGAAAAGATGGTTCTTCATAAACAGTAAGTACGCACTTAATGTTATCAACGCATTGACCCTCATAAGTGCACCCTCCAGAGCATTCATCGTAGGGGCAAGTATCGGCGTTGACGACACTCATACTAGCGCTTTGCAGAAAAGAAAATATTGCAAGTAACAAAATTAATCTTTTCATTTTATTCATCATGTTGGTGGCTCTGATAATTCTGGATTTAAGATGAATCCTGGGTCGCCGAAGAAGAGGGCACTCAAGATCGCTATGGCCATGTACGCAATTACTAACAAAGCCAGCCCAGCGATGCTCATTGTCAATTTTTCACGGACAATCTGATGCGCCTCAGCTTTTCCTTGAGAGCTAATATAGGCATAACCTGCTAAAGTCAAGTTAACTAGCACCCATAGTCCGGCCACCACGTTAAGGACGATCAGAAATTTATTCAAAAAGAAAAAGATGGCAATGTCTTCAGCAGTCCCCGCTCCTTTGTTGACCATGTCTTGGTTTTGTACTTCTACCCCAGGTGGGGGTTCGATCGAGCCAATTGCATCGTTAATTTCCGCGTTTACTATCTGAGAACGCAGTACCACCATGCAGATTGCCAGGATTAGGGAGAAAAGCAATTTCTTCTTCATAATTATTTACAAAAGTATATCAGCTCCAGTAACGGTTTTAATAATCTGTACGATCCAGTAGGCACCAAACATCAGTCCAAAACCGATAATCACTGCCAGCAATATTTGTTTAGCCTGATCCAGACCTTTTTTGCCGCCCGTGATGAAGAAAAATCCAGCCAGGAGGGTCATAAAAAAGATGATCACTCCCGCTACCACAAACAGATTATCAATTATCAAGTTGACTAGAAAGGCTGGGGTGGTATAAACGTCTTGGACCGGGGTGCTGTCGGATAATTTTAAACAATCTCCGAGAGAAATGCCACCTTCACCTGGATTGCACTGAGCAAAAACATTTTCGCTATTGCCTAAAAAAAACGAGAGTGCGAGTATTAGTGAAATAAAGAGTATTCTCATATTTTGATCAAAATATATTTATTCCAAATACTACCTCAATAATTTGCCAAATCCAGTAGCTGGAAAAAAGCAGAATAAAACCAATAATCGCGGCAGAAACTCTTTGTTTGCCAGCATCAATGCCTTTTTTACTTGGTGCCTGAATCAAAATTTCGAACCCACCCCAGACCAGCATCACAAACAGAATCAGGCCGGCTAAAGGAAAAGCGAAAGCCAGTAATCTGGAAACAATCCCTCCGGGTGTGGAAAGCTGGTCGGCATACTCAGAAGGACTATCGTCAAACATGCTTTCTCCACCTGCGTGTTGGAGCGGGTTGAGCATGTCGAAGAAGCTATTGGATGGTGCCTCATAGGGAGTAAAGGGTCGGGGAGTGGGGGAAGGACCAGGAGTTGAGGATGGACTTCGCGTTGGAGTAGGTGGACGCGTAGTGGGTGTTGGAGGAATCTCGGCATCACAAGATGCTTGGCTATCACAACACAATCCTCCAGTTAATCCGGCTCCACAATAAACATATGGTGGAATTAATGGTGGGCTAGCCTGGGTTGTGCCGGAGCATTGGAAATAAGGGTATTCAACTTTCGCAGGTGATGCAGTAAAGTTATCGCACTCGCATTCTTTTTTTTCATCAACACCAACCCTGGTACAAGTGCCTTCTGCCATTCCGTCATAGCAGCAATTGTCCCATAGTGTTGTGTCGGTTCCATAGGTGGCAATACAATCAGGCTTACTTTGAGAATCACACCATTGACGACAAACATCATCACAGTAGCTCGCACTGCAAGGTGATTCAGATCTCGTTCCACAGTCGGCAGCATCAACTTTTTTTGTACCAACAAGTAATAAAATAAATGAAAACAAAACACTTAATTTTATCAGTCTGGTAATATTTTGTTTTATTGACATTTTTATCCCCCAAATCCTGGGATTTGGAACACATTGTATCCAATAAACTGTAGGATGGTTACTGAGAAGATGATGAAGAGTAGACCAGCAATAGCTGAGCCTAGCCACTGCTTGGCGGTGTCGGTTTGTTTCGGATCACCTTGAGAAACTGTGAGCATGAAACCGGCGCCCAGGATCATCAGCAGTGCGACACCGCCCCCCATCCCCAGGCCGAAACGTAAAAAGACCTTAACAATTGTCTCTGGATCATTGGGAATACAGCCAATCGCGGTCCAGATGCCGCCGTATCCATCTTCACTGCCCACACAATCTAAACAATTTTGTTTTTGGTCACTTAGGGATTCAGGAATTTGATCACAGATTTTGTATTCGCCATATGGTACATTTGCAACACTTGTGCCAGTAAATAAATTAGTAGCTGTAGTTTCACAAGGGTTAGGATGAGCCGAACAATCTTGAGAAATTGAAATCCTTGTTGAAGCAATTTTTACTGAGCCACCACTTGAAGGGACAAACACAACTTCAACGGGATATATTCCAGGCTCAAATGGTTGAGCACCAGTTCTGTTATGAGGTCCTGCGTGGGTAGTTAATGCAACCCCATTACCATCAGTGGTAGTCCTTATGCCGTTAGAGTTAATTTTGTGCTCAATTGTGACATTTGCGATCGGGTTTCCGTTGCCATTAACAATTTTTGATTCAACGATAATGGGCTGAGTGTCGGACGATTCCAGACAGCCTCCACCATTTCCACCGTAGCACTTCTGTCCGTTTCTGTTTTGATAAACGTTGAGATACTCCACAACTGCTGGAACTATTGTGTATGAACCAATTGTGCAGGTTCCCACTCCCAAATTACCCCCACCAAAAGCAATAGTTGTTTTTTCTACAAATAGTTGTGGAAAGGCAGATTCGGTAATGGTAAAAGTAATGCTACCTCCAGTTGACCTAACTGTTGTAAATGATTCTGCGCGAAGACCGCTCATAAATCGTTCATAAAAAGCTAATAGTTCATAATCAGTTCCATCGACTAAGACGGGATCGCTTAATGATTTATTGGAAATTGTTACAGAGAAACTATTGTTACTTCCCTGGACATACGACTGTTGACCAGAATAGGTAATTTTTAATTTGTTGCAAGTAGCAGCAAAAACTGGATTATGATGGGATAAGAAAACCCAAGATATGCTAAAAACCAGTAAAATTACACACTGTTTAAACAATAAAATCATTGTAGCTAAACCAATATTTGTTTTTGCATTAAGCACAGCATCACCAATTATACTTGTTAGCTAACATTTTATATACCGTTGGTTTCAACTCTTTTCAAGAGTGAGTTGGCTTGGTGCAAAATGATCGTGTATCATCAGAGCAGATGAAAATCAGAAAATTACAGAATCTGGCTGTTTCATTTATTGGGATGATGGTATTCGCACTCGTTCTGGTGAGTTGTGGGCAAAAACTTGCTTCAGAAGTTTTTGCCCTTGATCCCGTTGATGAGTTGCAGCAGCAGATCAATGAGCTGGCGAAGCTCAAAGGGATGAGCGAGGCAGCAACCACCCCTCTTGAAAAAGAAGTATTGAGTTTGGAAAGCAGGATAAATGGGGCGCGGGCGGGAATCGTCCGCGCCAAACAAGAGGCTAATCAAGTCGCCGAGGATATTAAAGAAAGAGAGCAAGATCTGGCTGTCCAATATCAGTTACTTGCTAAGCGAATACTCGACCAATATAAGTATCTGCGCTTAATGAATGAGTCAGTGGCGCTGCTGGCCGAGTTGACCCAGCCCAAACTAACAAAGGGAATGGTTTATCAATCGTCGGTTCGGGCTCAAGACGAGTATTTTCTGACGAGCATTGGTCAGGACATTGTTCAACTCAACCAAGACAAAAGCGAGCTAGAAAAACGGCAAATTGTGTTAGCCGGTTTGGAAAAACAACTTGACGAGCAGGCAGATTTTTTCAAAGGCGAGATTGCCAAAGCAAAAGAATATCAGAAAACATTAACAGGTAAGATCGCTGACTTGAGTGCTCGCCAGCAGCAGATCATTAATTCTAGATCTGGAGGGTTTACCGCCAGCATTGGTGATAGTGAGTTGGCTGACGATTACAACGCTAGCATCAAGGGTTTTCGAGAGAGCGCACCATCTGGTACGTTTGCCGTATTTTCATTTGGTGCTCACACTCATCGCAAAGGTATGAGTCAGTATGGGGCTAGAGGTAGAGCTCAAGCCGGACAGGATTACAAACAAATTCTGAAAGCATATTATGGCAAAGAGCCGGTGGACAAAGATACCGGCGGGAAGATTAAGGTATCTGGAGTTGGCGAAATCGAGTTTGAAACCTATTATCTATATGGAATAGCCGAGATGCCTTCATCCTGGTCTGCAGAAGCGCTCAAGGCGCAAGCTGTAGCAGCGCGCACTTATGCTTATCGTTATATGAAAGATGGCAAAGAAATTTGCACCACTGAGGCTTGTCAGGTTTTTCGTAAATCCAAAGCTGACGATGTACCAGGCGCGTGGAAAGAAGCAGTGGATGCAACAAGAGGAAAAGTTTTAGAAGACGTGGTGACATATTATGCTTCGACTCATGGCGGCTATGCCTCGCCAATTGGTTGGGACACTAAGGATGGTAATGGTGGCGGAGATTTTGTCGATAAGGCCTATGACAAAATTGGTGGATCACCATGGCTTTATAAGTCTTGGTATACCAAGGGTTATAGCCCTAGTTCTGATAAGTGCGGCCGGTCAAACCCGTGGTTGACCGGCGAAGAGCTCGCCGACATTGTCAATGCGGCCCGCTACCGTGACGATCGAGTCACACCGGTGACCACTTCTTGTTGGGGAGGTGATCCCTACTCGCACGATGAGCTGCGCGCCAAAACTGATGGTCCGAGCAGGGTGACGTCAGTGAGGGTGGAGCAGGGAGGTGGTAGCACTAACAGAGTAATATTCCAGACTGACAAAGGCGAGATAACTTTGTCTGGAAGTGAGTTTAAAACCGCGTTTAATTTACGCGCACCGGGATACTTGTCGATTCCTCAAAGCAGTTTTGCTTTTTTCAACATTGAGCAAAAGAATTAGAGTTGTCGAAGCATGATACATTACATCTAATGCTAACTGAGTTAAAATTACAAAACTTTCGTTCACACAATAATTTAAAGTTAGATTTTAGCGACGGCGTCAACTTGATTGTTGGTGCCAATGGCAGCGGCAAGTCCTCAATTGTTGAAGCGATCAATTTGCTGGCCACGGGCAGTAGTTTTCGTGCAGACAAGCTAGAAGAGATGGTGGCGTTTGGACAAGAAGTGTCAAGAGTAGAGGGAAAAATTGAGAGTGATATTTTGACAGTTATTCTCACTAGAGGAGAGGTGCAGGGGAAAAAAACGCAGAAAAGGTATTTTGAGATTAATGGCGCGCGCCGAACGGCGCGCGCCATAAAAGGCTTGTTTTACTGTGTGGTATTTCGTCCGGAGGACTTGCGCTTGATCGAAGGCTCGCCCAGCCGGAGACGTAGTTTTTGGGACGAGCTGCTGTCGCAGTTGAGCTTGGATTATCAACACTCGCTCAGAACTTATGAACAGACTTTGGTGCGGCGCAACAAAATTCTTTGGGCAGTGCGTGAAGGCGAGCAATCAGCCACCGCTCTGCAGTACTGGAACTTGAGCCTGATTAAACACGGCCAAATGCTTCATCAGATGCGCCAGGATTTTGTCCAGTTTTGTCAAACGGTTACGTTTCCAGTTCTGTTTAAAATTGAATACCTCCCAAGCGTTATTGATGCCGATCGTTTGGAGCAGTATCACTCGCGTGAGTTGGCAGCAGGTCACACCCTGATCGGTCCGCACAAAGACGACTTTGTTATTAGCTGTGATGTCCAAGATATCGAGCGGGCAGATCTAACTGAGTTTAAAGATTTGGCTAAGTATGGCTCGCGGGGCCAGCAACGTTTGGCTGTTTTGTGGCTCAAAACTTGTCAACTGAAATATGTTGAGACCAGAACTGATCAAAGACCGATGTTAATTCTGGACGATATCTTATCTGAGTTGGATACCGACGCGCGGGAGTTCGCACTGAGCTTGATGCGAGCTGGCCAGTCGTTGATCACGACGGCCAGCCAAGGCATTGCCGAACGGATTATCCGTACTTTTGACCAAGTGAAGCAGATCGATCTTTCAGCAAAGTTAAAGTAGAAAACAAATATTAAAGTAATTTGACAAAATTAAAGTGAAATGTTAGATTACTTTAATTATGCATATTGCCACCATTTCTTCTCAGCGCCAAATTACCATCCCCAAAGCTCTTTTGGATCAACTGTCTTTGTCCGCTAAAGATAAAGTAAAGATTAGCGTGGATAATGATCAATTAGTACTAGAGCCAGTCAATATGAATATCAGTAGATTCGCGGGTTGCCTAACCCGCTATATTTCTCCCGCAAAAAGAAAAGTGCCAATAGATAAAGCAATTGAGAAAGCAATTGACCAGGTCGCCAGAGAGGTCGTCCGTGGTTAATGTATACGTCATTGATTCAAATGTTTTCTTGCGTTTTATTGTTCGTGACGTTTTTGATCAGCAAGCCGAAACACTTAGTTTTTTTCAATCAATTTCCCGAGGTGAGATTAAAGGAGTGACCAGTTTGCTGGTTATTAACGAAGTAATCTGGGCGCTGCAAAAATTTTATTCAATACCAAGAAATACTTTCGTTCCGGTACTATGTGATCTACTAATGAGTGCTAACATTTCGATAATTGAGTTTGAAAAAGAAAAGTTATTAGAAGTATTAGGAGAATACCAACAATCAAAACTAGATTTCACCGATGTGTTTTTAGCAAAATTTTGTGAACAATCACATTGCAAACTACAAACATTTGATCGAAAATTATTACAGAGAGTGGAAAATTAGTTATGAACAATAATCAAGGACAACTAGTAAAATATTTTGCGCAAATTAATCTGCCTGCGGCAGATTCTCACAAAGGCCAAAACGGCAAACTGTTAGTCATCGGCGGATCGAAGTTGTTTCACAGCAGTATCTTTTGGGCGGCGGACGTGGCCAGTCGGATCGTCGACATGGTGCACTTCACTAGTCCGGCTAACGAAAACAATCAGCTCGTCCGCCGCCAAATCAAGCAGGGTTTTTGGACTGGGATTGTAGTGGATTGGGCAGATGTTGAAGAGTATTTGACTGAAGATGATGTTGTTCTGATCGGTCCGGGAATGGAGCGCTCTGCCGAAACCAAAAAAATAATTGATCAACTGCTGAGCAAGTTTCCAGATCACAAATGGGTGGTTGATGGTGGCGCACTGCAAATGGTGGATCCGAAGTTACTCTCAAATCAAATGATCATTACTCCACACCATCACGAATTACAGATGATCATGACCAATTGTGGTTTTCAGTCCAATCAACAAACTCTTGATCAGTTGCAAAATCAGCAGGTGACAGTTTTACTCAAAGGGGTAGTTGACCAGGTTTATGCCAGTGGTGAAATGATTGAAGTATCGGGCGGCAACCAGGGTATGACTAAAGGCGGGACAGGAGATGTCCTCGCCGGCCTGGTTGCCGCACTTTATTGTCAAAACTCTGCTTTAGTCGCCAGCGTTGTGGGTAGCTACGTCAACAAAAAAGCGGGCGAAGCGTTGTGGCAAACTGTCGGTCCATATTTCAATTCAAGTGATCTAGTGACTCAAGTCCCGAAAACGCTATGGGAAGTTATGCTTCGATCCCGATAAGATCGGGACTCAGCATGACAAAGATATTTTTCCTGATTATCGCACGATACTTTCCGGAATGGAAAGGTAAGCTGTGAAAGCAGGTC
>CAZZBW010000004.1:0-58257 GCA_964653045.1 uncultured Pseudomonadales bacterium | reverse complement strand
CGAAAGCTCGGTTAAATACTTTCGTCGCGACTGAAGACTTGAGTAATTAAAAATATCTGGATATGATCCCCAAACCAAGCGTTCCGCAAGTTGCTGACCTAGCTCGTATTGATTATACTGGGCGGCCAATTCTTGGTAGGAAATGGGTAGGAGGGTATATGTCCACTTTCTACCGGTCAGAGGTTCTGTGACTCTTTGGGATAAATCAAAAGAGCTAGATCCCGAAGCAATAACTTTCACCTGAGGAATGTGATCATGAATGAGTTTTAGCACTAGTCCGGCATTTTCTATATGTTGCGCCTCGTCAATAAATACCAGATCGTAGCCTCCCACCAAGGCAGTTAATCTAGCTACATCCCGAGAAGCTAAGTCTTGCGTATACCGCGGTTCTTCGGCATTTATTCTCAGAGATTTGAGAGGAATTGAGTCCAAGATGTGATTGATCAGGGTGGTTTTACCAACTCTCCTAGGTCCATAGACAATTATTACCTGGTGATCACTCAACAAATGCTTAGTTATATCAGGTTCAATCAAGCGCTTAATCATCACAATTATTCTAGCAGAAAATCACTCTTAGCGCAATTAGCGCTAATTCCGCTAACATACTAGCGCAATTGGCGCTAATTAGGAAAACGTATTTACGCAATTAGCGCTAATTAGGCTATCTATCTCGCCCGCATCGCCTCCACCTACCGATTCAGCAAATTTTTGATCATCCGCTGATACGATCCGCGCAGTATGTAAAATCTGCACTTTTTATGGGATAATATCTTATGACTGAAAAAATTGATTCACCCAATAATACAGATCCGGCAGACAGAATGTTGACCTATCCCGAGGGTACTGGTCACACCCAGTACCGTGCTGGTTTAGTCATGGATGCGAGCGGCAAACTATCTGCATTTCTCTATGAGAGTAATACTTGGGTGGAAGTTAAACCTTGGGCTGGTCAATCGATTGATCACTTGGAAACTCTAACAGGACAAAAGCTAACCTACAATTCTGAAAAAAAAGGGTATAAGATTGAAATGTCCTAAAAAAGTATTGAAAAATATTGAAAGGGGAAGCGTTAAATGCATAAATTTATCGGGTTATTAATTTTTGTACTTCTTTTTCCGATTTTCACTCACACCGCCTTCAGCCAAGACACTGCGCCTACACCCGAGACTGCTTCTTCACCCGCGGAATTGACTTTTCCCATCGTCACCCTGACCCTCACTCCGACCATTCCAGCTGGTGAGCTACTTACACCTACTCTAACACTCACGCCAACTATCACCCCTTCAACTACACCCACAGCTGAAGTTTCCAGCCCACCATCTGTCACAATTACGCCATCAGTAACCAAAGACGTTGTGAACGAATCGAAAACCAATTCAACAGTAGAGCTTTCTGCCACACCCAAACGCCAATTTCCCCTGATGAGTTTCGATCCCAAACCCAAACCGGGTCAGGCTCAATATCGGCCGGGTGAGGTCTTGGTTAAGTACAAAACAGATAAAGTAAATCTCAGCTCTATCTCAGGTAGAGAACGCGCCAGCCAGCTAGCTCAAAGCCGACAATTAGAGTTAGTTGATCAGGCTGAAACGATGAACTTTGGCCTCCTCCGCGCCAGTGACGCCCGGACAGTCTCCCGTTTAATTGAAGAGCTAGAACAAGATGAAAACATTGAGTACGCCCAACCAAATTATATTTACCAACTGCAGAGCATAGGCACAAATGACACCTACTCGACCCAGCTTTGGGGACTTTCCAATACTGGTCAAACCTATGATGCCGTACCTGGTGTAATCGATGCTGATATCGATGCGCCTGAAGCCTGGAATTATTCTGTCGGTGCAGACACAATTGTGGCGGTGATCGATACGGGTGTCAGCTACGACCACCCTGATTTAGTCGACAATATGTGGAATGGTAGAGAATGTGTCAGCGACAGTCATAATTATATCGGCTTTTGTTCGCACGGCTATGACTATCTAGACAATGATGGTACACCCTACCCAAGCATGAGCGAGCACGGTACTCACGTGGCTGGTACGATTGCCGCTATCAAAAATAATGGTATGGGTACGGCTGGAGTAGCGCCTTCTGCCAAGATTATGGCAATTAAAACTGATTTGACTTCACTGGGAAATATCAAAAGTGTCAACTTTGCACGATACAACGATGCCAACATCATTAACGCTAGTTGGGGTGGTTACGGCAATGACACCGCCTTGAAAGCTGCGATTGATGGCTTTCCCGGCCTATTTGTGACCGCCGCTGGTAACGATAGCGTGAATCTTGCCACTTATCCAATGTATCCATGTGCGTTCACTTCACCTAACATCATCTGCGTAGCTGCTTCAACTCATACTGATGCTCTGGCAGATTATTCCAACTATGGAAGTGTGGCAGTCGACATTGCCGCTCCCGGCTCTAACATTGTCAGTACTGGATTTACCACTACGGACGGACTGCCCCTTGATGAGGATTTTGATTCTCTTGTTACACCCAACATTCCCAATTTTTGGTCATCAACTGATTTTTGGGGGACAAGCTCTTCTGGCTTGCAAACGGTTTTGTTTAGTGATTTAAATACTCCCTATTTGCCTAACACAGACTCTTTAATCACCACATCTGTCATCTCTATCGGTGCCTATAATGGGGCAGAAATTAGCTTTATCACGGCCTGTGATACTGAACTTGCTTCTGATGTTTCTCAAGATTATATGGCTCTTGAAATTAGTGCCGATGGGTCAAGTTATACGGAAGCGTTACGTTGGGATGAGGTAGCTCTGGAAGATTTGGGTCTTCGTGATGGGGATTATTCACTTGCTTACTTAACCTATGAGCTACCATCAATGTATATCAATGATAACTTTCGGATGCGCTTCCACTGGGTTACTGATGCTTCTGACTACGGCTCAACTGGCAATGGTTGTTACATTGACGAATTGCAGATTAATACCAAAACTGCGCCTGTAAATACCTACACTTCTAATGACGGTACTTCAATGGCCACGCCACACGTGGCAGGGGCAGCGGCTCTAGTCTATAACACAGATAGCACACTTACCGCCAGCCAAGTTAAAAATATTCTTACTTCAACTGGTGACAGCAAAAGTACCTTCACTTCTACCACAGTCAGTGGTAAACGTCTCAATGCATATCGTGCTACTTTAGAAGCAGATAGTACTCTTAAGCCAGTTTATCGCTTTTGGAGTGATCAAAACCAGGCTCATTTCTACACTGCATTCGAAGACGAGAAAAACCTGATTATCGCCACTTATCCAGAGTACGTTTGGAGATATGAGGGAATAGCTTATTCTGCGTATAGTACTAGCAGGCCAAACTCAACACCTGTATATCGTTTTTGGAGCGACCAAAATCAAGCTCACTTCTACACTGCTTTTGAGGACGAGAAAGACCTAATTATTGCCACTTATCCAGAGTACGTTTGGAGATATGAAGGAATAGCCTACTATGTCTTCCCTTCTGGTACCTCAGTCGCATCAAGCCCCATTTATCGTTTCTGGAGTGATCAAAATCAGGCTCATTTCTACACCGCATTCGAAGACGAAAAAAACCTGATTATTGCCACTTACCCTGAATTTGTCTGGAGATATGAGGGAATAGCATTTAAAGCACCGAATTAGTTCGAGTAATATTCAGCCATAAGGAAACAATAATGATATTTGGATATAAATTATTATTCAAACTAAGTTTTATTGTTATCTGCTTGCTACTTAATAATTTTTCCTCTGCTTATGCTAGTAACTCTTTAGTGGACTCGGATTTCGAGTTCTACAAAAAAACTAAGGACCATAAATTATCAAATAATACAGATTTTGAGTTATCACAATCGTCTGAAACTCTGCTCAGTGATGATTATATTTCTAAAAAACAGCTTTTTGAAGATTTTCAAACCGTAGATCTTAAAGATAATGTAAGTACTTATCAACTTTCGAATGATGTAGATACGTCGTCATATAGTTATTCCAGCAATATTCTTCAAAATGGAAACTTTGAATTAGGGCATACTGGTTGGCAAGAATTATATTTAAACAGCGCAGGCAATTGGGTAGATTATGATTTCATTATTAGTGCTGGCAGTGGTGGATATAATAGTTGGTATGCTTATTTGACGGATTTTGATTGGCTTATATCGAACTCTTCGCAGGTACCAAGTAATACAGTAGATTTCAGAATCAGTTATGCTTATAGATTAGTATATTTTGGTAGTTGTGATTATGCTTATGGTACCAATGGTGTTGGAGTATATATTACTGATACTGACAGAAATGTAACTTATGTAGTAAATGCACATGACGCTGAGCTTGACGCATGGGATTACAATTATGTCCAAACAAGTTTTCTTGCGTCAACAGTCGCTAACATTTCGCAAATTGGTTCACATGATGTATATATAGACTTCCTTCATATTAATGATGACCCAAACTGCTCAATAGCTTTCTACCTTGATAATGTATCAGTTGAGCCTGTATTGTATGTAGCTGATTATCAAATTTCAACAACATCAGGAAGCAATGGATCAATTACAACGTCACAAACAGTATCATCAGGTAGTTCTTTAACTGTTAACATTACCCCAAACTCTGGATATCAAATTGCTGATGTACAAATAGATGGTGTCAGTGTTGGACCTATTAATTATTACACTTTTTCAAACATAGATTCCAGTCATACAGTTTATGCAACCTTTGAAGGACTCGTTACCACATCTAAACGTGTTTATAGATTCTGGAGCGATCAGAACCAAGCACACTTTTACACAACTCATGACGATGAGTTAACTTTAATTGTTAATTCATATGATCCATATGTATGGAGATACGAATCTGTTGCATATAGGGCATTTGGTACTCAAACCCAAGGCACAGTTCCGCTCTATCGTTTTTGGAGCGACCAAAACCAAGCGCATTTTTACACCGCATTCGAAGACGAGAAAAACCTGATTATTGCCACTTATCCAGAGTACGTTTGGAGATATGAAGGAATAGCCTACTATGTCTTCCCTTCTGGTACCTCAGTCGCATCAAGCCCCATTTATCGTTTCTGGAGTGATCAAAATCAGGCTCATTTCTACACCGCATTCGAAGACGAAAAAAACCTGATTATTGCCACTTACCCTGAATTTGTCTGGAGATATGAGGGAATAGCATTTAAAGCACCGAATTAGAGCTTTCTCGTTTAGCTAGCTCTGTCTTTCAAAAGTGTGTTGTACACGTTTTCCAACTCAATTCTATTTTCTTTGATCGTCTTGACAGGTTTTATGCCGGCAATCAATTTCTTGAGCAGAGTCTTATCATTATATAACTGCACTATTTTATCTGCTAAATCTTGACTATTACCGACAGCAAAATGAATTCCAGACTTACCATCCACAACCTTCTCAGCCATGCCGCCAATATTCGAGCATAATACAGGTACTTTCCCGATAAAACTTTCTTGAATAACTAACGGAGAATTTTCCCACCATACAGATGGTACAACTGTTAAGTCGGTTTTACTCAATATTGTCGGAATTTGATCAGAATTATACGAACCATGATAGTTTACACTTGGCAATTTTTTCATTTGAGTAATTACTCGTTTGTTATATTCCTGATTGTCTTGCATCAAACCATATACATCCAATGTAATATCTCGGTGGTCTTTAATTCGTTCCATTGCACTCAATAGTACATGCAAACCTTTATGCCAATTTATTTGACCAAAGTAACATAATCGCAACTTATTCCCTTGAGTATTATTTATTAGAGGCGTGAAGTGGTGCTGACCATTTTCTGAAACAATAAATTTTGACTCAGGAAAGCCCCAATCTACATAACGATCTTTGATAAATGCTGAGGGTCCAATACATAGATCTAAATAACCAAACATCTGTCTGACAGTTCGCTCTCTCTTTACAAAGGTACGTTTTAATAGGTTAGGAAAACAGTGGGCGCAATCCTCAGCAGATGATCGACTACATAGGGCATTTCCTTGCCATTTGGTTTTGATCATAAGACCAGAATTGGGACATAATGCCAAAAATTCATGGGTTGTTAAAATCAGTGGTACATTCGGAAATAATTCTTTCGCTATTTTTAACCATGATATTGATAAATTGAAGTAATGTTGAAAATGAATGATATCTGGTTGAATATTAATTAGGAATTCTTTAAAAGCATCATCTGTTGCAGGATTAAGCAAAGAAAAAATATCTGATAGTACAGTATGAATATGAAACAGATGTGGGTCGTTTTCGTCACCCCATACTGCATTGAGCCAGTAGGGAGTTGTGTTTGATCGGGTTAGTACCAACGGTTGGTAACGAGTACTTTTTTTGAACTCAGCAAATAAATTGGAGGTATATACTTCGGTTCCCCCCCTAGATTCTGGAGGTAAGCCGTGAACAATATAAAGTACTTTTTGTTTAGACATATTCTGGATATTCTGACTCTAAATACTGTGACCACTTTTGCTGATAATAGTGATGATTGTGTACAAAAAGCCACTGTTGAGCTCTAGAGAGGTGTTTGACAGAAGCTCCTTCGTAATGAATCAACGTGCTCTCTTTACAAAATACGATGTTTTTTCCACGTTGGCGCACAGAGTTGCAGAGATCTGAATCATCAAATCCAGCTGCACCAAGATAGTTGTGATCAAGACCACCCAGTTCTTCAAAGTGAGTCTTTCGTATGAGCAAAGCTGCTCCAGTCACCATTGGTACTGTGCGTGTTAATATTTCAGAATACTTGACATTGAAAAGTTTATAGTAGTGATAATTATATATCTCTCCATCAGTCTTACGAAACGGGTACATGCCGGCGTGTTGGACGGCCACTCTGTTCGGAAAGATCAAATAGCTACCCGCTACCCAAACATTCGGCTTATTGAGCTCAGAGATAAGGCTGTCCAGCCACTGAGAATTTAAAATTTCTATATCGTCATTGAGCAAGCAAACATATTTTCCATGCGCGATTGACACAAGCTTATTGATGGTTGGTACAAAACCACAGTTATGAGATCCAGTTAGCACAGTTGCATTCAGTTCTTGAAGTAACTTTTTTGATCTTTGCGTCCAATCAACAATCGCCGATTCTTCTTCTGGCAAGTCATTGCATACAATAACCTCAAAGCTACAGTTCATCTGGCGGTGCTTACTCAAGGACGTGAGCAATCTGGTTATGTTCTCCACTGAGCCATAGGTTGGTACTAACACACTCACGTCAACTTTTGGTTTATTAGTCTTAGCAAGCACTCGATACCTGACATTTTTCATACGATAAAAAAAACGAGCACGTAGGATAATTACAAAAATATTTTTTACAGTATTCTTCGTTTGCTCTTTTACAAGACGCACTGGTGTAGAAAATCGAATTTTATCTGAAGTTAATCTAGAATATCTAAGTGCAAGACGATAATAAGATATCGGACTGGTACGAATAGCTTGCTTGAGCACACTTGTTGGTCTTGCTATCATTTCATCTCTATCTTATCATTTATATTGCATTTTTATATCTGTGATACTCTAGTAATGGTGATACAATCTAGAAATTATCTATGAAAATGAAATTAAACGCCAAGATCTATGTAGCAGGTCACCGCGGACTGGTGGGCAGCGCAATTGTTCGTGAATTAAAGAAACAGGGGTATACGAATATTATTTCCAGAACTCGCTCTGAGCTCGACTTGCTTGATCAAAAAGCTGTTGAACAATTCTACCAGCATGAAAAGCCAGAATATGTGTTTTGTGCCGCCGCCAAGGTCGGCGGCATATGGGCTAACAAAACCGAAAAAGGCGATTTCTTGTATCAAAACCTCCAAGTACAAAATAACTTAATTCATTATGCTTATAAGCATAATGTAACGAAGCTTCTTTTTCTTGGCTCGTCTTGTATCTATCCTCGCCAAGCCCCTCAACCTATCAAAGAAGAATATCTGCTTACTGGACCCCTTGAAGAAACTAATGATGCCTATGCCATCGCCAAAATTGCTGGCATCATGATGTGTCAGAGTTACAATCTGCAATATGGAACTAATTATATTTCCGCCATGCCCACCAATCTATACGGCTACAATGACAACTTCGATCTCCAAAGCGCCCATGTACTCCCCGCGCTCATGCGTAAGTTCCACGAAGCCAAAGTAAACAAGGCAAAGCGAGTTGAAGTATGGGGCACAGGTAGCCCAATGCGAGAGTTTCTGTTTGTAGATGATTTAGCCTCGGCTCTTGTTTTCCTCATGAACAATTATAATGATTCAGAAATTGTCAACGTCGGCACAGGTGAAGACTGTACCATTAAAGAACTGACAGAAATGATACGTGATGTAGTGGGTTATAAAGGTGAAATCTTTTGGAATACTGATAAGCCTGATGGGACGCCACGCAAACTGCTTGATGTTTCAAGGCTTACAAAATTGGGTTGGAAATATACAACTGATCTTAAGGATGGGTTGCGGCTTACCTATGAGTGGTATAAACAAACTCAGCAATAATGATCAAAACACCAAGGTGCAAGATTTGCTCAAGCAATACTTCTCAAATCTTTAAAGCAGATGTTTTGGGTAAGTATTCAACTGCCTATTTTCAGTGCGATAGATGCAAATTTATTCAAACAGAACATCCCCACTGGCAAGAAGAAGCTTACTCAAATGCTATTACGGATCTTGATATAGGTATAGTTTGGCGAAATATCAGGCTTTCAAAGTGGCTTGGAACAATTCTAAAAAATAACTATAGTTCAAAAGCAAAATTTCTCGACTATGCTGGCGGATATGGTCTGTTTGTCAGAATAATGAGAGATAAGGGTTTCGACTTCTATCGAGAAGACAGATATTGCGAGAACCTATTTGCCCGTCATTTTGATATTACAGACCTACCTAGAAGTCAAAAATTTGAGCTAGTCACAGCTTTTGAAGTTTTTGAACACCTCGTTGACCCTCTCGCGGATATTTCGGAGATGCTAAATTACTCTGATAATATTATCTTTACCACTGAGCTACAACCAGACAAAGAAATTCATAGTGCAAATGATTGGTGGTATTTTACTCCTGAGACAGGTCAACATATAGCATTTTATACAAAAAAGACGCTTCAGTTACTTGCTTCTCAGCATGGTTGTGCGTTTTATTCTAATGACCAACTTCATATTATCTCAAAAGATAAAAATGCAGCTAAACTCTTTGACGGATTAACTGACGAAGTACATGATGTTTTAAATTTAGACTCTGGGTTGTTGCAGCAAGACTTTGAGTATGTTCACGCCATTCTCAAAGAACGACAACTCATTGCACTGCCATATTCTAAACAAAAAAAACAAAAAATCGATCAACTATCACTTCTAATTGATGAACTTGCCAAAATCAAAGTTCTATCTTATCAATCGGAAGAAACTTCTAGAAAAATTAGTCAAGATCTGGCAAAATCTCAAGAGCAGCTTAAACAACTTGCCCAAGATCTTCAGTTATCACACGAGCAGGTTGGTGTGCTGACAAAAGAATTACATTCATCACATGAGCAGGTTGGTGTTCTGACAAAAGAATTACATTCATCACATGAGCAGGTTGGTGTTCTGACAAAAGAATTACAATCTTCAAACGATCAAATTGGAGTATTAACCAACGAACTACAAGCCTCCCGTGAGCGAGTTGCAGCTTTAACAAAAGAGTTGGGTGTGGCACAAGCTGATATTCAACGAATGCAAAATACAAAGATCTGGAAAGCAGCAGAAGAAGTTCGTAAATTTATTCCTCAACAAACAATCAATAGCTTATCCAACCAGATTAGAAGATCAAAATCTGAGATTATCCGCAACCTAGAAGGACGGCCGAAAAAGATAGTTTATGTTGGACATTCCTATCATTCTAAAACAGGATCAACCCGATTCTTAGTGGATTTACTTAAAACTAAATACGAAGTGGAAGAAGTACTGGATGAAAGCTGGAGTGGCAAGCCATTTCCATCTTTAGAGTTCGTTGATTCCAGTTATCATGCTGTTGTCTTCTTTCAAAACATTCCTCCAATAGAGTACCTTAATAAGCTTGAGTGTCAAAATATTGTTTTCTTTCCGATGTATGACGCTACGGTAGTAATTGAATCACCCGAACAATATTGGAAACAATACCAATCTGTTAAAATTATTAGTTTCTCAAGTTCAATAATGGATCATCTTAGAAAAGCAAATGTCGATGGTTTATACGCTCAGTATTTTCCGGCACCCAATCCTGCTCCCATATCTAAAACCGACATCCTGAAGGTTTTCTTCTGGCAACGAACATCGGATATTACAATTAAGTCTGTTATACAACTTTTCGGTAAATCTAAATGCCAGATTCATATACACCGCGCCATTGATCCTGGGTTTGAATTTGTAGCTCCCACTCCCGCTCAAGAAAAGAAATTCAAGATTACTTACTCTGATTGGTTTGAAACTAGAGAAGAGCTGCACTCGCTAATAAGAGAGTGCGATATATACATAGCTCCTCGTAAGAATGAAGGCATTGGTCAATCATTCTTAGAAGCCATGGCAATGGGAAAAGCTGTAATTGCGGCTAATCAGCCGACAATGAACGAATACATCTCACATTCCGTTAATGGCTATCTCTTTAACATTGATAAGCCGCAACCATTAGACTTATCTAGAATCAACCAGGTCAGAAAAAAAGCCCTCGAATCAGTAGAAGTTGGCTATAATAATTGGCTTAAAAAACAACAAAATATTTTAGCTATGATTGGATAGGTAACTTATGTCTTCCACCCAGCCACTAGTTTCTATCATAACCGTCACATTTAACATTATTGATAATAATAGAGCGAAAACATTTCAGCAATGTCTGCGTTCTGTACAAAATCAAACTTATGCCAATATTGAGCACATTGTAATCGATGGTAATTCAAAAGATGGCACACTTCAGCTACTTGAAAAGTATAAAGAAAAAGGTTGGATTACATATATCTCTGAGCCAGATACAGGTATCTATGACGCCATGAATAAAGGCATCAAAAAAGCCCGGGGGAAGTATATCGCGTTTTTAAACTCTGACGATTATTATCACGGAAAAACTGGAATCGAAGAATCTGTCAGAGCACTTGAAAAAACAGGAGCTGCTTTTTCTTATGCTCCAGTCATCATTCGAGATCCAAAAGATAATCACATCATGTATGAACATACTCATATGCATCCGAAAATTACGAATGTTTATACTCTTATGCCCTTTTGTCATCAGTCAATGCTTACACGAAAGTCAGTGATAGAAACCGAAGGGATGTTTGATACCCGCTATCAAAGTGCTGGTGACTATGAATTAACTCTACGTCTCTGCTTAAAGGAGTATGAATCTGTCCTTATTGATACGCGCTTCGTCACGTTTCGTTTTGGTGGAATGTCAGATGTTCACCAAGCATTAAGTGTCAAAGAAGTAGCACAATGTTACTATCATAATTATAGAAAATTATGCAAAATTTCAAAGAAAGAGTGTGAACAAATTTATTGTCAGAACTATAACGGAATTACATTAAATTTAGGCTGGGCATTACGCAATAATAAGTATTTCGATTTTGAAGAATTTGCATATCAAAAAATAAGACAACTTGAGAACACCATTGCAATAAAGAATCATGAAATATATTTACTTAGCATCTCTAAAACAGAACCACCCAAATACAATGGGGCGAGCATAACAAACTCTGAATTCAAATTAATTGGAATTTCGAGAAAACTTAGGCATTTAATTATTCCTCAAGGTAGCCTGCGCAAAAGAATGTTTGATGCAATGAAAAATGTTGCGTAGTGATATCTCACTTGTCAATCATCTTTGCAAGTTCTATAACAGTATCTTTACGTGTGGTTTTGGGCAGCACTATACTGAAATCATCAAAACTTATAACAGTTGAATGCTGATGCTGATGAATTGTAAAACCATCAATATCTACACCATCAATTGTTACTTCTACGATATCAACGGAGTTTAACCATTTAGTATTATTGGTAAACAGAGCACACGCATATTGATGCTCAATTGTAATGCAATTATTAATAGTTTCACCGCTATAAATTTGTTCATCATCTCTATTTCGGATTTCTATCCTATTTGGAACTTTTTTAGCTTCTAACACCTCAGTATAAAAAGTTATTGCAGAATCAAGCTTTGAGGTATTCAGCCAAAAGTAAGTGAGGGCTAATAAATAGGCGACAATGATCAAAACTGAGGTTGCAACAGAAACCGCTGGATTGGGTAAAGTTTTAGTCTTTTTCATACTTAAATTGATAAAGTCCTCCATAAATGTGATCAAAATAAGGGCTTTGAATAGTTGTCACATTGTCCATATTTCGCTTGTTGATATGTAAATACTGTATGTCTCTGTCTGCCATTACGCGCAACGTCTCGTCAGGCAAAAGTAAGGCCCCATTTTCAACTTCATACTCAAACTCCGTTAGACTGATTACTGTTGACTTAAGTTTATTATCGTAATATGGGAGGATAAATCCATCAGAATACGTATGATACACAATTCTTTTATAATCTGGTAATAAATTAATAATATTCCATTCAATGTCCATTCTTGAGTTATAAATTGCATTGTCCACTGGAATATGTTTTGAGTAAGAATAAGCAAACCTTTGAGCATTGGTGTCTTCGATAGTAGGTAGAATAAAATAATTATAGAAAATAGTTAACGAAGCAAGAGCAAATACTGTTAAAATAAGTGATTTGTTCTTAATTAAATTATTGAGAAAATAAGCAAAAAACAACACCCCTGAAATTGGTAGTACTGTAAATAATCTGTAATTAAAATAAGTGAAATATAAGCTCATGTAAAGAAACTGTGACAGAACTGAAAACAAAAGTATAAACACAATGGTTTTATTACTAGCATAATTGATGACAAACGAATGTCTCATTATGAGCAGAACAATAACTATTAAATATCCAATTATTCCAAATGTGAAAAATGTAATACCATAGCTAGATATACTATAAGAATCAGGATTGTATCCGTATGGTAGATCTAATATTCTTTCTGGCATTACTTTAACATTCGAATACAGCCTATCTAGGTAGCGATCAGCTTTAGCAGTAATAGTCGAAGCACCGGTTGTATTAGTCATACTTTCATAGTGCTGACTAAATGGGTGATAGCCAGTTAGGTAGTTTTTAAATCCCCAGTAGCCTGCAACAAACATACATCCAACTAAGATCAGCATAGTCGCCAAACCCGTCAACTTATTAATGTTTAAGTTTTTAATTAATGAAGGAATTGAGAGCAACGATCTTCGCATCACAATCGAAAGACTAAGTGCAAAAACTGCAAGATACATTAGACCGTTTACTTTAAATGAGACGAGCAGTGCACTCGCTATGGCGATGTTCAGTAACTCACTTAGTACAGGAAACCGACGAGCAGAGATCAATCTAGCTAACAAGTACATCAATACAAAAGTCATTGCCAGCACTGACATATGGTCATGAGCCGTACGCATTTGAATCAAGATAGTAGGAAATGAGATAGCCAAGATAGAAAATATTAACGAATTACCTTTACTAACATTTAATAAGCGGAGAATTAAATAACAAACATACAAAAGCAGAAAAGCAAATAAAAATTGAGTTGTTTCTACAAAGGTTAGTGAGCCAGCAAGTAAAATAGTCCAATAATTGTAAATCTTTGTACCTAAGTAGTTGTAGTTGATACGATCAACTGGTGATTCTATTTCCAATGGAATTGTCTCCGTCTGGTACCAAGTGATTGGTGCGATCAAGTGGTAAGTATTCACGTCCCACACAGAAGGAGGCAAGATGTAAATACGGTAGGCAATAGTACCAGCATTAAGTAAGAATAATGTTAAAAAAAAGAGTGCGGGAACACCAAAAGAGCGAAGGAAGTCAATTAATTTGAATGTTGATAATTTATGTTTAAGTTCCTGAATATTATTCTTGTTTGCTGAAAATCTTAAAAAAGATGCCGATATTAATATATTCAACCCAAACAGTAAGATTGGCTTGAGTATTCCGAAGGTGCCCAAAATGAGAGTTGTCAATTGTAGTTGGAATAAAAAGTAAACAATTGCAAGAAGTAAGATGTAGCCAATGCCTCTCCCTTGGTTAATTCTCTTAGAAATTAATCCACAGGCGATTAATGCTAACACAACAACCAGTAGACCAATAACTGAGTTAAAATATGTCATAATTGATCATTAATTAAAATTATACGATCATTTCCCACTCTCAAGTCAAATCCTTTAAACCAATAAAGATACTCGCTAACTAAGTCAAACTCAACTGCATCTACTTTATTTGATTTTAAAAAACTCATGGGTATCGCACATTCTATTTTAGTTACTTCTCCTGCCCCCACTGACTTCTTAATCGGACATCTAATAAATAATCTAGAAGTACTTAAAGTATTTAGCTTTGAGTAATTTTGGTTTTTTCCATCAGAAGAATTTTTTGACAAATAGCTCAAGCCCAATCGCACAGATCCAAAATCTTCTGGCTTGTTGACTAATTCAGTAGAAATTAACCAGTCCAACTCACCTGAGTTTTGAATCAGCAGATCAATAAATAACTTGTCCCCTTGGACTTTAGAATTATTTTCAATAATCGAATAATCAGAGCGAATAGAGTCATTCAGTACTGTACTATCTTGATCAACTCTTGTTACTTCAGAGCTCAGTTGATCATCGGCAGAAGCAATAGAAAAATGATCAGAATCACCAATAATGTCGAGCAACTCACCACGATCAATTTGAGTAGCAACAACATTACCAATGTTAGCATGGATTATTCCAGGCAAAACTACTGGCACACTCAAATTGAAACCATTTACATAAACTTCAAAAGGTAAAATTCTAGTGTCAGTGGGTGAAGATAATGCGCAAGATTTATTACTTTTAAAATTTACACTAAAGTAGTAATTATCTTCATTTAGCAATATAGATGAGAACATCGGTTCAACTAAAATGTCCGAATCGATACAATTTTCTAACTCATTATTCTTACTTACATCTCTGCAATCAAACAAAACTTCTGATTCAGAAGTGAAAATAGTACTGCAGTTGCTAAAATATGTAAGATATTCATTTACATTTTCACTATAAGGTTTATCTAGAAATTGTTTATTGATTTTTACAAAATCAATATGATAATAATTAATCAAATCATCTGTAAGGTAACCAATTTCATTGATTTCATTTCGAAAGTACCTATAATTTAATGGCATAATCGATGATGAACCGTTTAGCAAATTACACGAATGAAAGTTTGTTGACCAGAATATTAGCTTATGATAGGAATCGGATAACCTATGACTGTTACTTCCAAAAGGAATTTCCAACAGATTATCATTACACTGATCGGGCATATATGAGTAAGACTCATAAGACCAATTTAATTCAGCGGGTGATCTTAATTTAATCGGACTTGGCACCAAATATACTATTATTCCAACAAAAGCTACAAAAGCAGTAAGTTGTACAAAAAAAGTTTGTTCTATTAAATTACTTTTAGAGTATTGTATTAATTGATTGAGCAATATAATAAAAACAAGAGATACTGATAAACTTGTAAGTAACTCCCATCTTGCCATTGCTCTCATGCCTGATAAAAGAGGTGCATTCATTACGATTTTACCCGGAAGTGAAAATGACATTAATTCATCACCAATTTTGAAATACGGTCCGAGAGATAATATGAATCCTATAATTGCTGAAAACGAAAGCACAATAATCATGTGGGAAACTCTTGGTTGAAGTAAGTTGCGTTTTTTAAGTGTCAAGTAAAAAATCAGGACGATCGAAGAAATAAGCAATGGAGGATAGTAGCCTCGCTCGCCACTAACTGCCCGCGGTGTGTGCCACCACTTATTGAACACTGTATTACTTGTTAGAATATAAAATGGGTTCGGTTTTATATAATCATCTATTTGTGCTGAGTGCAATACAAAAGACTGTTCGGGATAAGGAGTACCTTCAGATTCTGCATTCAAATAAAAAATCAGTAGTGGTGAAGTAAATATAAGAAATATTAAAGCAGAAAAAAAAGAGCGCCTTACCATCGTCAAATTGTTTTTGAAAAAAAACACAAAGAGTAACATAAAAACTGGCAAACTGATAATCAATAAGTAAGGGCTTGTGTAGGCTAATATTGAAAAAGCAATACCTAATGCAATAACTTGAATCAATGCAACGGCCTGAGGCTTATTTCTTACTAGAGGAAATCCCACCCAGTCAAAAAATATCGTCAGGGAGAGTAAGATTGGCCAAATGACTTGAAGTTGAAAATGTACAAGTTGCATAATAATAAATGGGTTAAAAATCAATGCAAGAGTTCCAACCAATCGAATTCCATTAAATCTTGTCAAACTAGCTACCAGAATATAGGCAAATAACAAATTAAGCAGATTATTGATTAAGACGCTTACATTAAAGATTGTAAACGGATTGTCTACAAACAACCTCAATGGAGCAACCACAGCCGCTTGAAATAATAGTGTATCAGAGTAAAAAAGTGTTAGTTTTCTTGGATAGTAATGCGGAAGTGACAATGCTTCCACAAATTGAAGTTGACTGATCTTTTTAGAAACATAATCTATTTGACGAACATGATGTAAGGTGTCACCAAAACTATGAAGTCTGTCATTAAAATGAATTAAGTAGTTGAAATTTACAAAAATAAAGAAACTTAATAAAATTAATATTGTTATATGATTTTTAATTAAATTAAGCATAATGTATTAGACAATTACATGAAGAGAACTGTAGCCAACTCCTCTTCCTAGGTTAACCAAAACTGAAAGAGATCCTGAAGATATCAAATTAAATAAAAGTACAAAAAGACCGCTTGATAAAAATGAGGTTGTCATATTTGATCACTGCTCAAAGGCATCAGATTCAGTCGATGCAATTAAAGTATATAACTCAGATGAGGAACGGGCTGGAAGTCCCTTTTTTGGTTCTCGCTTTAAAACAATATAATTAACTCCATACTTATGACAAAGTTGTTTTTTTTCTGACTTGTCGCCATCTTCGTTGACTACAAAAAAATCTGGTTCAATTTTTATAAAATCTTCTAGAAAGTTCATCATTCCAGTGCCTCTGGAAACAAAAGCTTTAAAGACGTATTTAATTGATCGAATGTGAAATAGTCTTTCATTTTCAGTCGTAATCGGTTTTCTTTTTTTTAGATCCAAAATGGTTTTATTTGATGCTATTGAGACATAAAGATCTCCATATCGAGATGCTTGTTCGAAAAAATGTATGTGACCACTATGAATTAAATCATAGCAGCCACTAACAAAAACTTTTTTATTTGATAAGGCGTTTTTCATAGGGGTCGTTTGAAAATATTCCAATCCAATTATTAATATTGAATTTCTTTCAAAAACTAAATTGTAATATTAATTATTTAAAAACATTATTTTTTAATACTATAAATTTTAATACGAACACCAATCCTAATGAAATTATTGTATTGAATAAGTAATTTACATGTAACTTAGAACTTAAAAAATCAAAAAGAGGTACTGATATTATTGAAATTAAACCAATATAGCCAAAGTATTGAAAAAATGTTCGCTTAGTTAGAGTTGTATGAAATACCCAAATTGCAGATATAAAATAACTAATAATGAGTAATATCAGCAAAACCATTGCATAAGCTGTTCGTTCTTCTATTGATAGTGTGACATGAAATAAATGCATAAAAAAAAGGGAAAGAAAGAATGATGCAACCCTAAGCCATCCAAACTTAATTAATTGACTAGTAATTATACTATTCCACTTCATAAGTAAAACTAACTAGTCCTTTACGTTTCGATGATTTAGTAACCTTTTTCCAATTGATGCGAATAAAGTTGAATACTTTACCCAGAATTTTAATTGGAATTAATTCCATAATCTTTTTTACTATTCCTAATTTGCATACAGCAAAGATACCACTGATAATAAGTTCTATCACAATTCTTACCAACGGGATATTTGTAATTTTATAACCATATTCTGGTGAATTTAAACTAAAGAACTTTCTCAACTTCAGTCTAATGAAAGCACCTCTTTTTTTGAATTCAATCATATGAGCGTGCATCTTAATAGTTTGTTGAAGATCAATTTCATTTAAAGAAATCAATTTATTGATTTTCATCTCTTTAAGAATTTCTAATCCGCGTTTAGATCTAGCGATAACTACAGAGAAACCTTGACCTTTCTTCTCATAAGTTGGGTTCCAGGCATCTCCCACAGATATATCAGTTAATTCATTAGTTAAATCAATTGAGGTAAGTGACGATCTTGTAATAAAAAAAGGGATTAAATAATTATAATAGAATTTCTCTGCTGTAAATCTTCGACCATTTTTTAAGGTAATTGATAGATATCCCGGCCATTCGCCATCACGGTAGTTCAATTTTTTTATAGATTTGAAGTCCGATACTCCGTTACTACGCAAGAAGCTTTTAATCGACTCAAAATACATATTAGTGCCAACATATGGCCCAATAATGAAGGAAATTTTATTAGCTAGTAAATTTCCTTGTGTTTGCATGGACCGAACTGCACCCACCTGGTCAGGTAAGCCAACCATAGCAACTTTTCCAGTAAATTTTTTAAGCTGATTAATTATTTCTAGAACAGGTATTGGTTGATATATACTCTGCGCGCAACTCTTTATCTGCTCGCTAGTCGTTGCAATAATGGTTTCTGGTTGCCACGGGATGTCTGATCGCATTCTAGACATAATAATTCCATCAACTAAACCCTTATCTAATAAATACAAGCAAACGTGGGTAATTAAGCCCCCAGAGGCACCAATTCGTCTAATTTCTTTACTTGTGGAGTGACCAATATAACTATGGAGAAAGTTGCCAACCAGCCATGAGTCAGGAAGTTTATTAAAAAGAAGTTTATTGAGTTTGGGATAATTTATGCCTTTTCCAGGGCATGATTGAAAAACTTCATGATTAACAATCGGTGCTTTATTTGAGCACCTGGATGGAAGGGGACCACTGGGAGTATCAGTCATTTTAAGAGTGTTGGCAGACATCCCGGCACATAGACCACAATGAGTACATAAACCCTGATTAATTACTTCAGATTGAAGTTTTGAATAATAATTACTTGTTTTTGTCATACTTTATAACCCAAGTGCGCATTTTCCCTGGTTGAAAATTAATGAGCGCATGAGAATCTTTAATTGTATTTACTGATGAATCATAAAATTTACTTGATGGAACAAAGCGCAAAGATCCTTCTATAGACCAATCGGCATTAATAGATTGGGGGGGTGTAAAACTATCGGTTATAACCAGTTTTGTATTCGAAAACGAGAAAGATCGATGGAAAAGAGTAGGGGTTGGTTTGTCTTGATGTATTAACAATTTTTTTATTGAAGAAATAATAGTTTGTTTATATGGCAGAACTGCAATCATTCTCAAAAAGCAATGTTTAATTGGTGTAATAACCTGAAAGTTGTTTTTATGAAGAAATGTAGAGCATTTAATCATAGAGTTATTAATTTTTACTGAGCCAGCATCTGTCAACCAATTTGTTACAAAAAAACTATTACCAGATTTAATCCTATAACCACCACATTTTTGATGAAGAACTTGGTTAAGATATAATTTAAAAACACCACCCTTTTTTAAGTTCGATACAAAATATATACTACTTGACTTATTTACGTATAAACCTGACTCTGGAAAATAATGTACTTGTGATTTTATAACAAACGAATTTGGTGCAATTGCAGATAAATTATATGATCCTTCAATATAGGAATGAAAAATGTAGTGATATAAGTAGCGATCATCTAAATTATTGAGATTCCATTTAATATTTTTTATCATCCAAGATGCTTGTTTAGAAAATTTTTGCATCCGCACAAGTCCAGACAGTAAAAAGTACTCGGTGTTACGACTACCATACTCACCTCCGACAGTTCCATCTGGATGGACAAAGTTATGTAAAAATTCAATTTGCTTACTGAGTGGTTCTATAACTAGCGCGTGATATTCAGTAGATACTAGCTCGGATAAGTAATTTAAAAAGACACTAGAATAACCTATATCAGCGCCACCATACTCAGGAAACCACCCTTCATTTGATTGGCGATTAAGTAGGGATTCTAATCGAATCTCAAAAGTTTTCTTAATGTTTTGATCGCCAAATATCTGATAATAATAATAAAGACACATAACACCTGCGGCTTCTTGATTCAGCGCGTTTTTTTCTTGATATTGAGAAATTTGGGAGATAGCTTTTAATAGGAATTTTTTATATGGTGCACTTTTCAGCTTTAATAAAATGATAGCCCGCAACACAGCGTGCGTAGAAAAGACGAGTGGTGGATATCCACACTCATTCGGCCAATATTCATCAAAGCCGCCATTTCGGTGTTGGGTTTTAGCCCAGTAATTAATACTCGCATGAACAAATTCAAGAATGAGCGGAGAACGGTAATATGAACTGTTTTTAAATGGATAATGATATAAATATGCGAGTGAAAGAATATTTTGCTGTAGAACCATGGATGAAAAGTCTCTGATTTTATAGTGCCAATAGCTTCGATCAAAACAGCCATAAGTAGGCGATAATGGGTCGCGATCAAGCTGGGTCAATAACCTTGGAGCATACTCGAGTACGGTACGCTGCAACTGTAGCTTCATATTGGCAGAGAAATTATTTGAGACCATGTTGGAAAGTATTATTGTAAATCTTACGATTAATTGAAATCAAATCTGCAATTAAACCGATAAAAATTGAAAATAAACCCATAGTAAATAGCATCGAAGATAAAATCAACGATTGGACATGACCAGCATCGGGTTCAATGTGTAAGAAATATAAATACCTAATCCCAAGAACAAAGGAACAAAATAGCCAAAACAACCCAACTATTACAAAAACCTTAAATGCCCGGTACATCAGAATGGTGCGGATGATGGTCGAGCCAGACTTGATAATGTGGGAGAGGACGCTGGAGATGAGGCGCGAGCCACCAGCGGAGCCGGTGCGAGCGCGAAAGGTAATCGGTACTTCCGCCACCGTCAGCCCGCCAAAAGCGGCTTGAATCAGGGTTTCATGAGTATAAGTATGTCGGGAAAACACGAACAGCTGGTTGATAGCGTGGGCGGTGTAGGCACGAAAGCCACTGGACGCATCATTAATCTCTAGTCCGGTCAGCTTGCGAATAATGTAACTACCCAGCAGATTGCCGTATTTTTTGGCACTGGGCATGTGTTTCAAGTTATCGATCTGCCGATCACCATTGACGATATCGGCTTGATCATCAAGAATTGGTTTAATCAGTAGGGGAATCTCGTCGGGATCGTATTGATCATCTGCATCAATGTTGACGATGATGTCAGCACCAAGCTCAACAGCCTTTGAGCTGGCTAAGTCGAATGTACGAGCTAAGCCAAGGTTACGTTTGCTGGAAAACACATAATCAGCGCCAGCTTTAGATGCAATTGTGGCTGTCTGATCGCTACTGCCATCATTCCACACCAGGACTTTAACAGACTGGGCTCCAGCAATTTTTTTAGGGAGAGCTTTAATCACTCGGCTAATAGTGGTCGCCTCGTTGTATGCAGGAATGGTGATAAATAGCTTCATCAATGCTGATATTGTATCTCTTTTCTCAAAATTTGTCTGCGATCTGGCAGGTCTAATTATTTGGCGTTGATTGTCTGAGGCCGGCTGGGCAAGAACAACGCCCAGCCGATAATGCCAGAAAAAATGATAATCAGTAAGTGCATGACTATCCCCAATGAAACAATTGATAAAACTTGCTGCCCCGATGCCCCAAAGAGATTGGCAAGAAAAACGAAACTGATCTCAGTAGTGCCAAATCCACCAAATGAAATCGGAATGGCCGCCACCAGCCAGCTGAGCTGAGTCACCAGCAGCAGCTGAAACCACTTTAAATCAATATTGAAAGCCCTTACGAGCAAGTATGAACAGCTGACGATCACCAGCTGATTAAAAAATGTAATCAGCAAGCTGAAAAAAAGTTGTTTAGACGAGATTTTCATCAAGCTTGGATCCTTCAGGCTGACCGGAATGGGTAGGTGATGGAGGAAGTTGGGTGCCATCTTGACTAATAATGACCAAGCCACAATGGCAATCGTAATTGCTAGTGAGATACCACTGACTAGCTGAAAGATGAGAGTAGGAACTGATGATTGATTGAAGAAATACAAACATGCTAAAGCCATCAGGGAAAGTAATGTCGAAGAAATTAGGCCAACCAGGCGATCGATGAAGATGAAGTGGCGGTGCGAGCTCGGCTGGCGGGTCGACCCGCCAGCCCCCACTTGATCAGATCACCTCCGAGTGTGGAGGGTAAAAAAACCGAGTAAAAAGTGCCGAGGTAAGAAGCAATTATTAGTGGCTTGACGTTTTGCCAAGTTAGCGAGACGGGGATAATGATCGCCCAGCGGTAGGAGTTGATCAGTATGGCTGCTAGGTTGGCAAACAGGGCAAGGAGAATCAATGTTGGCGGAACGTTGCGCACGTTCCGCCAAGCTTCGTTCAGATCGGTGTTTTTAAATAGAAAAATCAACAGGCCAACGGAGACAGCTAGCTTGAGCCAGAGCGGGATCTTGAACTTCATCAGTACCAATATTTTACTCTAATTTACCGTTCAAGTTCGAATAAAAGTCAAAATCTAGCTAGTGGTAACAAGGTATTGGTTACAGCTTGACTGTATGCAGGTACGTGGTACTATACAATCATTACCATAGCTGGACTAGCCTAAGGTTTCGACCGAACGCGAATGCCAGCTTTTTTATTTATTAACATAGATTTTAGTAAATCAACCCGCGCAATTAGACTTTTTCGATTAAATTGTTTTAATAAACTCGAGTACTTTCCACTTGGCACTAAGATTTTTGCTAATTTATGATTTTCATCTAAATATTTAATTAAACAGTAAAAATCACCATCTCCAGAAACAATGATCGCTTTGTCATAATTTGGATAGTAAATCATTGCATACAACACTAACTCTGCATCAACATTACCTTTAATTTTGTATTTGTCTTGAAACTTGATATTTGTTGTTGGTTTAAGGATCAATAGATAACCAGATTTGACCAAATAAGTGTACAGCTGTTCATTTCCGGGTACGTGACCAACAAATAAGTATGCTTTAGACACATTATACTTATCAGTTAGGTATCGCCGAAACTTGCGGAAGTCCAGCACCCAACCTTGGGATCTGACGCCCAGATTGAGATTCTGGCTATCAATGAACGCGTACACGACAGGCCTGAGCATAACGTCCACGGTAGCGGATGATTCTTTACTTTAGCTGTAGCGAGACTAGCATTGATCGATTAAATGATAAAATACCAACCTATGAACCCAAGCAGAGGTATTGAAGCAAGAAATCAACTTACTGAACCACCCGTTGATCAAGATGAGCCACTTCAGTTCAGCGACGAGACTCATGAATTACAGTTTGGTTTGGGGAAAAGAGTACTTGAACAAGTGGTAAAAGATCCTGATGAATTGAAGAAGTGGCTGGCCGCGTGGAGAATATGTCGGCTCAATCCGGCTGGATTGAGCCTTGATGAGATTACAGATATTGATTATGGTTTAGCGCAACTAGACGTACTCATCGGCGAGGTCAAGTATTCCCTCAGCTTACAACCAAGAGGAGCTGCTCATCATGTCAAAATTGCAGAAAACCTTGATGATGTCGATCTCGTCATACGCGCCTACGCGTTGATTACTGGAGAAAAAGTCAGATGGAATGAGCTAAATGACCACCAACAAGCGGAGCTGAAAAGGATTGCCTCACGCCATCAATATAGCTTAGATACGATTTTAACCGCAGCCAGACAGTTACAAGTCACCATTGAAGAGTTCTGCAGTTTAGTTGCGTTGGGACAGATTAAAAAGCGTGTGGTAGAACACCAGCCATGTTATTTGATTAAGTTTCAGTAGCCAGAGCCACCTTAAACCGAGCCGCCAAGGCTTTTAACTGATTAAAGCTGGGTTTGACATACTCGCCGCTACCATCGAACCCAGTCAGTTGTATCCCTCGGGCAGGAAACCATTCAAACTCAATTAGATACTGTTGTGATTTACCGGTATTAACTTCCCAAGCTGAACCTGTAAATTTGGCAATCCGGTCAGTCACTCTTTCTTGAACATCTCTTTTGCATGAGCAAGTCAACAGTAGACCTTGGGGCAAAAACACACTAGTCGAAGCGACCAGATCTTCAAGAATTAAAATCGACGGCATTTCGTAGGTTTTGACAAAAGCCACTGGCAGTAGTTTTTCATCATGGTGGGCGGTCAAGACCAAGCGATGATCTTGACTGTATCCTGCGGAGGTTTCATACCAGCGTTCAGATTTGTGACACAAACCTTTAGAATCGGGAGAAACATACAGATGTTTGAGATTTATACTCAATCTTCGTTCAGAGCGATGGGGCGGGGGTTGAGCTGCGGCCGACAAGCCAAACTGCCCTGGTAACAAAGGCAGTTCAGAAGCCATGAATCTATACCAGGCAAGATATGGGCTGGCGTTGGCCGGTGGATTAGCTAAAGCTGTTTGAAACCAGTGCAAAAACTGGGCAATCAAGCTATTATTTTTTACATCAATAAAAATCTGAGCGAAGCGTTTCTCAGTGTCATGTGTCATGCCATTGATAAAATTATAAGCAAACAGTAAATAGAAGATGCTTTCTAGGATTGATTCTTGATCTGGAAGAAACTTATTCACCAGAGCAATCAACTGTCCTAAATCATTATGAGAAAGACTATACAAAAACACTCGAAGCTTTTGGATGTGGAAGTATCTTCGAGAAAATTCGATAAAAGTATTTGCCTTTCGCCGCTCAACTCCACTATCTCGAAAAATTTTAGCCAAATGTCGACGTAGCCTACCATCGAATTTATCGGGAGAACCACAGTTAACTAATAGTTCAGCCTCCAGTGTTGTCAAACCTTCGCTAGCTGCTCTACCACCTGTCTCAGGTTTAGCTGACATATCTCTATCTATTCAGAAAATACTATCATTTTTGTTACTTCGATATTAGTCACTAGACAATGGTTTGAACCCAATTTTGACTGGCAGTTGGTAATCACAAATTGCGTTATAGACATTAAGAACCACATCTCGATCTAAACTGAAACCTTATTTTTTTCGAACAACATTATCTTGAAGAAACACTTCTTCTACCACGCGTTGCAAGCGATCAACGCCTTCTAATGAATCAACAGCATAAAGCTCAGCTAAGATAATACTTTTCCAATGCTCAGATACCAGCTTAGCCTGGTTCGTTAGTCCTTCACATTCTTGCCATTTAAACTTAAGCTCTGAAAAAACTCCTTCACAAAACAGCTCGAAAAATAGCTGATAGTTGAATTCATCAGTGCCTTGAACTTGGGGGCTCTGTTCTGAATTCATGCCAGCCAAAAAAATCCCCCATAAATAAACAAGAACATTAGAGTACTCCTCAGCTAAAAGCAACAAGTCTTTGAGTTCTGAGAGATTGTAACGCTCAGCCAACTTCAATATTTTGGGATTTCTTTGCCGTAGTAAACCATGAGCACTATGTGCATTGTCTTCAGATACAAAATTCGAGTAAATTATTAAAATATGCGAATATTTATCTAATAATTCTTGAGACAAAGGTATATCTGAATGCTGATGGGGACGTTCAGCTTTATTCTCTAATATCTGATTAACAACCGCAATTAAAGTACCGAGTTGATTAGAAAGTTGCTCGATTAGATCATCCAAATCAGGCTCTCCGCTTTCTGAACGAATCTCATGCCTTCTGAGAAGTTTCCTGAAACCAGAATAGTTCGCAATCATTTTAGGAGATTCACCATAAGCTATTTCTGCTAAATCACCAAACACTTCAGTTAAGCGGCGGTTAAGGTATCCAGACATAATTCAATCTTTCGATGAAATTATTATCTCATAACAATGAAAATTATCAACCACAAAGGGGGTCAAACTACTCTGTTTGAGTAGCAGGCTCGGGTGATTGTGGAACAGAGTCGAGATTAACATCTGCTAATAGCTTGTCTAAGCTCGGGGGTTGAGAAGGTTCTTCTGGAGGGTTTGCGCTGCCTCCAGGTACGTCTAAATTTTCTAACATACTTTCGAGGGTGGGCGGCTGTGCCATGGTTGCCACAGCCGCATCAGTTGCTCCACTGAATTCATTTAGCGTTGGTGAACTTTCAGCAGCCGGTGTAGGCGTAACTGGTTGGATTGGAACTTGATTTTGTAGTGAAGCAATGAATTGTTCAATTTTTTGCTTAATATCATCAAGTCGCTCCAATTTGACTCGGGATGACAAGATATTTAGTAAGTTACCCAGATCTGCATCTTGAGCGGCATTAAGATTGGGCGCATTTTCTCGACTCATGCCAATCTCAATCCGGACAGCTTGATTGAGGTTGTAAGCTCGTGAGCTGAGCTCAGGAAAGGACTTAATCATGTCTGGCACCACTCGACTGACATTTTTATAAAAAGCTTCGAGCGTTGTGCTCAAACCACCCATTGCGGCGATGTCTTTTCCGGCTTGTGTAGCAAGCTCAATTGTCTGAGCCGCACTTTGCGCCGGATCAGCAAAACTGTCTCGGATGGCATCAATTTTTTCGTTTAATTTCGTTTGATAACAAAAATACAAAAGCCCAGTAGTGTTGTATGCAAACTCCATGGCTAGATCGGCTTGCTGTTGTTCAAGCTGCTTACGCTCTTGATCGGTCTCATCTGCAGAATCCAGTTTCTGCTTGACCTCCTCCCACTTTTCGACAACCTCACGGGCTTTGGGCTGAGATTTTTCCGCAACTTCAGGCAGCTGATACTCATCAGCCGCGTTACCATCAATTAGACCCAAACTCACTACTTTTGAGCGTAAATCTTGCGCCAATTCGAAGTTACGAACTACACGATCGCGCGCTTCGGTCACTGCGATTTCTGGATCGGGCTCAGGCAGTGGGGGAGTCGACTCACCCAAATCTCTGGGTTGATCGGGAGTTGCCTCTAACTCATTTGGGTCAGCTTGGATAATTGGGGTTACTTGATCTGACATACTGACACTCCTGCTAATTTAAATTATAAATATTACTGACTAAACTCAGTATATCAAAATTACTAATTGACAACTGCCCACTGTTTAACGCAAGATGAGCAGATCGTTTGTATTAACGGCTTGCCCTAGACAGGAACTATTGTTAAGTTCTCCAAGAACAATAGAAGAAATGACAACCTATTGTTATTGTTGTCGTAAAGATGGAATAATTTGCGCAGGGAATGAAAATGGGGGTCGGATTATTACCTCCAAAAACGGTATTGGTCCAGTCAGTGTCCAGCACCCTGAAAAAATTGAAGAGTGCTGGCAAAATCTTGAAAACGATAGTGATGATGCATATAAGTGTCTGGCGCACTCACTTCTGAACGCTCTCAAAAAGTACATAGAACACCAAGACGCTCAGATTCCACCTACCACCGATTGTGGTGAAAAACGTGGTCCTGATTCTGAACAAGCTGTTGCTGAAATTTTATTTAATCCCAATTTACTTCCTTGGATTGTCGCTCTAGATCCACAAGCTCACAATTCTGAGGCAGATAAGAATGGTACTGATTTAACAATTCGAGTAAGTTCTGAAATTGCGCAATTACTACGTTCTAATACTATTCAGGTCCAAATTAAATCAAATCCTAAATTCCTAGAATTGTATTTAAAAAAATTAGCTGATAAGCGACAGGTGAGTACAGAAAATGTTGTTCGAATTATTGTCAGTGAATGCTTCGTTTTTCTTAACGGTGGAGCTGGGGCAGTAACCGAAGCGGGTGTATTTGTACCTTTTGTGGCTCAATTGTTTCAATTAATTTATCTGCGATCTGGGAGTATTGCGGCCGAACAATTTTTACAGATATTGCATCCTACGCTAATCCAAAAATGTATTAGCTTATGTGCAAACGGAGTCCTGTGGCGCGATTACAAATTTTTAAATGTTGACGGATGCATAGCGTTACTGATTGAAAAATTAACTGGTGAAAGAATGCTGGACACTGGGCCAACGCTGAGCTCCAAACCTCAAAGTGATCGAACAAGCAATATCCAACCAAAAGTAATCTTTGCATCCCAACCTAAACCTACAAATGGAAATGGAAAGCAAGGAAGGAATGGTAACCAGAGAAAACCAGCCTCAAATCGGGCACATCCCACTTCACTTAATCGCAGGTAGTCGGTCAATAAAATTAAGCCTGAGTGCGAAACCACTCAATGGTTTTAGCGATACCTTCGGAAAAAGGAGTGGTGGGCTGCCAACCGAGGAGGGAGTGGGCGAGAGAGATATCGGGGCGGCGACGAACAGGATCGTCGCTGGGAAGAGGAAGAAACTCAATTTCGGGATCGGCGGAAGATTGATGGACGGCGCGGTAGACCAACCGCGCCGTCTCCACAACTGTCATTTCTTCAGGATTACCAAGGTTGACGGTTTGATTCTTGGCAGCAGGCTCGGTGGCCAATTTGATCAATCCAGCGACTAAGTCAGCCACATAACAGTAGGAGCGAGTTTGCTCACCGCTGCCATAAATCGTCATCTTGTCTCTGCGAAGAGCCTGGTTGATGAAGTTGGAAATGATCCGGCCATCGGCCGGATCCAGGCGGGGACCGTAAGTATTGAAAATTCTGGCAATCCGGGTATCGATGGCATGTTGGCGCGCGAACACTCCACAGATCGTCTCACCTAGGCGCTTGCTTTCGTCATAACACGAGCGCGCGCCATTAGGATTAACATTACCCCAGTAGCTTTCTTTTTGCGGATGCTCTTGGGGATCGCCATATACTTCACTGGTACTGGCGTAAACAAACCGACCATTACGATTATTTTCCATTAACAACAGTAATAAATTATCAGTACCAACTGAATTTACCAGGTATGTTTCCCTAGGATATTTTTGATACCACGGCGGACTGGCTGGTGAAGCCAGGTGAAACACCAGCTCAAATGATTCCGGTAACTTTTCCTCCAGTGTGCTCAAACTTTGAGTAATATCTAGCTCAACCAAGCGAAAGCTGGGGTTGGTGATAAAAGTACTAAGATTCTTCTTCTTACCCGTGATCAAATTATCCACCCCAACGACATAGTAATCCTGAGCCAGTAAGGCTTCAGCCAAGTGTGAACCAATTAAGCCAGCGACTCCCGCAATCAAAACCTGTTTTTGCATAACGATGATTGTACCAAACTCACCACCCGTGAGATACTACTTAACGACCAATGATCAAGAACTCTGTATTTATCTTGACTAGCATTGTGGTTTTGGCATTGATGTTACGCCTGCCACTGCTCAATGGCTCATTCTGGCTGGATGAAGCTGCTCAGGCGCTCGAAAGCGCCAGACCTTGGTCAGAGCAGCTGGAGTTAACACCAGATTTCCAGCCACCCTTGCTACACTTACTGACCGCCATTTTCATTCGCGTTGATACAACAGAGTGGTGGTTGCGCTGGTGGGGAGCGGTACTACCAGGATTGCTAACCGTTTTGCTCGTTTACCAATTAGGCATCAAGCTAAATCAAAAAGAAAATATTGGGAAACTAACAGGTGGGATAGCCGCCTTGTTGCTAGCCACCAGCTCATTCCATATTTATTTCAGCCAAGAGCTGCGCCCCTACTCGCTGCCCACGCTTTGGGCAGTACTCAGCTGGTTTTTGCTACTGACAAAGAAACAACGATTGTTTGAAAACAAATTTAACACGAATTGGTGGAAAATAGGTTTAAGTTGGGCGTTAATCTCAATTCTTGGGCTGTACACCTCGTATCTCTACCCATTTGTGCTGCTTGGACAACTAGGGTATATCGGGTTTCATCTATTCAGTCCGTTATGGAAAAACCAAGTTAAGTGGGCAAGGCTGCGGCAGAGTGCCAGCCGCTGGCTGGCACTCTGCCTAGTGATTATTCTAGGTTTTCTGCCGTGGTTGCCATCATTCTTAGCCCAGCTCCAAGCTGGACAGTTACTCAGAGCTGAATTACCTGGTTGGGAGAATGTCGTCTCCACTCCGCAGCTCAAAGCGTTACTTCTAACTCCGGCCAAGTTTATCTTTGGCGTGAGCGATCTAGCGCTCACGCCCTACTTTTTCTTAACTTCTATCATACTCGGTTTACTACTTTCCTTAACGATTTATTTCTGGTGGAAAAATGTTCGCTCTCCATCACGTTTTACTGTCAACAAACAGTTCGTATTCCAAATTACTATCTTTTGGCTATTCATTCCATTTCTTTCAGCTTGGTTGATCTCCTTTTTCGTGCCCGTCATTCAACCCAAGCGCGTCTTATTCATACTTCCCGGATTTTACCTATCCATTGCCATGATTTTGTCACCACTCTTGATTCAAGCAAAAACAGCTTGGCAGCAGCGACAGTTCTCCTGCAAAAATCTCACTCCAGTCTTGCTACTGTGCTTGCTTTTATATCTGAATCTGTCCAGCACGATCACTTACTGGCGTACGCCCACTCTGCAACGCGAAAATTGGCGTGAGCTTTGGCAAGAAATCAATCAAAAATACTCCGACAGAACACCCAAGATTTTTGTCTTTTCTGCACCCTTTGCCAGTTGGGTCTGGTACGACCAACAGTTCTCAAACTTAAGTATGATTAACGATTTTGCCTTAATGAACCAAAACGCAGCCAACGAAGATCTAGCTAAATTCCTGATTGCCAGAACAACACATAATTATACTGACGCGAAAATAATTTACTTTGATTACATGACAGATCTGACTGATCCAGATAGGCTGGTGATCAAACAGCTCAGCCAGCATGGTTATCTACCCACCGATTTGCTAGACTATCCACAGATTGGTTACATCCGAGTATTTGAAAAAACGGAAATTAACGAATGAAAATTGGTTTTGACGTCACTAGCTTAATTTATCAAAGAGGCGTGTCGCGCTACACAGCCAACTTGATTCGAGCGCTGGGACAGATGTCTGGAGTGGAGCTAGCTTATTACGGCTCCAGCTTTGGTAAAAAACAGTTGCTGTCCCACCTTGTTGATCAAACATTACCCGAGCCGTTTATTGAGTCAATTCAGGCATTACCAGTGGGAGTGGTTAATCAATTGTGGCGATTTGGCTTCAACCAAATCGCCCACCAACTACCTGGCATAGAAATTTTTCATGGGTGGGAGTGGCAGCTGCCACCAGACAAAAATATTCCTTTAATCGTAACCATTCATGACCTAGCCATGCTCCACTTTCCTGAAGTTGCCCATCCCAAAGCGCTAGCAGCGCATCAACGGGTATGGCGCCGGCTGGTTGATTCCGGCGCCCATGTGATTGCCGTCAGTCGCGCCACTCGCGCTGACGTGATCAACTTACTCAAAATTCCTCCTTACCGTGTCCACTTAGTCCATGAAGCACTACCCACTGAACTCACTCAAAGAACGGCCAAACTAAGCGAAACAGACTTACTCCAAACTAAAGCCAAGTTGGGCTTAGACCAAAAACCATTCCTGCTGTTCGTCGGTACCAGAGAGCCACGTAAAAATCTGGCTCGCTTAATCGCTGCTTGGCAGATGTTTGCTCCATATGTCGACCTTGTCGTAGTGGGTGAGGCTGGCTGGGATAACAAGCCAACGGCAGAGTACCAACATCAACCCAAGTATCTTGGCAGAGTCAGCGATCGGGTTCTCTCAATTCTTTACACTGAAGCGACCGCTTTTGTCTACCCATCGCTTTTCGAAGGGTTCGGTTTGCCAATTCTGGAAGCATTTCACCACTGGTGTCCAGTTATTACCAGCAATTCATCCGCCATGGTTGAGGTGGCTGGAAACGCTGCCGTACTGATTGATCCGGAATCAGTGGCAAGCATTCAAGCTGGGATTGAGTTGGTCTTGAACGAATCAGAAGCTGAACAAGCCGTGCGTACTCAACGCATGGTGATTCGTTTGCAGTTGTTTGACTGGCAAACAACTGCCGAAAAAACTTTACTTGCTTACCAAACTTGTATTGATCACTTTTATACGGACCACCATGGATAAAATTCGCATCGTTATTGACGGCAATGAAGCCAACGTCACAAACCGAGTTGGGAGCAATGTTTATGCTTTTGAACTACTCAAAGCGTTGAAACCCTTGATTGACAATTCCAGCCGCTACAGCGCCACTGTTTTTTTGCGGCAACCGCCACGTCCCGAGCTACCCAAACCTTCAGCTAATTTGCAGTATCAAGTGCTTCCATCTCGATCATTTTGGGTTTACTGGGCATTCCCAAAGTATTTATTTGCTCACGCAGATGAGTTTGATGTGTTGTACTCACCTGGTCACTACTTACCGTTTGTTTCACCTATCCCTACTGTTGTCTCAATTATGGACTTGGGTTTTCATCATTATCCGAGCAACTTCACTTTCGCAGATTGGCTCAAACTAACGCTCGGTACTAACCGGTCGATCCGTCAAGCCCAAAAAATTATTGCTATCAGCCGCTTCACTCAGTCTGAAATCCACCAGCATTATCATCGCCCATTGACCGACATTCTGGTGGCGCCACCGGCGACGCAGCGTAAAATCGAGTTAACCGAGAATCAAGTCACTCAAATCCTCCGTCCCTTTAAACTTAATCAACCATTTTTTCTCTACCTTGGTACTCTCCAACCACGCAAAAATATTTTGAACTTGATTAAGGCTTACGAAATCTATGCCAAAGAATTCCTACCAAGCAAACAACTGCCTCAGTTGCCTAAGTTGGTACTGGCTGGCAAAGTTGGCTGGTTGGCCAAACCTATCCTCACCGCTCTGGAAAACTCTCCGTACCAAAACGAGATTGTCCGCCTAGGGTTCGTGACTGATCAACAAAAAGCGGCACTCCTAACTCGCGCTTTGAGTTCAATCTCGATTAGTCAGTATGAAGGCTTTGGCATCCCAGCTCTTGAAGCGCTCCAATACGGCACCATCCCAATTGTCGCCAATACCGCCGGCTTGCCCGAAGCAGTCGGGCAAGCCGGCTTTCAAGTCCCTCCCTTCAGTCCAGTGAAAATTGCTAATCAGCTCGATCGTGTCACTAGACTAAATTATCTAGAACGGATGCAGTTGCGCAAAAAAGCTCAAGAACAAGTGAAACAGTACAGCTGGGAACAATCTGCCCAAGTAGTACTAAAAGCCGTCCGTCAGGCAATCAAACATGCCAAGTAGACTCAATGCACCACTAATCTTAGCCATCGACCCAGGTTTCGACCGGGTTGGTTGGGCAGTCGGGTATAAGCAAGCTAATCAAGTAATTACAACAGCCCACGGCTTAATCCAGACTGATCGAGCTGCATCGTTATTCCAACGTTATTTCCAGATCCAAAATCAAGTCCTGCAAATTATTCAAGAACACTCGCCCAAAATTTTGGCTATCGAGAAACTTTTTTTTGCCCGAAACAAAACCACCGCCCTCAAAGTCTCAGAGGCTAGGGGGGTGATCATCATCACCGCGCTCAACGCCCAAATGGAGATTATTGAGCTCACGCCCAATGAGATAAAGTTGGCCGTCGCTGGCGACGGCCAAGCCGACAAAATTGCTTTAGAAAAAATGGTCCGCCTCCAACTCCGATTAGAAAAGGAGAAGATTGTTGACGATACCATCGATGCCCTGGCGATTTTGATCACTGCCTGTTTTCATTAAAATCTGTTATGATCAGCCCATGATTGCACGCCTCACCGGTCAACCAATTATCGACGAAAACTTACTGATTTTGGATGTCAATGGAGTTGGTTACGCCGTAGCCGTAACTCACTCTGTTTTAGCTAAACTTAGTGGTAAAGACCAGGTTTCGATTTTTATTTACACCCATATTAGTGACAAAGCAGTCGAGCTGTTCGGATTTCTTGAAACAGCGGATAAGAAACTTTTCGAGCTACTCCTAACTGTCAGTGGTGTCGGTCCCAAAACCGCCCTTAATATTAGTGAAAGCGGTGCTCAAAATATTACCCAAGCAGTCCAACAAGCTGATGTCCAATTTTTCACCAAAACTCCCAGAGTTGGCAAAAAATTAGCCCAAAAAATCATTATTGAGCTCAAGAGTAAGCTCGGCAGCCTGCGCGAGCTTGAGCTAGGCAGTATTACTGACCCCAAGCAAAAAGAGGTGTACGATGCTCTGTTAGCACTTGGATTTGAGGAACAAGAGGCGCTCCTCCGGCTTAAATTACTTGATTTTTCCCAACCGCTGGAATTGTTAATCAAACAAGCGCTAAAACTAGTTAACCGGTAAAAACAATTGCGCTGAACTTAATTCTCAGAGCCAAAAGGAAATAATAAGCCAGTTATTTCAATCTTATTCACTGACCACAGCATCACTTTCTGGCATTACTGAATCTTTTGGTCCATCATTACTACCTTGGGATCCAGTGTTTAGGTCAGTTTGGTGGGCTGGGCGCGATTGTCTTACTTTATGTACACTCAATATTAATTGAATAAGTTGCAAAACAATATTGTCCCTAACGTTTGTCTCTATCAGGCCAGGAGCACTAGAAAGTGGTTCTTTTTCAACAACATCATTATTAGACCCTCCCAAAAGAACCTTGGTGGTCACTTGCTCAATAAGCTGATCAGCCGATTGATAAACGAGCTTGAGCTCCGCAGCTTCCACCGTTACCTCAAATCCTGTTTTCTGTCCGCTTTGTCTCCATACCAGAACAATTGATAACGAACCAGTTTCATTGATTAGAACTTTAGCCCTAAAAACGTGAGTAGGAATCTTCCACTTTGATTCTAATTCCTTTGCTAATGAAAGGCACATTCTAGAAGTTATTAAAGACCGGTGCTCAGATGAATCAAGTCCGAGTGTTTCACCTTGTGTTTGAGTATCAGATTTGGCTGGCTCGCATCCAACTAATCCAGATTTTCCATATCCTTTCCCCAATGTCTCTAAAGCAATCCTATTAAGAAAATAAATTAATCCTTCATCGTTATTATCTCGGAGCAACTCAAAAAGAGTGTCAGTATTATCACCAAATGCGAATTCGTCATCAAATTTGAATGCCGTTACATCAGGAAGAGATGGAATAGTGGCAGTCACACCAATAAACATTTTTAACTCTGATATCTCAACGCTCACACTATAATCAAAACTATCTCCAAACCATTTTCTAAGCAAATCGAAGACATATTCTCTAACTAAAGCGTTTAATTCCGGCTTTCGTTTTTCAAATAATATTGCATTTTCACCCGTTTGCGCAATTCTTTCTCGTTCTGAATTTCCTCTAGCCATATATCCCTTCATAAAATTACACTTATGGAACAAATCAAATATTACCCTATAACTTTTATTTTGTCAATTTATGATATTTATTGAGTTGTTAATGTTTGTTTATATTTTTTTGAATAGATCAAAACTAGTAAACTATTTGTAAAATTCAATTAGGTGTTATCATATCTGCTGTATTCCATCAGATGTAATTATGCCCAAGAAAATAAGCGACGAGCTTAACCAAGTTTCAACTCCCGAAGAAGAAATGTTGTTTTCGTCGCTGCGTGCCCAGAGCTGGGAACAGTTTCGCGGTCAAGAAAACTTAAAAAAGGCGCTCCTGATTGCCATTCAAGCTACCAAAGAACGCCACGAGGCTCTTGATCACGTCTTGCTTTATGGACCTCCTGGCTTAGGTAAAACCACGCTGTCACACTTAATTGCCAAGGAGTTGGGCGTCAATATTCGTGTTACTTCTGGGACGGCCATCAGTAAAACTGGCGATCTTGCCGCGATCCTAACGAGCCTGGAGCCGGGTGACGTGCTGTTTATTGACGAAATTCATCGGTTACCTAAGCCTGTTGAAGAAACGCTTTACCCCGCTATGGAAGACTTTGCCCTAGATATTGTGATTGGCAAAGGTCCATCGGCCAGAACTTTACGTCTTGATCTACCCAAGTTCACCTTAGTCGGAGCCACCACTCGCTTTGGTTTGCTCGCCGGACCGTTTCGCGACCGGTTCGGCATCGTCCATCGCTTGAATTACTATCGACCAGAGGAGTTACTGACGATTATTGACGAAGCCTCTCGCAAACTGAGTGTCAAGTTAGATAATCCTGGCGCGCTGGCCATCGGCCAACGCGCCCGCGGTACACCACGCATTGCCCTCAAACTGCTCAAACGCATTCGCGACTACGCCCAGGTTGAGCACATTCAGGCAATCACAGCTGCGACTGTCATCAAAGCACTTGATATGTATCAGATCGACTCGCTCGGCCTCGATCAACACGACCAAATGCTCCTGGAGCAGTTAATCAAAAATCATGGTGGCGGCCCAGTTGGTCTAACCACCCTAGCCGCCACTCTCAACGAAGACACTGGCACTATCGAAGAAGTGATCGAGCCATACCTACTCCAAATTGGTTTCCTCAAACGCACCCCCAAGGGTCGGGTAGTAACAGAAATTGCCAAAAAACACCTCGGGTTTTAATCAAACTCTGCTAAAATTAAATTTATGTTAAAAAAAGTCGTTCGTCGCCTGAGTGCAATATACTTGGAATTTATTACTGGTTTTCTCTGGTGGGGGGTGGGGTACTGTCCGTTTCACCACGCGCGACGGTTATTTTATCGCCTATTTGGAATGACCATTGGTGCGGGCTCGACAATTCACATGATGGCGCGGATTTATGATCCGCGCCACATTCAGATTGGCACGGACACCATCATTGGCGAGCGCGCCACTCTAGATGGCCGCAAACAACTACCCAATTCACAAGGCGGCTTAGTAATTGGCAATCATGTTGATATTGCATCTGAGGTCATGATCTGGACCAGTCAACATGATATCCACTCGAATGATTTTCATGCTGAAGAAAAGGCTGTAACTATTGAAGATTATGTGTTTATTGGCCCACGAGTAATCATACTTCCCGGCGTGACCATTGGTCGTGGCGCCGTCGTGGCCGCCGGCGCCGTCGTCACCAAAAACGTAGCGTCAAAGCAAATTGTTGCTGGCGTACCCGCCACACCCATAGGTGAGCGCAAGGTGGGAGAACTAAATTACCGCCTCGGTCGAGCCCGCTGGTTTCAGTAGGAAGCTTTTCAAGCAAAATCTATGATCGTGGAACGAGAAGGTTAGCAAACTTTCTTCTTACTTCGGCAGAATCAAGCCTAACCCCAAAATCTACAACAAATAATACATGGTCCACACCGCCAACTGAATAAATAAACCTTTGCTTTCTTGCATCCTCATCTTCACGGACGACAGCTCTTCCTTTCAGCCCCATTTCTTTAAAATTTCGCTGAAAGAGTTCCTTATTATTCTTCCTAATCCTCTTTTCTTTTTCCCTTTGCATACCCTCAATTATTCCCATTATTCTCTGATCAATACGCGTCACTTTTGGGGGCTTAGTTCTTTCTCGACTATTTGGTTGATGTTCATTCATATTCTTGACTTATATCAAAACTCACCATATTAATCAATCGATAGTTATGTTTATAATGAGTGAATGAACTCAAACCAGCAGAGTATTCCTGACATTACTCTTTCTGTCATCATTATTTCCTACAACACCGCTCAAATTACCCTCGACTGCCTCAACTCATTAATCAGCGAGATAAGTTTCTCACCAAGTTTGAAGGATAAAACTGAGATTCTTGTGGTTGACAACGCTTCCCGCGACCAATCGGCTGTGACAATTGAAAATCTCATTCACAAAACCAATTTGGGGCAAAAATTTGCTTTATTTAAATCCAACTTCAACATGGGCTTTAGTAAGGCAAATAATTATGCAGCCAAAAATGCTCAAGGTAAGTACCTGCTGTTTCTTAACTCCGACACCATCGTCAAATCAGGTAGCCTCGACCAATTGCTCTCAACCTTTCAAACTCAAACTGCACAGATTAACAAACTCGGTTTGGCTGCCGCCCGATTACTCAATCCCGATGGGACACAACAACATCAGGGTGGCGATCTACCCAGTATGTTAAGTATTACCTGCCAATGGTTGGGGCTAGATGACCTACCTCTAGTAGGGCAGTTTTTTCCGTCTCTGCAGAAAAAACTGCCCAAAAACATTAATTCCGACAAAAACGATGGCTTAGTCCTCAGAGGTTGGATCGGGGGCACTGCGATGGTAATTGAACGTGAGTTGTTTCAACAGCTAGGTGGGTTTGATGAAATGATCTTTATGTACGGTGAAGACTTGGACCTATGCATGCGAGCTGCCCGGCTTGGGTGGCGAACCGCGATCGCCACCCAAGCCGAGATCATTCACCTCGGCTCAGCCAGCTCCAGCCAAATCGAAGCCAAACTTGGCGAAGTTAAATCCTTGAAGTACATTTTGACTAAGCATTATTCTGAAGGATTTTGGCGAAGCGTTTATCCTATGGTTGTGGTTGGCTGCTGGCTAAGATTACAGCTGTTTACCATTCTTGATCGGCCTATCCAAGCCAAAACCTACCGCCGCTTACTTGATACTTTAATTACGATATAATGAATTCCTGATGCCGAAAGCGAAGAAAACCAATCAGCTACTTCAGTTCTTTGACAAACATATCTTGCTTTTTCTGGCAGGATTACTTCTTGTTTTTATCCCACTCTATCCCAAAATTCCGCTTTGGAGCCCCATAGAGGAGTACATTGTCAGAGTCAGACTTGAAGATTTATTAATCGCTATTGCTGTTCCCATTACCTTGGTGCAAATTCTGCGAAAAAAAGCCCGGTTTGAACCTGTGATTATTAAGTTATTTGCCCTTTATGCTCTGGTAGGTTTACTCTCGGTAGTGAGCGCCGTTTTTATCACAAAAACTGTACCCCTAGAGCTTTTACATCTAGGCAAAACCATGCTTCATTATTTTCGCTATCTTGAGTATTTCTCGGTCTTTCTGGTTACTTTTGCCGCGATCAAAAATCGTCGTGACTTATTGAAACTCCTACTTATTATTCTTAGCACTTTAGCCACGATCTTTATTTACGGCTATATGCAAAAGTTTTATTATTGGCCGGTTTGGTCCACCATGAATCGCGAGTTTAGTAAAGGTATTAAGCTCTATTTAACCGAAAACGCTCGGATCCAATCAACCTTTGCCGGTCATTACGACCTGGCGGCGTACTTAGTCATCATTTTGCCTTTAATCTTCAGCATTGGTTTAACCTTAAAAAGGTATTACAAGTGGGCAGCAATAGTCCTCTTTTTTTGCGGCAGTTGGCTAATGGTGATGTCAGCCTCCCGTATTCCTTTTTTTGCTTACATCGTGGCTTGCGCCGTAGTCATTTTGTTGGTTGGTTGGTTTAAAAAAACCTGGAAAGATAGACTTTTAAGTTGGCTTTCTCACTCATTAAGCTACGGTTTAATGTTATTTTTCTTGCTCTATTATTTTGGTCAAGGTATGCTTGACCGCTTGAGTAATGTCCTGAGTACCAGCGACCAGCCGGTCAATCTCTCTGAAATTTTGGATAAAACTCTCGATGACTTGCCCATTCCCACTTCTGACGAACTGTACGCTTGGTTACCAAAACAAGCTGGGGTGCCGACATCATCTCAGCCGGCACCCACAGAAAATGACAATCTCTTAGCACAAGTATCAGCACCAAGCGATCAACCACCGACAACAGTTAAACCAGGATCCGAAGCTAACATCAATCCTGAACGCCCCCGTGATGTTTACGAAGACATACCTGAACCTGTTTTGACCGAAGTCACCTTGCCAGATGGTACCAAAAAGTCTGTAGTTTTACACCAACCTCGGACTTTTTCCGAGTGCGCTCTTAAATATGAGCTATCGCTCTGCATTCGCCTCGAATCACTCTGGCCTTGGGCAATTCAATCTTTTCAACACAATCCTCTCCTCGGTACCGGCTATGCCACACTCAATAAACAATACGTCAGTGAGTTTACTTTTGCTGACGGGACCGACAATAATTACTTGAGAACCCTGGGTGAAACTGGCATCTTAGGGTTTTTGAGTTTCTACGGAATAATCATTTATATCCTTTACACATCTGCAAGGATGTTGTTCAAACTCAAAAACCCAGTTACCCAGGCATTAGTCCTAGGATTTACTGCCGGCAGCATCGGTATTCTCATCAATGCTTTGTACATTGATGTATTTGCAGCATCCAAAGTCGCGTACACCTATTGGCTGATGGCCGGTATCATAATGGCTATAAAACACAATGAGTTTCAAACTGCTGCTTAAATTAATACCTCTAGTTGTCATTGGTCTCCTGGCAATACTGTTGCGCCTATACAAAATTAATTCACCCATTCTCGATTGGCATAGTTTCAGACAAGCAGATACTGCTTCAGTCACCAGGGAATATGTCAAAAACGGCATTGATCTGCTCCGACCCAAATATCACGATCTGTCAAACATCCAAAGCGGTCATGACAATCCCGAAGGGTATCGGATGGTGGAGTTTCCGATTATTAATGGTCTGCTGGCAGTTATAATCAGGACTTTTCCCAATCTTGATTTAGTCACCTTCAGCCGACTGAGTAGTGCTTTAGCTTCGTTATTTACCCTGGCTGCGATTTATTACTTAGGCTATACCTGGTCAGGTAAAATTGTTGGGGTAGCAGCAGCTGCTGTTTTCGCCACTCTCCCTTTTGCCATTTATTATTCCCGAGCTATCTTGCCCGAGCCCTACCTGCTGGCAGCAAGCACTAGTGCGGTCGCTTGTTTTCAATATTGGCTAATTTCTAAACGTTGGTGGGCATATGTCCTTACTTTCTTCTTGCTGGGTTTGAGCTTCTTGCTCAAACCCTTCGCCGTATTTCTGGCTCCTGTCTTTATCGGACTACTTATTGCTGAGAGATACAAACTTAAGCTCTGGGACTGGCTGGCTGTTATCTGCCTTTCAGTCACCATTGTCCCCTTGTTACTATGGCGAGAGTGGATACAAAATTTTCCTACTGGCATCCCAGTGTCAGACTGGCTATATAACAGTAACGGCATTCGTTTACGCCCAGCTTGGTTTCGCTGGCTGATTTGGGAGCGAGTGACAAAATTGTTTTTAGGCTATACCAGTATAATTTTCATACCCTTAAGTATAATTTATCCTAAAAACAAAGAGCTACTTGTCTACAGCTGTTGGTGGGGCGGGATAGTGGCGTTTATGATTGTGTTTGCCACCGGCAATGTTCAACATGATTACTATCAAAATCTGATGTTACCAATCTTGGCTCTCAGTCTTGGTCGGGGCATGACTATCATTGCTCGGATTTTCTCAAGGCGCCTCATCCCTTTTGTTTCTTGGGTGTTGGTAATAATTTTATACTTAGTTGGGGTCAGTGTTTCCTGGACTCAAATTCGGGGGTTTTACAATATTAATCACTGGGAGTACCAGCGTGCAGGCAAAGTTGTTGATGAGCTTCTCCCCGCTGATGCAATAGTCATCGCCCCTGCCATGGGAGACACGATGTTCCTTTATCAAACCAATCGGCGAGGCTGGCCACTTGGTTTTGACATTGATAAAAAAATTACTGCCGGCGCCACCCACTATGTGACTACTTCCAAAGACGATGAAGCCAACGAGCTTAAAGAAAAATACACAATTATTAAAGAAACAGACGAGTATTTAATTCTCGATTTAACAAAACAGAAAAGCTGATGAAAGTTTTAATGCTTACTCCCTATCTCCCTTATCCGCTGCTTTCTGGCGGTCAGATTCGGACTTACAATCTCCTCAAACAGCTCGCACCTAAACATGAGATTACGTTGTTTTCGCTGATCAAACATGAATCAGAAAAGCAGTTAATCAAACAGATTGCTCCATATTGCAAAAAAGTTCAGGTTTTTCGGCGCTCCGAAAAACCCTTCACCCTCAAGAATATTTTTCACACCGCCATCTCCCAGTACCCATTTCTAGTTGTCCGCAATCGCGTCGCTGAAGTCACCGATGCCGTCAAAGCTGAGTTAATGAATACTCAATACGACTTAATTCATGCCGAGACTTTTTACATGATGCCGCACTTACCTAAAACAAATGTGCCAACCATTCTGGTGGAACAAACAATCGAGTACTCTGGATATGAAAGCTACGCCAAAAAAGCCAGCTGGCTGGTGAGGGGAGTCCTAAACTTAGATATCAATAAAATTCGTCGTTGGGAAAAACATTACTGGCAAATTGCCGATCGCCTGATTGTGATGAGTAACGAAGATAAAAAGTTTATTACTCAACATGTGTCTCAACCAAACAAAATCGATGTAGTAGCTAACGGTGTCGACATCGATTGGTTTGCTCAAAAAGCTAAGCAGTTACCCAACTCTCCAACTGTCTTGTTCGTTGGAACATTCAACTGGTTACCCAATCAAGAGGCAGTCCGGTTTTTAGTTAACCGAGTTTGGCCTCTGATTTATCAAAAATTACCCAAAGCCAAGTTGATGATTGTCGGCAATGCCCCAACAACTGAAGTCCTCGGCTACATTAATAAGTATCCAAATATTTCTGTTCAGGGTGGCATTCCGGATATCCGTGATGCTTTTGCTCATGCTCATATTTTGATTGCTCCAGTCTTTGATGGCAAAGGCACCCGCTACAAAATTTTGGAAGCCATGGCTTCACAAACTGCCATCGTCGCCACTAAAACTGCTGTCGAAGGTTTAGGACTTACTCCCAACAAACAGGCACTTATTGCCGATACCGCACCAGAAATTGCCGAACACGCTCTGGAATTACTTAATGATGATCGAAGGCGCGAGCAATTGGCCCAAGCTGGGTTACGCTTTGTCACCAATCATTACGACTGGTCACTAATTTCTCGGAAATTAGATAAGATCTATCAAACCATCGGCGAAAAATCATGAAAAAAAACCAACTCGACCTTTCAATCATCATTGTCACATACAACAGCCAATTTTGGTTAGACAAAACCCTCTCATCGCTTCACGATCATTACTTGCTGCAAACTCAAAAAAAAGTAGCTGTGGTTGTCGTCGACAACCACAGCCAAGACGACTCAATTAAGCTTGTCGAAAAACAATATCCGTGGGCAAAATTAATCAAGCTGGACGAAAATCGTGGCTTTGCTGTTGCCAACAATCTGGCCCTCCAAGCTCAACCCGCCAAACATTATCTCTTGCTCAACTCCGATACTGAACTGACTTCTGCTTCAAACATCGATGCCTTGCTGAATTTTGCCGCCCGTCAAAAAAAAGTCGGGATTATCACACCTAGACTTGAGTTTTCTGATGGCAAGCTGGATCCAGCTTGCCATCGCGGCGAGCCCACGCCTCAAGCTAGTTTATTTTACTTTCTCGGACTGGAAAAACTTTTCCCCCACTCCAAATTATTTGGTCAATATCATCAAACTTACAAAGATTTAGCAACTATTCACACCGTTGATGCCTGTTCCGGAGCCAGTCTCTTAATCAAAGACCCAGTTTATCAAACCATCGGTGGACTAGACGAAAGATTTTTTATGTACGCTGAGGACCTGGATTGGTGTAAAAGAAATAGAGAAGCAGGATACCTCGTTGTCTATTACCCAGGCGCGACCATCATTCATCACAAACATAAATCCGGCATCAAGAACACATCTCAAAAAATTGCCAAAAAAACCCGTGCTTATTTTTTTGACACCATGCTACAATATTACGACAAACACTATGCTCGTGAGTATCCAAAAATATTCCGACAGTGTTTGTATATTTTTATTAATTTAATGAAAGGCGGTTTATGAACCCGATCCAATTTCAAATCTCTGACCTGCGCTCCAAAAGCATCCAGACATTGCTGGAAATGATTGGTGTCGTAGTATTTTGTATTTTCTTTGGTGCTTTCGCCCCATCGTTAATAATTTCCATGTTTTTCTCTGAGCAACAATTCTTGGAAGCTCCTTGGTTCTATGAAGCTATCCCAGTTGGTGCTTTAGCGCTATCGATTCTATACACCATCTATGCTTTAACGATTAATTTCTTTAGAGAAAAACAAATTCGACGATTAGGTATGCAATTAGCTCATCCAGAAGATCTCTCGATCGATCTTGAGGAAAAAGAGATCGAAGAACTGGAAAAAATGGTTGACAAAACTCTTAAGGCAAATCGTAAACCAAAAGTAAAAGCTGCAAGCAGAAAAACAAGCAAGAAATAAATAAGCGCATGCGCATCGGCATCGATTGTCGACTAGCGGGCATTGAGCACGCAGGTTTGGGTCGATATATTCAAAGCTTAGTCAGCCAGTTGCTGACAGAACATCAAGAAATTGAGTGGGTGCTGTTTTTTTCTCAAAAAAAACAGCACCAGCTCTTTGCCCATCTCGGTCGTTTCGAAGCAATCTACTCTCCAGTCAAACACTACACACTTAGAGAACAATGGCAGATGTGGCAGATTTTCCAATCTGCCCATTTAGACCTTCTCCACGTTCCCCACTTCAATTTACCGATCATGTACAACCAGCCGGTTGTGATTACTATTCACGATCTACTTTGGCATACCCAACGCGGAGCGCGGGTCACCACCCTACCTTCGTGGATTTACTGGCCCAAGTATTTTGCTTATAAGCTAGTTGTTCGATCGGCTCTGACCCGCGCCAAGCTAATCTTGGTTCCATCAAACTCAGTTCGCTCCACTTTGAGCCAACTTTACCCGGACGTTAAAGCTAAAATCCAAGTGACTTACGAGGGCGCGTCTCTCTTACCACCTGAGCCCATAACTGACTCGCTCCCAGACAAGTACATACTTTACGTTGGCTCTCTCTATCCCCATAAAAACGTCGAGCTAATACTTCAAGCCATGAGCCACATTTCGCACCCACTAGTGGTTATTTCTGCTCGCTCAGCATTTACCCAACAATTCTTACACTTGGTCAAAAAATACAATTTGAAGTCACGTGTGCAAGTACTGCATCAGGTTAGCGATGCCCAGCTCCACACAATTTATCGAAAAGCTTTCTGCTTAATCCAACCCTCACTCTCAGAGGGGTTTGGGCTAACTGGAGTTGAAGCTTTGACTGCCGGCACACCATTACTTGCTTCTGACATACCTGTTTTCCGTGAAATATATCAAGACGGAGCACTGTATTTTGATCCTCACAATCACGATTCACTCGTTGATTTAGTTAAACAAATCCCCAGCCAAAAATCAAAATTAATAATTCAAGGCATAAAAGTAGCTGCCCAATACAGTTGGCAAAATACTGCCCAACTTACCTTTCAAGCCTATCGACAAGCCCTGCAGCTGAAATCCTAGTAAATATTACTTATAAACTGCACTCAGTGACAGCAAAACTTCAACCTCCATCGCCTAAACTCGCCTTTATATATGACCGGGTTAACACTCGCTATGGTGGAGCAGAGTACTTGATCAAACTGCTGCTCGATGCTTTTCCTGAAGCCCCAATCTTTACCAGCATTTATCATCCTCAGGCCAACTGGGTAGATAAAAATCGAGTCAAAACTTCTTTCTTACAAAAGCTTGGCTGGATGAGGACGCGGCATCAGTGGCTGGTGCCTCTGATGCCGCTGGCTTTCGAGTCGCTCAAGCTTGATGAGTATGACATTATTATTTCTTTGACCAGTGCCGAGGCCAAAGGCGTGATTACCAAACCCAGCCAACTTCACATCAGCTACATTTTTTCTCCGCCAAAATATCTTTATGAGTTTCAGGAACGATATCTAAGCTCCACCGGCATCATTAAATTTTTTTACCCCATATTCAGCTACTTTGTCCGTTATCTCAAGTGGTGGGACAAGCAAGCCAGTTTAAGACCTGATCTAATTTATACCTTATCTTCAATTACTGCGAAAAAAATCGCGACCCGATATAGTTTAGCTTCAACAATCATTTATCCACCGCTGAAGCCCAAACTTGTTGATACGCCAGCTTTTGATCGATTGTTAACTTTTCTGCAAAAAAAATCATTGGGAGAGTACCTAATCGTCGCCAACCGCCTAGTGAGTTACAAACGCACAGAACTGGCAATCGAAATTGCTCAAAAATTAAACAAGAAAATATTAATCGTTGGTACAGGCATTCATCTCAAATATTGCGCCGAATTGTTTCCTGATCAAACATATATTCGTCAGGAAGATCAAACCATTCTCGAAGCTTTTCAAAAATCAATCCAAGCTCAAGCTCAAATTATTTTTCTTAATCAATTGAATGAGCTTGAGCTGCAGCTCCTGTTTCGCTTCGCTCGAACAGGTTTAATGCTCGGTGACGAAGACTTGGGTTTAGTCGGCGCAGAAATTCTCAATCAAGGCACCCCGATCGTAATTTCCCAGAACTCCGGCTTGGCTGAGTTATTGGCAGGTCAAAGTGGAGCAGCGATTGTAGATACCAACAATACTCAAGAAATAATTAAGCAGATTACCGAACTTCCAGTTCACACCACTCTCGATCCCAAAATTCAATTGAAATTGAGTCCTGAGCAGTTTATCCAAACCTGGCGCTCCCTGATCGATCGCGAGTGGCGTAAACATTGGCGAGTGTGTTACACTTCTTAAATTGTCATACTTTGTATGACAATTTATTATTAATCGTGGGAAAATAACAAAAATAATTCTTATCAGTACCAACTCAAAAGAAAGAGCAATATGAATTTTCTAGATCATACCTACGCAGTAATTTTAGCAGGTGGTGGAGGCACCCGCTTGTGGCCTAAATCTAGAAACAATACTCCCAAGCAATTCTTGACACTATTAGGTGATAAAACAATGCTGCAAATCACTGCTGAAAGATTTGCGCAATTTGTTGATTGGAAAAAAATTATTATTATTACCAATAAAAAATATGAAACCCAAGTGGCACAACAGTTACCACAAATTAGTAAATCTCAAATTATTGCAGAACCTGACAAACGTGACACTGCCATGGCCATGCTAGTGGGCGCCATTTATGCCAAAAATCAGGATCCTAAAGCTATTGTTGTCAACGACGCGGCCGATCATGTCGTCGAAAACGAAACCGAGTTTGTCCGGATTATGAAGGCCGCGGCTCATTTTGCTAGTGATTACCAAAGTTTAATCGCTGTAGGTATAAAACCTAGTTTTCCATCAACGGCGTTTGGCTACATTCGTATCGGCGAAGAGATCGATCCTCCGAAAGGTATAAATGCAAAAGTTTTTTTGGTTAAGAATTTTATCGAAAAACCAGATAAAGCTACCGCTCAAGCTTTCCTCTCGACAGGTAAGTATTTTTGGAACGCCAATCATTACGTTTGGTCAAGCGATGCGATCATTAAAGGGTTTGAAAAGTACCAGCCAAAAACATATCAGTTAATCCAAAAATTATTTTCTGCAACTTCGAAACAATTTCGAGAACTTCTCCCCAAGATATACGAACAAACAATGTCAATCTCGATTGACTACGCCATTTCAGAAAAAGCTGATAATTTGCTGCTGATTCCTGGCGAGTTTGGCTGGAATGACATTGGCGAGTGGCAAGTTGTGTATGACTTGGGCATAAAAGATTTGGCTGGCAATGTCATCATTACCGATAAAAAGCACCAAAGCATACCCGCATTGACAATTGAATCACAAAATAACTTAGTTCATACTGATGGTCGATTAATCGCCCTTCTGGGAGTCAATGATATGATCATAGTCGATACACCAGAAATTTTGCTGGTTGCTCCCAAAAGCAAAAGTCAGTCAGTCAAAAAATTAGTTGAAAGACTTAAAGATGAAAAAAAAGACCAATATCTCTAAAATAAGCTAGCAATGCTCAAACCAAATCAACCAAAAAATTCTTATGAAGTAATTAAGCGGTTTTTTGATTTGATTGTCGCTTCCACTTTGACGATTTTATTCACCCCTTTTTGGATAATCGTTCCTATCTTGATTATTTTTGATTCTGGCCGCCCCGCCATCTTCAAGCACAAGCGCGTCGGTCGGTTTGGAAATGAGTTTGAGCTCTATAAATTTCGCTCCATGATTAAAGATGCCGATGATTTACTTCACAAGCATGATAGCAAATTACTTGAGGAGTTCAAAAATGGAGATTGGAAAATGCGCAATGATCCTCGGGTTACTAGAGTCGGGAAAGTATTGCGGAAACTCACCATCGATGAGTTTCCGCAGTTGCTTAATGTCTTACGCGGAGAGATGAGCATGGTTGGTCCGAGAGCATACTTGCGGATGGAACTCGAAGAACAAACCAAACGTTATCCAGAAACAAAAAAATACTTGCCCCTGATTCTGGCTGCTAAACCTGGCATCACCGGAGTTTGGCAAACTTCTGGAAGAAATGAGATTCCGTTTACCAAACGCGCCAAGATAGATTCAGAGTATGCCCTACATCAGAGCGTCATCGAAGATCTATTGATTATCCTTAAGACCCCCAAAGCCATGCTTTCAAAATGGTAAAGCAGTTTGGTATACTTAAACATGCTTACATAAACCAAGGTGTCTTATGTTTGAATCAATCTTAAACGAGCTTGAGCCAATCGAAAAAAACCGCGCCTCGCTGGGTTTTCAACTGCGGCAAAAATTCACCAGCTTGACTGATCAACTAGCGCGAGGTTTTAAACGACTTCCAAAAACATCTAAAACTCTGACAAACTCGTTCAACACCAATTTATCTCCGAAGAAAAAGATGTTATTAGGAGTATTAATTGTTGTTGGATTAATATTAGGTATTGGTGGTGGAGTGGGCTTCTACACTTATCGTGTTGCACAACAATTGAAATTTTCCCTAACCCAAACCGAGGTGACTGTCCGAGCAGTTGCTGACCAGTTCAAGTCTCAAAACCTTCCGGGTGCTAAAGCTGAGTATGAAAAAATATCTGGTCAGATTGACACGATGGAAGCTCAACTTAATCAATTAGTTTTTTTATCTCACTTACCCATTTCAAGTAAATATTGGCAAGATGGCCAAGCGATTATCAGGGCTGCTCGATCAGGAGAAGTGGCTGGGGATAAGTTTATCACTACCATTGAGCCATATAGTGATGTATTGGGTTTAAGCGGTACCGTTCAGGATCCCAACTCAGCTAACGCTGAAAACCGAATTAAGCTTTTGCTGGAAACTTTGGAAAAATCGTTGCCCGAGCTTGACTCAATTGCCGCCGAGCTTACAGTTGTTTCGAGTGAGTTGAGCAGCATCAATCCGGATGACTATCCAGAACAACTAGCTGGACAGCCACTCAGGTCTAGAGTGGTTCAAATCCAAAATACCGCCAATATGGCATCGAGTCTGCTTAGTGAGTTTCGTCCAGTGATTGAACAAATTCCTAATGTGGCCGGAGCGAGCGGCGCACGGAAAAAATACCTAGTCTTGTTCCAAAACGACAATGAACTCCGGCCCACGGGAGGATTTCTCACTGCTTACTCAATAATTTATATAGAAGACGGTAAAGTTACTCCTGACTACTCAGATGACATTTATGAACTTGACCAAAAATATCGTTCCCGCACTCCAATTCCAGAGCAATTAGGCAAATACTTGACGACGGAAAGATACTGGAATTTGCGCGATATGAATATTTCTCCAGATTTTCGGACCTCTATGGAGCAATTTTTTCCTGAGTTCCAAAAAGTGGGAGCCAAGGATCTTGATGGCATCATTGCAGTTGACACTGAAGTGCTGACCCGCTTACTCAACATCATCGGACCGGTCAATGTGCCTGGATATGGTACGTTTACGTCCGAGCCAACACCCAAGTGTGACTGTCCTCAAGTGGTTTACGCCCTATCCGAAATCATCACTCGACCGACAAACTATATTCGTGAAGATCGCAAGGGAATTCTCGGGCCACTAATGCGCGAAGTCCTGACCAAGGTCTACGATGCACCCAGTGACAAAAATTCAGCATTATTCCAAGTCGCTATTGATTTATTGGCCGGCAAACACGTTCAGTTTTATTTCCCTGAAGAACAGTTACAAACTGCCGCAGAAACTGCTAACGTTGCCGGCCGGATGATCACCCCCGATTCATCCACATCTGCTGATTTTTTTGCCGTTGTTAACTCAAATTTGGGTGGAGCCAAATCGAATCTATTCATCAATTACGAAATAGAACAAGGCGTAATGCGAGAAAACGAGCAATCCATCAGTAAAACTGTCGAAATTACCTACAAAAACAATCACAAGGCTGATAATTGTAATCTAGAGGCAGGACTGCTTTGTCTCAACTCAACTTTGCGCGATTGGACTAGGATATATGTTCCAGCTGGCTCGAAATTAATTGAGTCTACCGGATTTATTGAAGAACCTAGTACTTACGATGAGGCGGGTTTTACTGTGTTTGACGGCTTTTTCACCCTCGAACCAGACTCTGTAGCCAAGCTTAAACTGACATACTCTGTGCCTTACACTGATCAGGATTATTACCGTCTCCAGGTGTGGAAACAAAGCGGTGTAGTCAAATTTCCGCTAATTCTTGACTTGAACGGTGACCAATCACAGTATGAAATCATGGGCGACAAAGTGATTGAGCTTGAGTTTTAAATTAATTTATATCCATAGATTACCTATGTCACACCGCAGCCAAACTGTTCTTGCGATCATCATCAAACGCTACAATTTTGGCGAAACTGATCGAGTGGTGACACTTCTCACCCGCGAGTTTGGCAAAATCACTTGTTTAGCCAAAGGAGCGCGCAAACTCAAGTCAAATAAAAGAGCCCTACTAGAACCCGGCAGCGTGGCGGAAGCTTACCTGGTCTTTACCCGCAGTGACTGGCCGCTTTTAACTGAGGCCAAAGCGGCCAGTCAGACTCACGCCTGCCTGGATTTAAAAGCCTATCGTCAACTATCTGAATACCTAGAAATTCTGGACAATCTGTTCGTCGAGCAGGAGCTCGACGAACAACTATTCCAAAAAATCTTACTTACTCGTAGCCTCATTACTGAGCTTCACAACTCGAATAAAGAAATCAAGCTCCAACTGCGTCAAATAATTATGGCGCTGGGTTTTGCCGACCCGGAAGAATCACCATATCCTTCAATATCTGCCTATGTCAGCGCATTAGCAGAACGAAAATTGAATAGTTTTGAGTTTCTCCGGGTTTAAGCTGCCGTTTGCGCACTGGTAGAGTAGGGGGTTTTTTGTTAGACTACACCTCATTCGTGTAACATAGGTTTTGATTTATGCACTCAGCCACATTAGACGAACTGGTGTCGTTAGCTAAACGCCGCGGTTTCGTTTATCCCACTAGCGAGATTTATGGTGGATTAGCCAACTCATATGATTATGGTCCCTTGGGCACCCAGTTGTTAAAAAACATTCGCGACTTATGGTGGCACCACTTTATTGAGTCGCGTCCTGACATGATTGGCATTGATAGCCAAATTATTCAACACCCTCAAACCTGGATTGCTTCTGGTCATGTTGCAGAATTTAACGATCCTTTAGTTGAAGATTTAGTTACTCACAAACGTTATCGGGCAGATCATCTCATAGAAACTTGGTTGCAACTGCCTTCACAGCTAAGTAACCCTGATTTGCAAACCCTAATTATCGAAAACCTGAGTTTGGTTGAAATGGAACAATTGATTTCCAAACATCGCATTGTAAGTCCCGAAGGCAATCCTTTGTCGGCACCCAAAGGATTCAACCTGTTGTTTGAAACCGCGATTGGTGCAGTCACTGGCGAAAAAGCCAAAGTTTATCTCAGGGGTGAAACCGCACAAGGTATATTTACCAACTTTAAACAAATTCTAGACTCAACTCGAATGCAGTTACCATTTGGCGTAGGACAGATGGGCAAATCATTTCGTAACGAAGTCACCACGGGTCAGTTTGTATTCCGCACTCTGGAGATAGAGCAAGCTGAAATTGAGTACTTTTTCAATCCTCAAACTCAAGAATGGCAGACACTTCTCAACGAGTGGAAAGAAGCCATGTGGCAGTTTGTCCACCAGACTTTAGGTATTGAGGAATCAAGCCTGCGCTGGCGCCAACACACTGACCAAGAACGTTCGCATTACTCACTAGATACCTATGACCTCGAGTACCAATTTCCCTTTGGCTTTAAAGAGTTGTGGGGGGTCGCGTACCGAACTGATTATGATCTCAAACAACACCAGCAGTATTCAGGCACCAGCTTAGAATACCGCGACCCCCAAACTGGCGACAGTTTTATTCCCCACGTAATTGAACCGGCACTAGGCATTGGTCGAGCTTTTCTAATGGTGCTTCATCATGCCTACTGGCATGATGAAGCCAAAAATCGCATTGTTTTACGTTTCAAACCATCTTTGGCACCGATTACTGCGGCAGTTTTCCCATTATTGAAAAATAGGCCTGAATTGGTCGATAAAGCCAAGCAAATTTATCATTCCTTGCTTGGAAAGTACCGCGTAGTCTGGGACGATCGGGGCAATATTGGCAAGCGCTATCTGTCTCAAGACGAGATCGGTACACCATTCTGTTTGACTATTGATTTTGAAACGTTGGATAATGATACAATTACTGTCCGTGAGCGCGATAACGCTGCCCAAACTCGAATTAGTTTGGAAAAATTGACTCAGTTTTTAGATCAACACTTAAAATGAATATTTTGACCAAAATTCAATCTAATCCAAAACTAGGTATAGCAATTGGAGCGGCAACGTTGCTGTTAATTATTGGCATAGTTGCTGTCGTCAAAATTACAGCTCGTCCAGACGCACCTCCAACTCCAACCGAAGAGAAAAAAAAGAAACAGATCGAAGAAATCAATGTCATCCCAGTGGATCAACGTCCTTATGTTTACCTTACACCACTAGCAGATGGTAAAAATGTCGAGATTACCCTGGCAAGTATCAAAAAACCCGCCTCCGAGGGCGAGTATGAACTTGAGTACCAAGCAGGTACCTTACTTCAAGGAGCCTTTGGGGCGTTAGATCTATCCAGCCTTCCGTTCAGTGAGAAAATCTTGTTTGGCAGCTGTAGCGCCGGAGGCGCATGTACCTATCACACTGACATCAAGGGTGGGACGCTACTTACGCGCTTTCTCGGTGATGAAAAGTATGTGCTGAAATCAGACTGGCGATATTTCGATAACGATACCAAAGAAACCCAGGTGGCTTCAAAAGATGCCAAGTTTCAACTGACTGCCGATGGTATAGCCCAGCAACGCTACGTGATTGTCTTTAATGCTCCCGGATATCCAGATGAAGTAGAGGGAAAAGTTGTTTCAGAAATTTACTCTCTGCAGGGTTCCACTCAGCTCTCCGGAGAAGGAGAGCTAACTCTCAGAGCAAACGAAGAAGGTCAGTTACAGATCGCGGCCTGGGACGGTGAGGCTTGGGAGTATTATCCTGGCACAGTTGATGGCAAAGCGATCACAGCGACAGTTAAATTGGCAGAACTTTTCTTAGCAATCGTGCCTAACGCTACAGCTGAGTAGTTTTTGTTTTTCCTCTTTTTTCAGTTTTTTACAGATTTTTCCTTTTCTCGAGTAACTCTTGAGTATTAATTACGTGACAAAAGGTATTGAAACTACGCTTTCTGCTAATCTTCTACTTGACAATAGATGGAAAAAGGTGGTAAATAATCTTATATAATTTTTTTACAATATGTTTATCGGCAGATACTACCACCGGCTTGAATCAAAGGGCAGGTTGTCCCTACCCAAAGCATTCCGTCATCAGCAGCCTAACTGGGTGCTAACCCGTGGATTTGAAGGCTGCCTTTTCTTGCTACCTTTCAAAGAGTTTGAAAAAAACCTGAGCTTGATCGCGGCACAAACTTTTACCAACAAGAACCAGCGTGAACTAACCCGGTTGTTGACTAATGATGCTAAAGAGGTCAAGCCTGACTCGCTGGGTCGGATCAGTGTTCCAGATTACTTAATTACTCAAGCGGGACTAGATAAACAAGTGGTAATTGTCGGTAGTTTTCAATACATCGAGATTTGGGATCAAGTTAAATACCACCAGCATCTTGACACTCTGTCTCCTGATGCAGAAAAAATTGCCGAACAAATAGTTGTGGAGAACAAAAACTAAATATGCAAAAGATTCACCAACCAGCCATGCTCAAGGAAACGATCGAGAACCTCAACATTCAACCAAATCATTGGTATCTGGATGCTACTTTTGGTCGGGGCGGTCACACGGAAGCTATCCTCAATGCTGGTGGAAAAGTTTTGGCTCTAGATTGCGATCAAGATGCAATTGAGTACGGTCGCCAGGCATTAGCTCAGCCAATTGCCAACAATCAACTGATTTTAGTTAAATCCAACTTTATTCACGCCGAACAAGTCATGAAAGCCAATCACCTGTCCAGGCTTTCAGGAGCTTTGTTCGATTTTGGCGCCAGCAGTGATCAGCTGCTGGCGCCAAATCGCGGTTTCAGCTTTCAACACGAATCAGCACTAGATATGCGCATGGACCAAGAGCTCGGAGTTTCAGCTGCAGATTTGATTCAAGTGCTATCTGCACAACAACTAACCAATCTATTCCGATCAGCTGGGGGAGAAACTCAAGCTGGTGCAATTGCCAAAGCAATCAAGACCGCCCCCAACCCAATTAAAACGACCAAACAGTTGGTTGAGTTAATCGAAAACTTAAATCGCCACAAGCGCGGTAAGCTTCATCCCGCCACCAAGGTATTTCAAGCCTTGCGGATCGCGGTCAACTGTGAGCTAGATAATATCGAGCAAGCACTACCAAAGGTCAGCGAGTTACTTGAATCTAAGGGTAGAATGGTATGCCTTGCGTTCCATCAGGGTGAAGATAAAATTGTCAAAAACTTCTTTGCAGAGCTGACCAAGCTTGGTCAGGCCAAACTTTTGACTCCCAAACCACTGACGCCGTCCAGCCAAGAAATTTCCGATAACCCACGTTCAAGAAGTACCAAGTTAAGAGCTATCGAACTCATTTGAAAGTATTATGCTCAGACTAACCCCAAGCTCACAACCTAAACCACGCAAGAGATTTTTGCTCTTTTATATTCTTTTGTTTAGCTTGACGACTTGGAGCATTGGCCAGACGCTTTGGGAATCTGCCCAAGTCATTCGCTTGCGCAATCTTTCGGTGGTATTAGAAAAGCAACAACGACAATTGGCTGACGAAATCAGCCAATTGAAAGCTGAGATTGATCAAAACAAATCAGTGACGCGTTCAGTCGCTGCCAGTTCTTCTCTGGCCTATGAGCCAATGCAGATATATCTGAGTTTGTCTGAGTCCGGTGCTGTTGCGAATCTTGTCGCCCCATGATTTAATTTTTTGCAATGCGTCGCCATTTACGAACTCAAACCAAAGTTATTACACCGATTTATCACCGCGTCCGATTTTTTCTTGGTTTTATCTTGACTTCTTTCGCCCTGATAGTAATGAGATTATTTTATTGGCAAGTCATCAAACATACTGAGCTTGAAGCGGTTGCTCAAGCGCAATATCAACGTACCTATTTACAATCTGGCCAACGGGGGGAAATATATTTTGCCGACGGCCAACCTTTGGTCACCAACCAAGAAGTTTACCGTTTATTTGCCCAACCTCATTTAATTCCCAAAGATGAACTGGCATCGCTCGCCCAAATCCTGGCTCAAACGATTATTCAAGGACAAACCAATCAACTCATTACCAATTTGGGAGAGGAGCAAAAAAATCTAGAGCACTCATTACTACAAAAACTCACCAAACCGAAAATTAAGTGGGTGAGTCTTTATCAACCAATCAACTCCGAAACCAAAATTGCGATTGAGGCGTTGAATCATCCGTATCTTGGTTTTGATCAATATTTTCAGCGCTATTATCCAGAAGCGTCTTTAGCAGCACAGTTGGTAGGATTTGTGGGTAAAAACTCCCAGGGAGAAGATGTGGGCTACTTTGGGCTGGAGGGCGGTATGCACCAAGAATTGAAACCGCGCTCCCGCGAAGAAAACCTCACAGCCGACGCAAAAGGTGTCGCTTTAGAGGCTACAGTCCTAGAGGCTGAACAACTCGACGGCAGAAATGTTACCACTTCAATTCAGCGGAGTGTTCAATACAGTTTGGAAAAACACCTTCGTCAAGGAATCGAACAGTATGGAGCAAAAGCTGGCGAGATTGTCGTCACAGATCCAACAACCGGTAAAATTCTGGGAATGGCCAGTTGGCCCAACTTTGATCCGCGGACTTTTTTTGAATTTGATCCAGAATTTTATCGCAATCCCAGCTTAAGTGCTGCCTATGAGCCTGGCTCAACATTTAAACTTCTGACTGTTGCCAGTGCTCTCGATGCTGGAGTAATCACTCCAAACAGCACCTGTCCCAATTGCGCCGGTCCACGCCAATTTGGCCAATTCACAATCAAAACTTGGAACGATCAATACACTCCCAACATCACCGTTACCGATGCTCTGGCTAAATCTGATAACGTAGCCATGATATATATCGCTGAATCTCTAGGTGCAGAAAAATTCCGCGAGTACTTAAAAAATTTTGGAGTGGGTTCGCCTCTTGGCCTCGACCTCCAAGGAGACACCAGCACGCCGTTCAAAGAAACTTGGGCGCCAGTTGAGTTAGCAACGGTCTCATTTGGTCAAGGTATTTTTACTACATCACTTCAACTGGCCCAAGCAGTAGGAGCAATCGCCAACAATGGTGAGATGATGCAGCTGCAGATTCTGAGTCATGTCGATGATCCCATTTCTCAAACCCAAATTGAGGTCGAACCTAAATCAATCAGGCAGGTAATCAAACCAGAAACTGCCACTTTAATGAAAAAAATGATGGTTGAGGCTGCTAGCCAAGGTGAGGCCAAGTGGACGTATCAACCAGATCATACAGTGGCAGGCAAAACTGGAACATCTCAAGTTGCTAACCCAGGTGGTTACGACTCCACCAAAACTATTGCCAGCTTTATCGGTTTTGCCCCAGTCGATCAACCAAAGTTCCTGATGCTGGTCAAGTTAATTGAACCCACTACTTCGCCCTGGGCGGCCGAAACGGCCGCCCCACTCTGGTACACTGTCGCTGAGGACCTATATTTACTCCTAAACATTCCACCAGACAAAACTCCCTAAGCCCATTCTCAAGCTGGCGATGCTATAATCTTTTCTAGATATGCAGTGGAGATTGTATTTATATAGGTTGAAACGGGTTTACCACTTTTTTAAAACCGCCCTTGGTCAAGCAGTTCCAGCCATCATCCAAACCAACTTTCCACAGAAAAAATTGTTTATCATTGCCATTACTGGCACAGATGGCAAAACAACCACCAGCACCCTGATTCATCACATCCTTACTCAGGCGGGGATCAAGACTGGTTTAATTTCTACTCTTGGGGCAAAAATTGGTAGTGATGAGATTGAAACCGGTCTACATGTGACTAATCCCACTCCCAAGCTGCTGTTTCAAATTATAAGAAAAATGGTTGATCTAGACTGCACTCATCTCGTGATCGAGATGACTTCACACGGAGCATATCAATTTCGTAATTTTGGGCTGACTCCTCAAATTGGCGCTATCACCAACGTCTCTCACGAACACTTTGACTATCACCTTAATTTTCGCCAGTACGTCTTGGCCAAAGCCAGTTTATTCCACCACACACCCAAAGTCTGGATTAATCAAGAAGATCAATCATTTACATTATTGAAAAAAGTATTAAAACAACATCTGGTTGCTTACTCACCCAGTTCTTATTTACCTCTAGTAATTAAACAATCGGTTCGCGCCCGTTTCGATCAAGCCTACAATCAGTTAAATGCCAAACTAGCTTCTCTAATTGCAATTGAGCTTAAAATTGACCCAAAAATCATTGCCCAGGCTATTAGAAAGTTTCCACAACTGAGCGGACGGATGCAACAAATTTCCAACTCACGTAAAATTCGAGTGATCGTTGATTTTGCCCATACACCAAAAGCTGTTGAGGCGGCGTTATTATCATTAAAAACCCAACGTTCTAACGCAAAAGGAAGATTAATCACTGTGCTCGGTTCCGCTGGACAACGTGATGTCACCAAGCGACCAAAAATGGGAAAGCTGGCTGCCGAGCATGCTGATTTGGTGATTTTTACCGCCGAAGATCCCAGAGTGGAAAACGTCTGGTCAATCATTACTCAACTCAAGTCAGACCTCGGTAAAAATCACCACAAAGTCCTCTCGATCGCCGATCGAGGCGCGGCCATCTATTTTGCCATAAATCACCTAGCTAAAGCAGGAGATACTGTAGTAATTCTAGGCAAGGGTCACGAAAAAAGCCTGTGCTTTGGCCAAGACGAACACTCATGGAGCGATACAGAAGCTGCTGAATTGGCACTCAAGCATCAAAAGCCGGTTTTAGGACCAATTATCAGCTAATTATTAGTAATTTGCGGGCTATTTATGAACAAATCTGCAACTGCATCTGAAATTTCGACATTACTCGATGAAGCAAAACAATTTTATTTAGTAGGGATTAAAGGAGTGGGCATGACCTCACTCGCCCAGTGCTTGACGGACATGGGGAAAAAAGTCACTGGTGCAGACGTGGCAGATGAGTTCGTGACTCA
>CAZZBW010000003.1:19264-64145 GCA_964653045.1 uncultured Pseudomonadales bacterium | reverse complement strand
CTGTTTTAGGCACGATACTTTCCGGAATGGAAAGGTAAGCTGTGAAAGTAGGTCGATCAACCCGAATTAGAAGAAGAATGGAGTGGTTTGGTCAGCAAAGTCAGTATGATTGGTTGATGAAAACTCTTGAAAATGCTCTTAATTTTGATAAATCAGATCCAGGTAAGTTTAGACTTCATTGTTTGGAGCACTATTACAAATATGGTTGGGAACCAACAGTTGAAGCCTTCAAGATAGGTAAATCAACTCTCTATGATTGGAGGAAGTCTTATGAAGGATCTGGAAGAGCATTATTATCTCTAGTCCCTAAAAAGACACGACCAAAACATCTAAGATCGATGACCACAGATTGGAGATTGGTACAGTTTATTCGTGAATTCAGACAGCAGTACGGCAATATTGGTAGAGAAAAGATCAAGATCTTTCTTGATCAATATGCTCAAGAGCTTGGTATTTGCTCAATTAGTTGTAGAACCATTACAAAAGTAATTAAGAGAAGGAATCTCTTTTATGACCGACCTAAGAAGGTTAAGAGAAAAAACAAGTTTGCTCAAGACAGGACAGCAAGATCACCAAAAGTGACCAAACCAGGATATATTGAAATGGATAGTGTAGTGATTTACATCGATAATATCAGACATAATTTTATGTGTTGTATTGATATCTACACTAAGTTTGCCCATGTGAGGAAAGTGAGATCACTTTCTAGTAAGCAAGCCAAGATTACCTTTCAAGAATTTGAAAAGTTGTGCTCTTACCCAATTCATGTTGTCCAAACAGATAACGGTAGTGAGTTCTTCAAAGAGTTTCACAAGTATCTAGAAGAACAAAACATCGCCCACCAATTTATCTACCCTCGCTCACCCAAGATTAATGGCGTAGTTGAGCGCTTCAACAGGACAATCCAAGAGGAGTTTATCAACAGAAACGATGAGATCTACTATGACTTAGATGCTTTTCAGGATAAACTAGCTGGGTATCTAAATTGGTACAACACTAAACGACCACATATGTCACTAAATTACCAATCACCTATGCAATTTGTACAAAGTAATTTTCCGGAAAGTGCGTGCCTATAACATTGGATTGAAAGTGGTGCCAATTAAGTAGATAATTTGGGGTAATATTCTAGATATGATTAGCATAAAGACAAACATTGCCGGTTTTTCAGAAGCTTATGAACAGCTTAATTCTCAGCAAAAGCTAGCTGTGGATTTGACTGAGGGGCCGGTGATGGTGATCGCCGGTCCAGGCACAGGCAAAACGCAAGTACTGACAGCGCGGATTGCGAATATATTAGTCAAAACTGATACAAACCCACGTAATATTCTAGCTCTGACGTTTACTGATTCGGCAGCAAGTAATATGAAAGAGCGGCTGGCCACGATCATCGGGCCAGCCGCGTATCAAGTCCGAATCAGTACTTTTCATAAATTTTGTAACGATCTAATTTTGCAGTATCCAGAATACTTTCGTATCAGCCGTGACTCAACACCACTGAGCGAATTAGAAAAAATCCAAATCGTCGAAAGTATTGTTAGTGCGTTACAGCTTGAGCATCTGCGCCCAATCAATCAGCCTTTGCACTACGTTAAAGATATCATTCGAGCTATTGCTGATCTCAAGCGTGAAGGTATTCCACCAGATATATTTGATCAGAGTATCGCCAGTGAGTTCGCTGATTTAGATCAAATTAAGAGCGTGACTGAGCGGCGGAAACAAATGAAAAGACAGCTCAAATTAAACGAGTTAGGCTTAGTTTATCGGCAGTATCTCAAAGAACTAAATAAGTTAAATCGTTATGACTTTGAAGATATGATCGCGATGGTGGCGAGTGAGTTACAGTCCGATTCAGAATTATTAACTGAGATACAAGAGCAATTTCAGTACGTGCTAGTTGATGAGTACCAAGATACTAACTCGGCTCAAAATCAGGTAGTGCAACGCTTAGTGTCGTATTGGGGAGAGCAGGCTAATTTATTCGTCGTCGGTGATCCACACCAAGCGATTTATCGTTTTCAAGGAGCGTCTTTGGAAAATGTGTTTAGTTTTGTCCATAATTTTTCCAATGCCAAGATCATTGAGTTGAAACAAGGTTATCGTTGCCCAAGTGAGATTTATCATGCCGCGTTTGAATCGATTAGGCTGGGTGATGATCAAACGGAGGCAGTATCGGAATCTCCTCTTACTTCAGTTATGGATACTTTGAATACAGAACCACTCCTTTCGAGTAGCGATCCTAAAAAAAATAATGAGGCTGAAAACGTTTTAAATTTAGTTAGCGCCGCATCAGAGCCAAGTGAACAGCTCTGGGTGGCGGAAAAAATTACGCAATTGATAAAATCTGGAGTAAATCCAGAACAGATTGCGGTTCTGACACGGACAAATCAAGAACTATTGAACATAGCTGGGGTGTTGGATAAGTTTCAGATTAATTATGAACTGTCAGCGGGCGGGAGCGCGCTGGCGCTCCCGCCCATCCAGCAACTTTTAACTCTGATTAAAACAATTTACGCTCTGCGTCAAGGTGAACCCACCGATCAATTGTTTGAAGTCATGGCCTATCCTTGGTCAGGATTGTCGTCGCTAGTGGTGATGAAACTGGGGCGGCAAGCCGGGTTGAAAAAAATGAGCATCATGGAGTATTTAGAAACCAAACCCAGTTCGTCTGTTAGCAACGCCAACAATCGTTATGCCCTCACTCCATTTGACCTAGAGCCGGTGCACCAATTTATTGATCAACTTTTAGTGATTGGGCGGGAAGACTTTAACCTGACACTGCCGGAGTGGTTTACATATTTGATTAATCAATTGGGTTTTCTCAATTGGATTTTAGCGCAAGACAACAAAGTCGAGCTGTTGATCGCTCTCAACAGTGTTTTTAGCTCCATCAAAACCATGGCAGGGAGCAAGCCAAACGCGCGAGTAGCTGAGTTGGTTGAGTTTTTCAACTCGATTGAAAGACACGGTCTGAGTTTGTCGGTTGAAGATTTGAACGTCAAAGAAAATGCGATTAGCTTGAGTACTGTCCACAAAGCTAAGGGAAGAGAGTGGCAGTATGTGTTTATCACGGGTTTGGTCGATGGGCGCTGGGGTAACAGGCGCCGTCAAAATGGCTTAATTTTACCCAGTAGTCTACTCCAATTTTCTTTACCAACTAAAAAAGATGAAAATGCCGATGAACGACGATTATTTTATGTCGGTTTGACTCGGACAGCCAAACAATCCTGGCTTTGTTATCCCAGCACTTTGAGTAATAACAACTACTCTAAAGACGCGGTAATGAGTCAATTCGTTTCCGAACTGCTTACAGCTGTTTCAGCTACTAGATCAGACTCCAAGACAAGTTTTACCATTCATCAACACTCGGCTGAAGAGTTGTTGCCTAACATTGAAACTCAGTTAGCCACATTACTCTCATCGGTTACTTCAGCGCCGAGTGCGCCACTGGGAACTCATCGCTGGTCAAACGACGAGAAAGCTTACTTGAATCACTTGGTCAAAAACTTTTCGCTCTCGATCTCGTCGCTGAATAAATATTTACGTGATCCGCAGCAGTTTCTGCTAGACGTGTTACTCCGGGTACCAAGAGCCAAAGAGGCGTTTATGGCCTACGGTACTGCCTTCCACGCAGGTCTAGAAAAGCTTTACCGGTTCTATGCAACTGAAGGAAAACCGCCGGCACTGGTGCAGATTCAAAAAGAGTTTAATAGTGCTCTAGAAAAAGAAGTATTGACCCCCGAAGAACGCCAACGCCGGCAGCTACAAGGTCACGAAGCGCTCAAACAATACTACTCCCAGCTGCCAGATCAGCCACCACAGGCGTTGGGATTTGAGTTGAGTTTTGGTTATGGCGAACACCCAACCTATTTGAATGATTTACACTTGACCGGCCGGGTTGATCGGGTAGATTGGATTAATCAGGACAAAACTCAAGTGAAAGTGATCGATTACAAAACCGGACGGCATCAGTCAGCGCGCAAGATTTTAGGTTTGGTGAGTACCACTGATTATTCTGAGCGTGAGCTGGCTCTGCCCGAATCTATCCGTGGGGTGTACAAACGCCAGCTATTATTTTACAAACTGTTGGCTCAGCTCTCACCTGCGTTTGAGCCCGAGGTCAGCTTGGGCGAGTTTGAGTTTGTCCAGCCCAATGAGGCGGGCAAGATTGCCCGCCACACCTTTGATTTACCGCAAGAAGAAGTTGAGGAGCTAAAGAAATTAATCCGCGAGGTAATGACCGAGATCCGCGGATTATCATTTTTGAGCTAGGGGATTCTTCATTATCATACTGAGCGAGTCGAAGTGTGGGGTGACACCCGTTGCGATGGGATCAGTGCGATAACAATCAGCAGCAGTGGTATGACTGGCGTTAGTTGATAAATAAACAGTGGCCGTGGGATGAAAAACCACGGCAACCAATATGAAATGATCACACACGCTAAAAGAAGTTGAGCGTTGCGGGTTGTAAGTGAGCCTTTATTCTTCCTTGCTCTTCTCGGTTTTAGTTTGTTTATGTTTACCAATGAATAAGCCACACCCGCAACGCCCATAATTATTAGTACAGCAATCGGTTGCGCTACGATTTTTGTCAACTGTTCTCCGCTTTGTTGATAGTAATAAACAACTGGCACTTGACCGATTAGCCATTGCAGGGGTCGGCTGGCATATGGGTGCTCGAACTCAGCTCGAACTTGGTAGTTGAGCCCTTGATAGTGAAGCTCAATCAGGTCAAAGGCGGTTTTTCCCTGAATAATTGCTTGAGTGAAGCTAAATATATATACACCTAGGCCCATAAAGATAATGGCAAAGGTACTTAAAAAAAGTTGGCGGAATTTATGAATTAGCCTCACTCGAGTGTTGTTACCTGTCTGGTAAAACCAAGTGAAAGCAGCTAATCCAGGCAAAATAAACAGCGCCGACCACTTAGTTGCTAGAGCCAAGCCAAACGCTACTCCAGTCATAATTAACAGTGTCGGCCGGCGCTGCATCATCCACAACCAGTAAAGCCAAATCGTGAGCAATGTAAATACAGCCAAAAAAATGTCTGGAGAAGCGATTCGCGATTGAGCAATCAGCAGCGGCTCAATTGTTGTAATCAGTCCGGCCAACAGCGCAATAAATCGATTTCGTGTTAATTTCAATGTAAAAACTGAAACAAACATCGCTAATAAAGCGCCTGCCAGTGCTGACGGTAGGCGCCAACCAAATGGATTGTCACCCAACATATTAATGCTTGTTGCTTGCAGCAGCTTTGCCAGCGGTGGGTGGAGCCACTCAATTGCTGGAGCACGATAAGTATATTGGTTTTGTTCGCTAATCAACGGTGGATGCCACCACTCATAGGCGCGCGGGTCACCGCGCGCCATCAGCCCTGCCGTAAACGCGTGCATATCTTCATCAAATATATATTGATTGGGGTGCGATATCTGGGATACTCTTACCAAGAGGTTGGCCCCAAATATGAATAACACCAGCAACCAAAAATATTTTTGAGCAACCTGGGTGATTTTGGTAATAATTGTCATCTAAACTCGATCAGGCCGGAATCTTGAGATGGAGGTTGAGTGGCTGGCTTTATTCCGCCCAACTCAATAATGATGGTTTCCCCTGCTTGAAACACCACCGGTCCGAGTGATTTTAACTCTACCAAGCTAAGTTCGGGATATGCCTCTCGTTCTTTATCGCCGATGAAGATATACTCGACCTGATACTCGCGCAATTTTTGCAGCGACTCTGCCGACAGAGGCAAGTTATAGATATTTTTCACTTCTTCGACCCGTTTACCAGGAATGTCGAAACTACCGCGCCACAGCCACTCGTGGACTGGCCAACCTAAGACAGTATTGACTTTGGTAAATGCCGAGACGCGAGAGTAAGTAGTATAGCTTTCACCCACTGCTTCCAGCACCACGCTGTTTGCTGGAACAGTTTTATTTAGCCACTCCATTGCCGCAAAGTCATTGGGGTGTAACGTTTCTAACCACTTGAGCCCGTCAAGTCCCTTGTATACTTTAAGACCGTAATAATCTCGATAGCCGAAATACGGATAACTGAGGACAGCCATGGTGTAAAGGGAAAGAATAATAAGCGGTGAAAGCAGTTGGATGCGTTTGGCGAAGGAACTTTCGAGATTGACTCGCTTACTTAATTCAATTACTTGAGCCAAGAGCCAGCCGGTCAGCAGCTGCATCAGAATAAAAGCTTGGAATGTCAGTTTGAACATGGTATTGGCTCTGGGATGACCGGGATAAATGTCTTTGAAAAAGATAATCTCTGGGACAATTAATAGTGTCCAAGCCAGTAGGGTTAATCCAATAACTTGCCAGTTACTTGGTTCATTTGTTTTAATGAACCGGCGCAAGGCAATCACAAATGCAGCGATTGAGCAGGTAAGTAAACCGATCCACAGCGCCAAGAATCGCCAGATTTCTGATCTTTCTTTGACTGCCCGTACTCCTTCGGAGATTGATTCAAAGTTAAGTAGCCAAGGACTTGCGAAAATTAGGGCGCTCAAAATCACCAGTACAGCGGAATTAATGAGGACTTTGAGCGCTTTCCCCTTAGTTTTAATTAATTGCAGCGCTCCGACGATTCCAAGCAGTGGTCCATAAATCATCGTATCCCAAGTACTAGTTGAAGCAATTAAACCAATCAATGAACCAATAATTGTTGCCAGTAACAGCACGTGTTTTTGCTCGCTAATCTTTTTTACTTGGAAGTGAGCCGTAACCGCCTCCCCCCAAGCAAAGATTAGGGGAATAAGCAGCAAAACCAGCACCATGCTCCATACATGAGCGTGGAGATCAGAGACAATGAAGCTGTATGAAGGAAACTCATGAATGGTATTGGGGATAAATCGAGTCGCATCGGGATACCAGTAACCCTTAAACGAGCCATTTTTCAAAAAGAACCAGACGTGTTGAGTGTTGCCGCCCACCGTGACCAGCAGCGAACCGACCACGCCAGCCAAAACGACGGTGCGCATATTGTTTATCTTTTTTAACAACCAGGCGAGGATGCCAAAGCTTTGTTGGAGGGTCAAACCCATGATAATGCCGAGCATAATGTTATAACTTAAAGCAATATCTTGTCGAATAACTTGACTGGCGATTGCTCCCATGAAGTGACCAAAGGTGTAGTAATTGAAGCTAAAGCCAGATAGCCACATATCAGGAATCGGCAGGGTGGGTGAGTTAAGATATGACACCATCAAACCAGCATCCATAAATTTTTCCAAACCATTGATGTCAGGTTGATAACCACGCACCAAGCAGAGAAAAAGTAAGCCAACGGCAAACAAAATCTCTTCAGTAATGATTAATGGTTTAGCTTTGATCCAGTTATTTAAAATTTCAGCTTGATGCAGCTGAAATAATCTAGCACTAATAAGTAATAATCCGAGGAACAAGATCCAAACACCTGCGGTGGTATTAATTGGTATACCAAAATGAGCCAAGATCCATATGGGTACACTGATCATTAACCAACCAAACACCCGACCCCAAGCCCAGCCCATGTCTGGGGCATGCTTGTGGAGAAGAAGATTGAGGATTGGAAGACTAAGTAGGGCCAGCGAAGAAAATAGAATCCAACTCAAAACTACGTTAACTAAATCACTAAACATAATTTCCTTAATACTCTTGTTTAAAAGCTACTGGATGCCGTAAATTACGATCATAATCACAGCCAGGTAACTAATCGCTGTCACCAGCATGGTTTTATCATTGAACAATACTTGGTCAGGAGACTCACCCCGGTTGTTTTCATAGACTAAGTGTAAATACCTCATTACTCCAAATATGACGAAAGGTAATGAAAGCATCAGTAATTTATAAGAATGAAGGGAGCGAGGAAGAAGGCTGTAAGCAGAACCGAAGAGCAAGTTGTCACGACTGATCTCGTGTTGAAAAGCAAAAAGGGCGTAACTAATCCAAGTGGCTGTCGCAAACATGCTGGTATATTGATCGAGCAGGCGCTGACTGTACTTAGTCAGAATTTTCCGGGTTTGGCCAAGTGATTCTGCCGAATTAGTTAATAATGTCCTTTCACTTTGCCTTTTGGCGACAGCCAAAAACAGTGAGGCAGAAATGATGGTCAATAAAAACCAGACGCTGGTGTGAAGATTTACCACCACCGCACCAGCGTAAACCCGAATTACAAAACCCGCGGCGATTGAAACTACGTCAAAAATTGGCTGGTTTTTCAAATAAAAAGCATAAACAATTTGGAGTAAGAAATATGCCCAAACCAGCAGTTGGAAAAACCAGCCCAAGTTCCAAGAAATGAGAAAAGTTGCAATCAATCCTAGTATGGCCACAAACATAGCTAGTTGCGGAGATATTTTTCCAGAAGCGATTGGCCTTTTGCTTTTGAAGGGGTGGGAACGATCGGCTTGGCGATCCACCAGATCGTTAATTAAATAGATACTGGAAGTCAGAGCGCAAAAGGTCAACACGGCCCAAGTAACTGTGGCTGCGTACGGCCAACCATTGGCCGGAACATAAAAAAAGAAACCTGAAAAAACCAATGCAGCATAAAGCGAAACATTTTTTACCCACTGCCTGGGTCGCATTGATTTGAGTAGGTAATAGGCAGTCATGAGAAGGGTATTGTGTTTCATCGCTTGTATATGCTGAGTGCATTAATTTTCGCCCAAATCATAAAAGCAAAAACTAAGCCAAAAACTAGAGCGATTGTACCTAATTTTTGCCAAGTATTCAAATACAGAGAGAGCATGCCCAATCCAAAACTACTTAACCAATAAAAAACCGCGGTTTGAGTTTGAGACCATCCCAGGACATCGATTAATTTGTGATGCATGTGACCTCGATCACCAAAGAACGGTGATTTCTTGGCACGTAGACGACGTAGGATTGTAAAAACGGCGTCGGCGGTGGGTACAGCTAATACCATCAACATGGTGGCTACCTTGGCCCCAGACAAAATTGCCAGGACAGATAAGAGTAGGCCAGCTAAACTGCTGCCACCGTATCCAGGCATGCTTTTTTGCGGTTGCCAGTTCCAAAATAAATAGCCGGCATATGCTCCGGCCACAATAAAGCAGAGAATAATCGTACTAAATTGGGTGGGATCATCGATAAATTTAGTTGAAAGCAAGCCAATAAAGCAGCTGGAGATTACTACTAAGCCGGACATCTGACCGGGAATTCCTGAAGACCAGTTAATGATATTCATGTTCCAGACAATAAATATCAATGCCAGAAAATCTGCCAAGATCCAAATACTTCGCCACTGATTAAAAATGAATATTCGCAGTTGTGGTTGATCGAGGTGGACGACCCCCGCTCCAAATGGGTTGGAAACATAAGCAATCCCGATTCCGGCCGCGACTACAATTAGAGCGGCCAAGATATTGCTGGCCAGTCTAATCCAAGGACTGATGTTTTTGACGTCGTCCCAAACACCCACAGCTATGGTGATCAGACTGGCTAGCATGATTGCAATTAAGTACTTATCAAAATCGAGAAACATTGCGCATGCGATTAGTATGGACAAAAAAATACTGATGCCGCCGCCACGAGGAATGGGCTGGGTGTGGATGACCTTGACATGTTTAGTTTTGGCAGGATCGTCCAACCAGTTGAGGCGACGGTAGAGCCAGATAATCATAGGTGTGATGAAGAAGGTCAGCAAAGCAGCGGTAATGAAGGCGATCATATTCAAGTATTGATTAAGTGATCAGAATAATCCTTACAGCACTCATTAACAGCACAATTTGAGAGGCTAGACTTGCCCAGGCATAAAGCCTGAGTAGGGAGCTTTCAAGCGAAGACATCAGGTGTACTATGGCCATGGTAATTAGACTAATTACCATCGAGAGAGCTGGTAAGAGAATCAGCCAAATTTTGGGTTGGAGGATATTTTCTGGTTCAGCCAAAGTATAAAAAATTGGTAGCTCTGGTTGAGCAAAAATTATGTAGTTGCCACAGAGTAGCGCGATGAGTAATGTCAAGAATAAACCTAAGTAAATTGGGGGGCGGAGTTTGGGATGAAATATCTGTAGTAAACTAGGAAATTTTTTCATTTTATTTGTTGCCACAGACTTAAATACTCGGATTGATACTTAGGTTGATATTTCTGGTGGACAAAGCGCTTAAATGATTCGGGCGGAGCCTCTGCGTCTTTCATTACGACAATGAACTCAGGCTCCGCCCTGAAGACGTTCGCTATACTTTGATCAAGTCGGTTTAGATCAAGAACATGAAAAAGCACGATAAATTGATCGGGCGGAGATGTTTGAGTTTGGGCATATAGCATCGGATTGGTTCCCCAAATGTAAACTTCATTCTTTCCAGATAGTTCAATCATCGACGCTACCTGCAGGTTGTCTTTGACTAATGGATTAAACTGGTTAAAGTATGCTGAACTTTCAATTTTGCCTGTGGCAAAACGATAAAAATTTCGATAGTAAGTGAAACTTTCATATCCCCAAAAATTCAACAACTGATTGATCAGCAAAAAGATTAACAATAGCAAAGTAAAAATCGATAGATGCCAAGTTTTTTTTGTTATATTTATTGAGCGAGTGCTGAGTGAAGCAATGATGCTAAAAATTAAAATACTGGCCGGTAAAACCAGCTGGATGAGATAGTGCGGGTATGGGCGGTTGGAAAGTGTGACAGCAACCAAAGACAGCATGGTCCAGGCTGCACTCCAGCGAGTTACTGGTGAGAGAATAGCTTTAGTAAAGCTCAAGCCAAAAATAAAGATTGCTGCAACTGCGAACTTTCCAATAAGCGGTAGCCAAATTGGAGCAAACCAAGTTGAAGACTCAGGAATCCAGGTGCCGGTGTAGTGGAAATTATAGAGGAGACCATATTGTAAATATTCTGTTTCAGCTCCTTTGAACATAAAGTACAGAACTGAAAGTAATAGAATGATCAACAGTCCAGCTAGCCACCAGCGGAACGAAAGGAGTGTGGCAAAAAACTGTTGAATTATTGCTCGATAGAATTTAGGTTGTGAAAACTTTGACCATTTAGTTTTATTAAACAAAGCAAACCAGCCGATTAAACCCACTGCAGCTGCATCAAAAATAGCTGGGACCTTGGTCAGGATCGCGGCTCCCATCAGGGAGCCGCTAATAAACAGCAGCTGATTATTATTAGGTTTTGTGTCAGCAAGAGATGTTTGATCGGCAGAAAAAAACTTACGCCACAACAGAGTTTTACTTAGAACATAAAAACTTGCTAACACAAAACCTAGGACAAACAGTTCGCCATTGGGAATCAATCCTTCGAGAAGTGGGATAGTGGTAATGACGATAAATACCAACGTTGCTGTATAAGTAAGGACTCTGTGTTTAAGTAGCCGTGAAACAACCGCGTAGTACAGCCCGTAGCTCACCAGCATCCAACAAGTCAAGAGTAAGCGAAAATTGAGTTGTGAGCCCACTCTGGCCAAGTAATAAATTACTGGTGTTTTGTGATCGACGATGTCCCGATAAAGTACCTTGCCTTGATTAAGGGCGTTGCCGATTGTCAAATAAATAGCTTCATCGCCATACCAGTACGGCTCAAAAAAACTGGGAAGACGCAAGATTAAGGCAAACAACAATAAAAAAGAGAGGACACGAAATTTTTCGCTTTTATTATCTATTTTGAGCCACAATTGTTTAAGGGTGTTTGACATGTTTTGGTATTTACAAAGTAGCTGTGAGTAGATTACTAGATTTTTCCCTAGTTTGTCAAAGTGAGTATTGAGTATCAGACTTTTTCGGTGACGCGATACTCGATATATTTTCCTAGCATCAATCTAGTGTGGGCGTCAATTCCTGGCAAGGCAGAGAAAAAGAAACCGACAACTGGTAGAAGCAAAAATTCAAGTGGTTGGAGGATGACCGACAGGATTTTTCTCGACTGAGGTCGAGGAGGTCGGTTGAGGGCATCGATGATAAAGATGACAATCATCGAAACTAGTGAGATGGTCAAAAGTGTTGACGTAGCTTGGGGTAAGGTTTTGCCCAATATCGAACGATTGAAATCCTCATTGAGTAGGGGTGGGAAAAACGCGGCAATAGTAATTGCAAACCAATTAACCGGCCAGAGGAAGTGATCCTCAATTGTTTTAATTACTCGAATTGTTTTTTCCCAAAAAGGGATGTTTTCAGCTATGATGTATTGACGAATAATATAAGCATCGTCGCTCACTCCCCAGGCCCAGCGCTTGAGTTGCTCATATTGATTAACAAAAGTTTTCCACCAAGTACTTGATTCAGCGGCATCAGCGTAAACTGGGAGAAAAATTGGCTTGACACTAAACTTTCCAGAAGTGGCAAAGTAGGATTTAAAGAACAGACGATAATCTTCTGGAATGACATCTGTATCCCAATAACCGATAGCGTCCACGTGTTTGAGAGAAGTGGTGTAACTCGAAAAATTGATTAATCGATCAGCGCGTTTGAGAATATACATTTGCGTGACCGAGAAGACTGAAGCCAAAACGCGAATCGGAGCGGGAACGCGCCAGATATTATTATAAAAAACGACTGCGCCCTGCCAAATATGATTGTGAGGAGTTTTGCTGCGAAGAAACTCGAAAGTAACGTTAGCAAAATAAGAGCGGTGAAACTTGGCGTCGGCATCTTCACTGGTGATTGTGACGTTTTCAATTGGAATTTTTTGGTCGTCAACCAAGAATTTTTTGGCTTGTTTAGCTCCCCAACAGGTATTCGCTGATTTACCTTTTACTTCGCCAGCAATATCGGGATGATAGGTCACCCAAATATTGCCAAACTTCCGACCGAACTCTTTTTTTAAGAGTTTAGCCTTATTTGTGCCTGCCTCACCCTCTCTTTTTTCAAAAGAAAGCATGATGTGCAGATTCTCTTTGGGATAGGTCTGTTCGAGCAAACTTTGCAGAGTATCTTTAAGAGTATGAATTGGCTCCTGATAAGTGGGAATAATAACTAAGTGATGAATTTTGCGCCACCGATCTGGATATAATCGTTCCAAGTCTTTGAGCCAGTCAAATGCTTTGCTGGCCTTGATCGTGAAGTGAGCCGAGAAAGCCAGGATTGCTAGGGTGAAAGACCGATAAACCCAATAAACAGCGAAACCGATGACGTAATAAGCTACCCAGTTGGGCACGATTAGCGAACCCCAGATTGGGAACAAGATTAACGACCAAGAAAAAACTCCAGGTAAAATTTCCAAAAAACGTTGAGTTCGTACTGGGTGACGTAAAAAATAAGTGCGAATGGGATTTTTCATAAACTGCTCGTTCCCTCCGTGGTGTTAATTCTGGGAAAAAGAGGGAGAGTTGCTTGAATCTGGGCACTAGTCAAGTTGGACAAAATTATTTGGGCGGTTTCAGGAATAATTATTTGAGCATGATAGACAATTTTGTAAAGCATGGTGACCGAGTCTAAAATAATGCGACGCTGCTCTGGGCCGGCTAGTAACCAAGGTTTGTTTTGGCTCAAAAATTGGTCGGTTTGGGCAGTCCAGTTTTTGATTAATGCGAGTGTTGCAGAAACGTCTGAACTTTCCATTAATTTTGTATATTGTGGGTCGGGAGTTGAAGCTGGATCCAGCTCAACTCCCGACAGCTGGATTTTCTCAGCTAACTTTGTGATGCGTGAAGTGAGATTGCCTAGACCATTGGCTAGCTCGGATTGGAAAATTTGATCCAACTGCTGCCAGCTCAAATCGATATCATTACCAATTGGTCCGAGGCTAATCAGAATCCAGCGAGTGCCATCGACACCGTAACGCTCGATTAGTTGCCTGGGTGAGATGACGTTACCGAGGGATTTGCTCATTTTTTGACCACCGATACTGATGAAGCCGTTGATCAAGATTTGCTCACTCATGGGTAGACCAGCTGAGAGCAGCATGGCTTGCCACATCGCAGCTTGTTGACGCAAATTGTCCTTACCGGCAATTTGTGTACCAGGCCAAAACTGTTTGAAGTTTGCAAGTTGTTTGGGCCAACCCAGAGTACTGATATAGTTGACGAGAGCGTCAAACCAGACATACATCACGTGTTGATTGTCGTTTGGCACAGGTACGCCCCAAGGCATGTTAGTTTTAAGCCGCGAAATACTAAAGTCCTGGAGCCCCGCGCTGACGAAAGCAGTAATTTCATTGAGTTTATGTTCTGGTTTGATAAATTCTGGGTGGCTTTGGTAATACTTGAGCAATGGTTTCTGGTATTTAGAAAAGCGAAAAAAGTAATTTTCTTCGTTTCTGGTTTCTAGCTCCAGGGTGGGGTGAAGGGGACAGCGATGATCGACTAGTTCAGATTCAAGTTTAGTTAGTTCACAACCGACGCAGTACTGAATTTGGTACTGGGCTTTGTAGATATCACCGTTCTTTTCACAGAGCTGCCATAAGGATTGAGCCGCCCGAATGTGGTGTTCATCGCTGGTGCGAATGAAGTGAGTGTAACTTAGGTTAAGATCATCTTTGAGTGCTTGAAACTGAGTCACGGCTTGATCGACATACTCTTGCGGAGAAATGCCTTGTTCCACCGCCTTTTGCCAAATTTTTTGTCCATGTTCGTCGCTGCCAGTATTGAAGATCACTTCGTCTCCGACCAAACGATGAAACCGAGCTAGAACGTCAGCAGTAACAATTTCCAAGCCAAAACCAATATGAGGCTCGGCGTTCACGTAGGGTAGGGTGGTAGTAATATAGTACTTAGATTGCACGGCGGTGATTATTATACAGGCTGAAACTTAAAAAAATTAGCCAGGGCAGCATAATTGTTAAGATAACACTCCACTCTAGCTGTATCTGCTGCAATTTGAAAAACAGCAGGGTTTCAACACCAAAGCTAAACAGAATTGCTAGTAACCAAGATTGGAAAAGGGCAACCATCAGCGACAGGTTGCCCAAGAAAAAAAGTAAATGTAATGGCAGGTAGCCGCCGTCGATGATGAAATTCGCTAAGCGATCGGGATAAACGAAGCGCAAAATTAAAAAAATTATGAGATAGCATATACCCGCCTCAAACCAGTAAAAGGTCCAAGGCGGAGTGCTTCCTTTTGGATTATTTCTTTTTAAGTTAACGTCAGCTTTTAATCTTGTCTCAAGTTTCACTCGCTTCGATTTACCAGAAAGTCTCGATGATCGGTGAAAGAGCAAGAGGGGTGCTTTATGTATTTTTTTGGGTTGACCAAATTGGATCATTAAGATGATTGTATAACAAAGTTATGCCATAATGATTGAGGTCAAATTATATGAACAATGTTGAAATTTTATTGGTTGTGCTAATCATCTTATTTTTGGTGGTGTTAGTGGTGCTGGTTAGTTTTTTACGCCGTCTGCAACTCAACAGTAAAGGCCAAGTTGAAGAGTTAGTTGATCGAATTTTTGGTGCTAGTGCCAATAAAATTACTGAACACTCGCGTCAGCTTTTGGCATCAGAAACTTCTGCCATCCGCGTGGAGTTGGAGACCAAACACCAGCAACTGTCCAAGTTAGTGCGAGATGTGGAAACAGTCATGGATAAACGCCAGCAAGAATTGAAGGTTTTAGAAAAAGATCGAGCCGAGCAGTTTGGTAGCTTGGTCAAACAGATTGAATCTCACCAGCGAGTGACAGAAGAGTTGCGGGGACACACAGAAGATTTGGCGCGCGCGCTGAGTAGCAATCAAGCGCGCGGCAGCTGGGGCGAACGGATTATTGAAGATTTGCTCCAAGCCAACGGTTTACTTGAAGGAGTTCATTACCAGATTCAAAAGAATATTGGTAGCACTGACCAGCGTCCAGATGTCAAACTGCTTTTACCCGACCATCGAGTTGTCCCAGTGGACGTTAAGTTTCCTTTTGCGGCGCTGCAACAATGGGCGGCAAGTGACGATGTGACTGTCAAGAAAAATTTGCTTAAACAGTTCACTGCTGATGTAAAAAAACATATTGAAAAAGTAGCTACGTACATTATGCCCAGCGAAGGCACCCTGGATTACGTGGTCCTGTTTGTCCCCAATGAGGCAGTTTTTTCTTTTCTTAATCAAAAACTGCCAGACCTAGTAGATTATGCTTTGGCCAAGCGGGTGCTGATTACTTCCCCGTTTACATTTTTGATTGTAGCCAGGACAATTATCGAGAGCTATCGCAACTTTTTACTGGGAGATACCTTGCGCTCTGTGCTTGATCAAATTGATGGATTCTTGGGAGAATGGGAGAAGTACCGGCTGTCAGTTGAAAAAATGGGTCGAGCGGTGGAGACACTTCATACTAGTTGGCGCGAGTTGGGCACTACTCGCGCCACACAACTCCAAAAACGCATCCACAAAGTCCAAGAAACTGGCCAAGTGGCTTTAGCTCATAGAAAAGATGCAAAACCTGAAGCACTTAAGGCAACTCTGTCGGAGGATTAGCCGCGAAAAATTTCAAATCGCGCTCTATGGCCAAATTCCAGTTTTCAATTGGTCTCAAATTGTGGTCGGCTCCTGGATAGACAAAATACTCAAGGTTAATTAATTCATCTTCTTTAATCTCTTCCACCTTTTCTTCAACATCTTTTTCTTCGTCGAAAACTTTAGTTCGTCGTTTATTTTCAGCAATTATTTTGTCGTTGAACTCATCACTCCATGTTTTCAAAGCCGCCTCATCGGCAGTGCCATGGTGAAGTTGAAAATATCCCCGCAATCGGTCAAGATGTTGAGTAATTGAGTACTGACGTGGGTCATGATTACGTTCAAACATGGCTAGCCAACTGCGTTGTTCTTTGCCTTCATCTTCCAGCACGTCACCATAAAACAAGATAGAGTATGGAAATGGGGCCGTGACTGGTGCCCAAAGGGTAGTGGGAATTGGCCGAGAGAGAATTTCCAAGACCGACAGCGCAATCTGTCCGCCATTGCTGTGGGCCCAAAAATATAGTTGCGATGGAGGCAAGCTATCCGTAGCGGCAATCTGCTCGTCTTCGGCGCTTTCAGTTGCAGGAATTGGTAGTCCAAATTTTTCGACGGAGCTCATTAGCTCAATCACATTGATCGGTTTGATAAACCGTGCTTCCCAGGTATCTGTGGGTTCAGGATCACTTTTGGCGTAGCCAAAAAAGTCTGGAGCCAGCGTAACGTAGCCATTAGCAGCTAGAATACGCGCGGCTGGGCTGGTACCTTGGCCGGAATAATATGTTTCGGCCGGTGCCCAGCCGCGCAGCAAAATTACCACTTTTGGTCTTTCATTTATTTGTAGATCGTTAGGCAAAGTCATTAACCCACTCATGGTTTTGTCCATGGTGGTAAAAGTAAACTGATACTCATTATATTTCTCAGTCTGATCAATCACTTCAATCACTTCTAGCTTATTTGCTTGGTATGGGTAATCGACTAAATTAGTCAGGGAATACTGTTCATAATCTGGCATTTTGAGTTGATCGGAAATTAAAGGAGAAAGTAGGCTAAATGAACTACCCTGAGTTTGCTGTAATTTTTGAGCAATAAGCAGCCCGCTTCCCAATCCAGTTGCAAAAAAGACTAGGGCAGACATAACAACTATTACCGAGAGTTTTCTCATTGAATTAGCATGTATTCTATACTATATTGATTGATAATGACGTTATTGCTGGTTGCCTTCGCGCTGTTTTTCTTTGTTTTTATCTTGATAATTGTTGTTCAGATGTTTTTTTCACTAATGACCATGGGTTTTTTCATGGGTCCCTTTTACGCCGCCACTGACAAAGAACGTCTGAATAACATCTTGTTCCTGGCTAAACTCAAGCAAAGTGACCACCTAATTGATCTTGGCGCTGGTGATGGTAGGATTGTGGTGGCTGCAGCTAAAACTGGAGCGCGCGCTACTGGAATCGAGATAAATCCGATATACTACTGTCGCGCGCGCCGCGCACTAGCTCAGCACAAACTCACTCCTCCCCAAGCCAAGATTATTTTGGGAGATTTTTGGCAGCATGATTTATCTCCCTACTCGGTCGTAGTGGTATATGGCATTAGTTACATGATGGGCAGGCTCGCGCGCAAGCTGGCGCGCGAGCTCAAACCCGGCACAAGGGTTATTTCTACTTACTTTAAGTTGCCAGGATGGAAAATTTCCGAAGAAAAAGGAGACATTCGTTTCTACCTTGTCCCAGCCAAAGAATCAAAAGCAAATTAGTCGAGAGATGTCTTTTATTCCCTGATATAATATTTTTAGTTCACCGCGGCCCCATCGTCTAGCGGTTAGGACATCGGGTTCTCATCCCGATAACTGGGGTTCGATTCCCCATGGGGTCACCAATAGGTATTGAAGGGGTAGCAACCCCATCTTTTAGTTCGATAAATGGGACTAATTTGGGTGTTCCAAACACTAAATCATCATAGGTAGGTGGTACTTGAAAAAGAAGGCTAAAGTACTCAGCACTTCTAAGTGGTTTTGATTGATTTAGCAATAAATTATCTAGGTGTTCCAAATAAAATCCAATGATTTCCATCACTTTTTCCATATCGACCTGATCAGTGGGCAGTGATTTTTTCTTAGCGCTTTCAAGCTTGGTAATTTCAGCTTCTATATCAATTAATTCTTTCTCAACATATCGCATGGAGATCTCTGAATTCAAATATCTGATCTTTTCAGCAACTAGGTTAGCTTGTGAACGAAGGTCAGCAATCTTTTGGTCAATCCGAGCGTTCTCTTTCTCCATGTGACTGTGATGCTCATGCCAAAGACTCAAGGCCGACTGTTTCAACTTTGATATCTGTTCATCACTAAACCTAAGTTGTTTGACAAACTTTCCGATAGTATCCATGAATTCAGGTGAAGGAACACGGAAGTAGTGACCACGGGCATGACAGTGATAGGCGGGGTAGTACTTGCCCGATTTGCCACGAGAGGCACTGCCAAAGAGGGGCTTTTGACACTCTGGACAGAGTACATACTTCTTATAAGGGAAATTAGGATTAATCATTTTCTTATGTACTAGGTAATCTGGAGCACGTTCTTTCTGAATGACAAGTTTCCCAGCTTGCTGATGAATAATTATCTTGCCCCGGTTGGCTTTATTAAACTCTTCAATACTAACTAGGCCTTGAAAATTACCTTTAATGGGATGTTGGTTTGTCCATTTTTCTAAATTAACACCCGCATAAATGGGACTACTTAAGTAGCGCCATAGTTGCTTAATTTTGAGAGGATTACCGCCACGCTTGCCGATGATTTTGGTACGATCAGTTTGATTCCGACGGTGAAAGACGCGAGTTTTAAACCCTTGTTTGTTGAGAGCGTTGACAATGTCAGTGTCACTCAGGACTCCTTCCAATCGATACTGATACATTTTACGTATCCAGTAGGCTTCTTCCTCAAATGGTACTAGCACCACTCGTTTGCCGTGAGGGGAATCGACTTTCTCATTGGCGTAACCGAAGGGCGCTCGTCTGACGCGGTAACCCATGCGCACATAACGAATCTCGGCCCCAATCATGCGCGTCATGATGTCGCGCATTTCATCTTTAGCTCGTTCTGCTTCCAATATTTCAGCCTTTTTGGTTGGACTGTATACACTCCAGTCATACTCTACATCCAGATGCTCCAAAGTGTTAACTTCCTGAGAGCTGATAATGCCATAAATATCTAACAAGGTGACATTGTGAGCAACTAGCTGACGTTTAAGATGGTCATATGAGTACGAGCCACCGCGGGTGAAGCGATCAATAGATTTAATGATGAAGTAACTAATGTGATTAGAACTTTTGGTGCAGTAATCAATGGCTTCCTGGACTGGTTGTTGTTCTTTAGAGGCTGACTCCATAAAAATGAAGTACTTTTTGATGGTGATGCCTCTAGCAGCGGCAAAGCGCTCGATTTGTTGTTTCTGATCATCTGGCGAATCACCTTGCAGACCTTGTTTGACCGAAGAGATACGAATGGCAGCGACGGCAAAACGTGGGGCAGGATCTGGAGTCATGTTTTGCTCCTGACCGTTTCCGTTTCAATTCGTTTAAATTGTTCAATGTCTCGCTCAACTTGTTTAATCAACAACGTCACAAATCGTCTAGTAAACACATCTTCTGGGAGATTTAAGGTGTCTGATTCGGGCTGAGTGACGTCTTCCGAGTTTGTCATATCGTCCTTCCTATTCTATCACTATATTGATAGTTTACAGAGTAAAATAGTGATTGTCAAGTGTTATTTTCTATGTATAATATAAACATTAATGAAAAGATTTTTGCATCGACTTTTCAGAAAAGATCTCCACTTATCTGATAGGGTGTGGCATAGACTATTTGCTGTATTATTTGTTGTAGCATATCTTATTATTTTCATGTATCTTGCGGCCCCATTTCTTGATGGTACCAAGGAGCGCTATGTGGTTGTTGACAAATTGGAGGACAGACTAACTCAGAAATTATCTCACCTAGACGAGTTATATCGTCCTGGAGAGAAAATCGCGGCTCACGAATGGATGATCAATGGTATGGGTTTTGGCATCAAAGAAACTGGAAAGTATAATTATGACATATATTGTTCTTCCGACATAACTTCACACGTTGACAAAATTTTCTCACAAACTAGAGCAACTGCCTACAAGGGTGACTTACTGCTTGTATCCAAACAAGAGTTCATTGAGTATCTCAGAGAAATGGGAGCCAATTGTGTTGAAGAACTCGAATTAGATAATAAAAAATTATATGGAGACCACGAGTATGCACTTAACTGGTGGGTTGATGAGAGCGTTGGAATGCATTTTTTGAAAAAGTCTTGGATCAAAACCTTTCTTTCATTGAGTCTGGAAATCTTGTTTTTATCTCTTGGATTTATAGTCGTCATGGTTATTTACTACCAAATTGTTTTGTACATTCTTTTTGGAACATATAAATCTGATTGCAATCAAACGGATAACAACAAAAAAAATAGAAATAAGTGGCTAACTGGTCAAAATCAACGCCGCCCTTAGTTGTGATATCTGATCCATTACGATATACTCCACCCAGTTGCTTGCCCAAAACAGTAGGGCATGGATCGTTATTACACAACTCTCCAGCTATTTTTTTCCTCCATTGTCGTTACTATTCCCTGGTCACTGATTGGATCTATATTGATTGTTACTCTAGCAATTTTCGCTTTTGTATTAGCCTTTTACATATTTTTCAAACTACTTCTTACCCAGCGAATTCTCAGATCACCATACCAACTACTAGAAATCAAACCTTTGAGAGAAACTGAGCAGAGTGCTTTGGCTACCCAACAATTATTCTCTCTTTTTCACTCCATCGGCCAGCACCGCACTTGGCTTATGCGCCTGTTTTCCGTTATTCATACTTTGTCATTTGAAATCGTTTCAAGCAAAATTACTGGCATCCGTTACTTAGTTCGAGTACCCACTCATCTCACTACGACAATTAAGAATAGCTTGTTGTCATATTTACCCGGTGTCAAAGTCACCGCCACCACTGACTATTTACCTAGCACTACTGCCACCTATGTCACCGATCTCAAACTTGCCAATCACTTCGCCTTTCCGCTCAAACACCACGAGCAATTGGATAAAAATGACCCAATTGCCTATCTAACCGGTAACATGACTAATCTAACCGATGATGAACTAATTGCCTTTCAGTTAGTCACGACTCCCACACATAGTAGCGCTATCAGTGAAGTCGGTCGTATAACCCGTTTGATCTATGCTCAACGAGACCTCCTTCAATCAATTCACTCTCAATCGCAACTTATCTCTATATTTGCGATTGTTCTCAAACTTGTATTAGAAATACTCTTTCTGCCAGTTGGCATACTGGTATTTATCTTGACCAGTGGCAAGGAAGGCCCACTCTTACCACTGACGAGCTATCAGCGCACTGAGGCATCAACCAACCCCTATCAAGAAGAACTACAAATAGTCATGAAAGCTAAGCTTGATCAGCCGTTCTTTCGCACCAGCATTAGAGTCCTGACTTCTTCTTCCAAACTCAAAAGTGCCAATAAACGGCAGCGAGGTTTTGTTTCAGCTCTGACTGCCATGAGTCGTACCTCTTACCAGTCACTTATCAGAAATCCATTGTTACGCTTCACTTTCCTCCAAAAACTGCTTCTAACCTGGTACCACCAGCGTCGCATAACCCCAACATCTGAACTTATCCTCTCAGCAGCAGAACTTGGCGATCTCTACCACGTACCCTTTACCCGCACTACCAAAACTGAGGACATGCAGAAACAGTTTAGTAAAGAACTGCCTGCACCACTGTCGCTAAAACAGACGGCTCAATTAGACATTGTCTTTGCTCAGAATACTTATGGAAATACCGTTACTCCGATTGGTTTGACCCAAGATGAGCGCCGACGCCACATGTACATCTTGGGAGCCACTGGAACCGGTAAATCCACCATGCTACTTTCCATGATTCATGCTGATATGCAAAACGGCAAAGGGTTGGCGTTGGTTGATCCTCATGGCGACCTAATTGAACAAGTACTCCAGCTAGTCCCAGAAGAGAGAATTGCCGATGTGATTTACTTTAACCCGGATGACACAAGTTACCCAATCGGCATTAATCTTTTAGAGCAAACGCCAAACTTACCGCCTGAGTCAGCTATCCGAGAAAAGGAGTTTATTGCTGAGAGTATCATCTCGCTGTTTCACAAGATTTACTCTGATAAGTACTCAGGACCGCGCATGGAGTATATCTTGCGTAATACAATTCATACAGCTTTTACAGTTCCTGATGCCACGCTGTTTACTGTTTACAAGCTCCTGATTAATACACCGTTTCGTAAGTCGGTAGTCAAAGAGCTAAAGGATGAAAACTTAAGAGACTTTTGGAAGTATGAGTTTGCCAAAGCGGGTGACTACCAGAAGGTTAAAATGATCTCTCCTATTACCAACAAGATAGGTCGATTTCTTTTTTCTCCCACTGCCAAACGGATCTTAGAGCAACCCACATCAACCATTAGCTTTGATCAGATCATTAATGAAGGCAAAATCCTTCTCTGTAATGTATCGAAAGGGAAATTGGGGGAGGATAACTCAGAAGTGTTTGGGGTTGTAATTATGGCTAAGTTGCAGTTGGCAGCTCTTAAGAGAGCCCGCATACCTGCTGATGAGCGTAAAGACTTCTACTTATATGTGGATGAGTTTCAAAACTTTGCCACTCCTGCCTTTGCTCAAATTTTATCTGAAGCTAGAAAATATCGGTTGGCTGCAATCTTGGCTCATCAAACAACTTCTCAGTTGGAAGATCAATCTCTGGTAAACATCACTTTAGCAAATACGGGCACGGTGATATGTTTTAGAACCGCCAACCCCGAAGATGAACGGATGATCTTGCCTCAGTTCCGTCCTTACATTGAACAAGGTGAAATTGCTAGCTTACCCTCATATCGTTTTTACATGCGTCTCGGAGCTCTCAATCCAGCAGAGCCCTTCTCTGGTATCACCATGCCAGTTAAATTATCAGGAACTCACCAACGAGCTAGGGATGTCATTTTAAGATCTCGAGCATTATATGCAAAAAAGTATGTACCAAAAATGAAAGAAAACAGCTCAGCCAGTTCTACTCAGCTATTTCCCTCAGTGATACAATCATCTACTAGATTACTGCCTTGATAGTTAGTAACTATCATTGAGCTAAGATATATCTATGAATTACTTTATTGATTTATTCTCACCAGAGACTGCAAAGGTTTTTGAACAATCATTAAGAGATATCAGTGGTTTTCGAATCTCTCGTAAAACTTACATAGAGAATCAAAAACTTGGTCCTGGTGATAAATTCATTTGTTATGTAACAAGATTGCAAAGATTTATTGGAATTCTTGAAGTAATCGAGGGATTTTTCATTGATGAAACTCCAATTTATACCAAGGAAGATGACCCATTTGTTTTAAGGTTTAAAGTGAAGCCAATTGTTTGGCTCCCTATAGAAAAAGCTATACCAATCAGTCAAGATTATATTTGGAACAATTTATCTTTCACAAAGAAGCTCGACAGAAATAATCCCAAACAAAAAAACAACTGGACATACATGGTATTTTCCAGCCCAAGGTTGTGGCCAAAAGAGGACTGTGAATATTTAGAACAGATGCTGCTCAAACAATCACAAGATATGACTGAATTTCCACTGACAGAAGATGATCACAAAAAATTAAAAGTTCATAAAATTAAACTTGGAGGTAAAAAAGAAGTCACAGTATCCGTACCAGATGATGAAGAAGAAAGCCATGAAGAAATTACTCAAGAAGAAATTATTAGTGACCAAAGAGAGTCCCTAAAGGTACAGGCCAGGCTTTCTGAGATTGGGGAAAAATTAGGTCTAAAGATATGGCTTCCACGCAACGATAGAAATGGGGTACTTAGCATTTGGAAGCCAAAAGAAGATAGTCTTCTTGATGATCTTCCTTTTTCTTTCGACGATGTAACAATTAAAACCATAAAAAATATTGATGTTTTGTGGATTAAAGGTAGAACAATTGTCCGAGCATTTGAGGTCGAAGATACTACTTCAATCTATTCTGGTATTTTGAGAATGGCAGATCTTCTGTCACTGTTACCAAATATTGAAGTTAAAATCCATCTAGTGGCGCCAACAAATCGAAGAACAGAAGTTTTCAAGCAGATATCAAGACCAGTTTTTTCGGTAATGGAAAATGGTCCATTGTCTGAAATATGCTCATATATTTCCTATGACTCTATCCGTGATTTATCCAAGGAGAGAAGACTCGAACATATGACAGACACGATCATAGATGAATACTCGGAATATCTAGAAGAATGATGGCTTCGGCAATTTTGTGATATTAATGTTTTTTTATTACGAATATTCTGCCCCAGCCAGCTAGGTCAATATCTACTAACACTTACTCTGAATTATCAATCCTTTCTTATTCACCTCTTTACCTCTAATCCCTTATAGATAAGGGGAGGGAATGATATACTTCCATCATCCGATGGCTCATGTCCACATCACTCCCAAACAACTCGAAATTCTTCTCTTACTCTATCGCTTCCGTTTTCTAAATCGTCACCAACTTCAACACTTCTTCAATCACAAAGATCCCAAACGTCTCAACACCTGGCTTAAGCACCTCACCACGCAGAACATCATAGGTCGCCATTACTCAACTAAACTCAAAGAAAACACCAAACCAGCTATTTACTACCTAACTACTGGCGCGAAACAAATCCTTAGTACTCAACCCACGATCCAAGAATCTCAACTCAAACGCGTCTACAGAGAGAAACACCGCTCGTTACGACTTCAGGATCACTGCATATTCCTAGCTGATTTCTACCTAATTCTGGAACATTACGCCACCAACCAACAAGCCACCCTACATTACTTTTCCGCGACTGAGCTCGTCACTCACCAATATCTCCCCAAACGCCTGCCAGACGCCTACATTTCCCTAACAGATACCACAACCACAAGACGCTATTTTGTGCTCAACGTTGATTCTGGTACGCCCCGCTTTATGCTACGCTCATTGATTACTCACTACCTTGAGTACCTGAATTCTTCTACCTGGAAAAAACAAACTGGTCATAACAATCCGAGCATTCTAATTATCTGCCCTAATGAAAGTATTCAAACTTTCTTACACCAATTTGGCGCTCAAGCACTTGAAGAAGAGCTGAGCGAAGCTCAGCTCTTCACTGGCCTGAAAGATGACATACTTTTTCGTGGTCTCCAGCTCGATACTTGGCATTTAATTGGCAGTGATTATCTCGACTCTGACTCAATTTTAGATAATAGCCGATGACCCTCTTCCATAATTCTATTAACCAATACTGTTACCAATCCTTGTAGATCACTGCGGGTTATTTCCTGCTGGTTATCAATTAGGTCGAGAATTTCTGATTCAAATTGATTGGTATATTTGGGATTTAGCATAGCTCTAACTCCTTAACTACTTTTTCTACGGTTTTGAGTGCTTTCGTTATAGCCAACAGAGGATCATTGGCGTATTTACTAATATAACTCCATGCATTACCGGTATGATCCGCTAATCCATAAAAATCCATCAGTACTGCACAGGTTAATTCAGCAATTGTTTCCTGGTCAACCTGCTGTCCTCCAGTCAGCTCTCCATCAATTTTGGCATGGATAGCATGGGCGAGTTCATGAAAAAAGATGCGAGTATCATGACTCCCTAGTCGGATCCGGCTGCCATCGCTGGTACAGTCACCCAAGGTTGTTGGATTAACTGGCACATATGAAACACTAATGCCATACCGCACAGCTAAATCATGCAGTGGTGGTAATGCTTTAGGCGCATAATCAAGCAATGGTGTCTCACCCTCGGTACTTGATGCAGCAAATACCGCCACAGCTGAAAAACCCACACAAACAAGCTCCGCTTCTGCTTCGCTTTGATTTTCTTTCTTGACTGTATGAGGGCGGAGGATATAAACAGCCTTGCTACCTTTTTTGACTTGTCTGCCCACTGCCTGCCACTGCCGGAAGCCACGACAATCTAGCTCTTGAGCCTGCCCGAATGCTAGCACTTTATTGCATAAGCTCCATTTGTGCATAGGTGCGTCTGGATCAAGCTGGATCTGAGTGATAGCAGTGACTGCAGACAGGTCACCAGCTTGAAACTTGGCAATGACTCGCTCCAAGCTGGCTTGGGCTTTGTCTGATAGGTGCATACCTTCCCCCTTTCTCTGGCTGCTCTGTTTCCCTGTTCTAAAATTTTTGGTTGGAAGCAGGCGCGCCTGCTTCCATACCGGAAGCGCTAACAAGCGGGGTGAGGTTTGCAAGGGTCACGCGAAGCGGGATTTACGTAGCCCTTGCAAAACGAGGGGTAAGACCCCTTAGAAACTGTGGATGATTTGTAGCTATTTACCTTCGCAAGACTTTGTCTTGTATGCTATTCTTTGATTATGTTTTCTAAGTATCTGAAAAATATAAAACTCGTTGTTTTTGTATTAACAATCATTGTTTTAGCAATCATTGGAGTAGTTGTGATGTCTGATCAATACCTCCACAAGTCATCAGGCTCTTCACCATCTCAAAACTCCGATAACATCGTTAAGCTCTCTGCCGACATGTTGGGTACTGGAAAGCCTCAAGAATTACGCATACAACAAGGGGAAGAGGGTGTTATATTTAGTCTGTACGCAGAAGATAAGTTAGTTACTCAAAGAGTTTACGACGATGGAACGATTAGAGCAGCAGATGACTACTCTTTGGTTAAGTTTGATGCCAGCTCACCAACAGATTACTTGGTATGGAAACAAATGGCAGGTCCCCATCAGAGTGAGCTTTTCGTCCTGATGGTAATTCAGGGCAACTTTTATTCCATTCCCAGCGGTGATTTTACTAAAAAAGTATGGTACGAGCCGTTTTGGAACAATCGTGATGATTTTTTTATTAACGATTTAGAAGGAGATGGATTGCTGGAAATTTTTGAATATACCGATGAGTATCCTCCCGATGCTCCTCGTCTTTCAAATCCAGAATTGGAGCAGATTACTTCAGATGCGTTTGCAAAATATAACATTGAGGAAGCTACTGATAGTATGATTGAAATTTTAAACAGAGAAAACAATGGGGAAGGTAGGGGGCGCAAAGTACTCTGGGCTATTCATACCTTTGAGCCTGGAGATCCACCATTATTTCGAAAACTAATAGGTGTTGAATTTTCAGATCAAGCAGATAGACTGTTGGGTGCTTACTCTATGGTTAGGAACAATGTCAGCCCAGAGCAAAGCCTCCAAGAAATCATTTCTAAAGACCAACTCAGTCAAGATTCAATCGATTTCAATCTGTTTGTTAGATCCTTCTGGACGAGTGGCATGCCCTATGAGACAGAAATGAAGCTGAAATGAAGTTTATGAAGACATCTCAACTCATGCACATCGCGTTATCTGTAAAAAAACTCAAACTTCTAGGTGTTGAGTTAGTCATTAATTGTATTCCTGTTAATCTTAACAATATAGAGGTGTTCTAAAACCTTATCGTTAATTGTATTATAATGTCTTTTTTCGTGATCTCGTTCTGTTCTAAAACGTCTGTAGTCAGTCGTATACTCTTTAAGAGTACCAGCATTATTTAATATTTTCAAAATGCTATCACGAGGAATTATACCTTCATTGTTATAACTCAATACTATGTACTTAGCGTTTATATTATTGATTAGATCTTCAAAGGCCTGGACAGCTCTTGTCGTTTGAGAATATGCAGATTTCTTAGAAGAATAGTCTCTTTGTCCAGTTTTCCCGTATAACTCCTGCTTATCCCATACAGCCAATGTCTCCAGTAAGTGAAAATTAGGTGCATACTGACGTTGATTATATGGAGGATCAAGATAAACTATATCACCCTTTATCTCTTTTATTAGTAAGTTAGCATCCTTTTGAAAAACATAATTGGTCATGCTGTTATCAGATACGCTGGGTGGTAGCAAATTTATGTCTTTTAGTGCCATCGAGCGCCAAATTTTTAAATATGCCCCATAAGTACCAGAGATATTTGCAACAAAATCAGCAGCATTAATTAAACTGTATACCAATACTTGGTATTCAGCATCTGTCAGCAAACCCTGTTTATTCCATGTTTCGATGCAGTCACGTATTGAGTCAATTTTCATTGCATTTGCATCAGAAAAGTATTGCCTACCTGCTGAGCCACCAGGTGCAAAATTGTTAAATACATACCCCATAGCTGGCTCTAACGCGTTTAAAGTTTCGAGAGCACCCTTGAGACCAGTGCTGGATATTTTAGTAAAAGAGGGTAACTTGTTAAGTTTTATGAGAACGTACTGCGCTGTATACGAGTATGTCATGAAGTCATTAGAAATAATCTTATATCCTTTATCTTTGAAATATCTTCCAACCGATCCAGTACCACTAAATAAATCAATGAAAGTTCCACTTTTTGGTAACTTTGAGTCCAACACTGCATCGTAGATAAAACCTAAGAGACGTGATTTGTTTCCTATGTATTTCATAGGAATTCAGTTTCTAGCTGTTCTTTTAAATGTGCGTCAAATTCGTTGGAAAATACTAATTTGAATTTTGTCCGAAGTGATTTGTCTGCATATACAATAATAACAACATAGCTTTCCTCATTCGCAATGTCAGCAAAATGCCCTCTATCGATACCACCCTGGACGATAGTAGCTTCACTGTCAGCATAGTAATCCGGATCTTTAGTGGGGGTGGTATGTAGATTATATAAAAATGCATCAAATTTTATATTGCTCCTAAGATATGCTCTATCGATCATATCACCAGCATCCTTCATCGCTTGCTTGATTTTTGGATCGCTCAGAATTGACTGATATTTATCTTTACCTTCAGCAAGCATAAATTTATTGTCTTGCTGCATTATTAAATCAAGCTTCGTTGAAACACGATTAATTTTTTGTTGTACCCCACAAATAATTATTTGTTGCCACGATGAGTGGTGGGTATGTATAAAACACAAATCCCAGTTTGATCTTATTGTTGATTGATTTAAATAGGTAGATACTACTGCTACCTCTTCTGAAGAGTTGTTTGGTAAAACAGCGCTAATTTTGACCGGCAAAAAATTAGTTGATATCAATGTCGGTAGTTTATAACTAAAGATAACTTGTCCGTTGCTTAAGATAAACAAGTCGATATAGTTCGCTATAGCTTTGTTTATTTTATTGTTGCCGTCAGCACCTTCAACGCTTGCATAGTCTACATCAGAAGGTATATCGACTATGTGACTGCCTAATACATTTCTTATTTTTTTTCCTGACAAGTCGTATGCCAGCAACTCACAGAAAGCTACTATCTCACCGCTCTCTGGATCCGGCGATAAAGTTAGTTTTGCATTGCTATATTTCCAAACACGTGAAGGAAATATGACAGTTTCATCAAATGTTAATATTTTTTCAAACACATCTTCGTGAGATGGATATATAGAGATGAGGTATTTCTTCAGTTCAGGAGTTTTAACTATGCCTGCTTTGCCATTATGTAGAAAACTTTTTACCGGATTATTTCGATTGAAATAGTCTAAAAGAGGCTGAATTTGTTTTTTATTTATTGCCTTTAAAGCTGGATTCCAGTTTACGAATTTTGAACTATCCATATCTGCTATTGAGTAGTTAATATCAAATTTTTTGTTATTTGAATAAACCCAGTCAACTAAATCATCTACGAATTTATCACTATTATTAAGTATGCCCACTCTGGTCTTTTCCGATAATGACGGTAAGTCCTTTGAAATACGTGCCGATGCCTCCACGGTTCCACCACCAGCTTTCTTATATTTACCCTCATTCAAATAAGCAACCATATGAGCAAAGAATTCTTTTTCAAGTTCAACCTTCTTTGATAAATTCCTTGAGTCAGCGTCAGCTAATAGAACAGACTTAATGTATCGTGAAAACAAAGCTTGACTGTCTACAGGATTCCTTACCCTAGTTTTTGAGCCATCAAAGTTGTTTTCAAAATATGCTACTATTGACGGTGTTTTATATCTGGCAGAATATAGTAATTGGTTATAAACCTGTAGCGAATTTGGCTCACGTATTGAGTCTAGTGACTCATCCTTTCCGCTATAAAAGGTCTGGTATATAAATGGAACACCAATTCTAGCTGCTCCCACCTTTCGACCCTCACGCTGCCACTGCGAGTTACCGACAGATGCTGTTTCTGTATTTTCGCCTGCTAATATGGCCTTCTGACTATTAACGGAATAAAGTATGTAATCAGGTAAATCAACAAAAGATTTTATTTTATTGACATCGTCGGGCAGCTGCCATTTATTGAACGACCCGCAAATCTTGATTCCATAATGATTGTTCTCGGTATCTTTGAAGATATAAATTGGCTGATCTATAGGCTCGTAAACAACACCTGTGAAATCTAAGAGATCACTCTTTAGAGTTAGATAATTTAAAAGGGTTATTCCTTCAAGAATATTGTCCGAATACAATAAGTACTCTTTTTTATTCGAAAGTTCATCGTAATCAGATAGGTTTAAGATTTTTCCACTAATTTTAGTATTCATGAGTATGGACTGCATACTCTAGGCTTCTTTCCTAAATATCAAGATATGCTGATGTATCATTGAGGGTATGTATGCAAATGGATAGCCGTAAATATGAAGCATTTTTGTGTCATCGTGCCATATAATGTCCGATTTTAATGTAAAATCATCTATTTCAGATATGGTCTTGGCAAGCTCTGCAGAGAGATAATGGAACTCTTTGCCACGATACATATCTCCAATAAATACACCCATATAACCATTTTTCTTAAGAGTAGGGGCTACATTTTTAAATATTGACTTCATTTCTTTGAGCCATTCTTCCTTAGTTTGCAGATTTTTGTCATTAAATTTTGATAATTTAGACTCACGACTTGCGGCGGCTGAGCGTGTTTTAGTGACTTGATCCATGATCCAATATGGTACATCCGTTAAGACAAAATCGACGCTTTCTTTTTCTACTTCTCCAAGCCTTTTGTTGGCGTCTCCGATCAGTATAGGAAACTCTTCGAGTTCCTCTAGACGACACACTTCTGCGTAAATTTCTGCCCATTTTTCATTTAGCTCTATACCGATAGCCTTACGCCCGCATCTAGCGGCACCTAGAAGTGACCCACCAACACCTGAAAGTGGGTCAAGCACAAGTTGACCAGATTTTGTAAATACTTTGATTAAATCAGCACAAAGATCAGGAGGTTTTTGACCACCGTGCTGTGCGCGTAATTTGTGCTGCAGATTTGATGGGTAAATGGTATTAATAACTGTCTTTGTCCAGTACTGCCACTCCGCACCATTTAAGTCGTTCAGCTTATTTCTTTGATCATATTTAGGATTATTTTTTCTATCTTTAATTTCTTCTTTTGTCTTTTTTTTGGCGTCATTGTATTGTTGCATAGTGCTCATTTCAGTATCTTCCTTTTTTCATAATTGCCTATGTTTATTCTGTTATAAATTGACAATTTCCTAGTGCTTACTGTTAACCCAGCATCTTGATTGACAGTTGGAATACCCTAGCAGTGCTTCATGGTAATACAACAATAGCATATAATACCTTTTCACTAACTGTTAGTATAGAGTTGCTTCTCTCAAGATGAGTAATACTATGGTCAATAGCTGTATTGTGATATCTCTGATTTATTCAAGAGAGAGCCCCTGACTAATTGCGAGGTTAATGCAAGCACATCCGGTGAATTAATTTGTCTTTATAAAGTTTCAGTATCGTGTATTGAAATTAACCTAATAGGTGAGATGCTGCTGATGTTGATCACATTTGAATCAAGGAGAACTTATACACACCAAATACATCTATTCAACACTGTATCTATGTGATATATTCCGATGCAGTTGAGTTCAAGTTGAAAGCCGCCCCTAGATGAGGTGGTTTTTTTGTAACTCATAGCAGATGACTTTGTAGCGTAAACACCTAGCTTCCGAAAGGGAAACCAGCATGCGCAAGTGTCTGATGTTCTCCATTACCCTCGGCCTCATCCTAATGATGGCCTCTCCTGTATCCGCCCAATCTGGTGATGTCGCCAAGATTCAATCCTTCATCCAAAGTGTTATTCAAGTGCTTGTGACTCTCTCAGGCTTGATCGCCGCTGGCTTCTTTGTTTGGGGTGGAGTCGGGTATATCACTAGCTCCGGTAACCCTGAAGCGTTGGATAAATCCAAGAAAACTATCCTGTACTCAGCCATTGGCTTAGTCATCGTCTTGGGAGGTTTTGTCATCTCCAACGTCGTCACTGATTTAGCCACCACAGCCTTTGGCGGATAATGCACATGGGACGGGTACTCACACTCGCCAGCATCTTCACCAGCTTCTTACTCTCTCCTCAGTTTGCTCAAGCTCAAACTACCAGTGCGGAAGTGATGGAGTACACCAATAGTACTCTGCAAATCATCACCTGGATTGCCACTGCCGCCGCTGTCTTCTTTATCATTAAAGGCGGCTACGAGTACATGACTTCTGCTGGTAATCCAGTTGCTTTAGATGCAGGCAAGAAAACCATTCGCTCAGCACTGATTGGCTTACTCCTTGTCCTATCTGCAAGGGTAGTAGTCTCTGTTTACCAAACTGCACTAACTGCGCCCAGTGATCAAGGGAGTGGGGTAGTTGTTGATATCCCAGCTCTCTCCAGTACCACACCTAGTGACGGCTTAACTCAAGTATTAATTGATGCAGTGTCTGCCTTTATGCAGAACATTGTAGAAAGCGCTACCGCACCGATTGTGAATGGGATTGCGACATACTTAACCACTACGCCCAGTGTGATGAGTAACCAAGTCATCCGGCAGTTTTGGCTGATTAGTGTGGGGATCGTTAATGCCCTGTTTGTGCTCATTATCGCTTTGGTGGGCTTACAAATGATGAGCGCCAGTAGCTTGGGGTTTGAGGAAGTGGAACTGAAGCAGATCTTACCCCGAATTGGGCTAGCATTCTTGGGAGCCAACATCTCGCTTTTCTTGGCTGACTATGTGATCTTAACGGCAAATACCCTGGTGACCGCAGTCTTGTCTGCAACGGGTGGACTCAATCATGCTTGGGTAGTCAATGCCATCAACCCAGTTAGTTTGATCACCGGCAGTACGCCTCTAATTACTTTAATCTTCTTAAGCATTTTTTTAATTGTGGCAATTGTGCTCTTACTCATGTATATCAGTCGGCTGATCATGGTTTCACTGGGTGCTGCCCTGGCCCCCTTTGTGTTTTTGTTCTGGGCTTTACCAAAGTATTCAGATATAGCCAGTGTAGCAGTCAAAACCTACGGTGTGACTGTCTTTATCGTCTTTGTCCATGTGGTGATCATTCAACTAGCATCTGGCTTTTTAACACTGCCCGAACACTCAGAAAACTCCCTGGTATCTATTGCTGTGGCTTGTGGCCTGTTCTTTACCTTAATTAAAACTCCCTCTCTGATGATGCAGGTGGTTATGTACTCCTCTCGTAGCGACACCTTAAAAAAACTAGGTAGTCAAATCATCAATGTCATATCAACAGATAACTCCTCATCGGCAACTAGACAAACAGCGGGCGCCAAAGTAGCTAAGGTACCTAGAAAGGTGGTCTCTGCATGAAAACCCAAGTCATTCCCGCGCAAATTACAACTGTGGAAGATAAGATTGTGGGCAATCTATCATTCACCCAGCTATTACTCCTAATGGTTCCGGTTGCCTTAGCGGGAGTTATATATATTTTGTTCTCGCCCATGATGAGTATTGTTTGGTACAAGTTGGTACTGGTGATCTGCTTGAGCCTGCCGTTCTTGATCTTGGCCATGCGCTTGAAAGGCATGCTGGTTATCGAGTGGTTACAACTGGTGGGGCGATACTTAACTAGACCCAAAGTCTATGTGGCAGATAAAAATGACGAGATGTTTCGTACTGTGCCGGTGCTAGAAAAAGCGACGCTACCAGCAAATAGGAAAGTAAAACAGGTCAAGCCAAGAGAACTGCTGAAGTTGACCAACGCCTCACTGGTGCAGTTTGAGCAACAGTTAGCTTTACGTAAGTTGGCGGTCAGAGTGATACCAAGTAACAAGGGAGGGATACATGTGGTCTTGGATTAAGCGCGCCACTCTAACTAGCGCCAGGAGACAGATTGCCATCAAGGAAGTCCGTGATGGAATTCTCATCTTGCCTAATAACCAATTTCGGTTGGTGGTAGAGACGTCGGCCATTAACTTTGAGCTAAAAAGCGAGGCAGAGCAGGACGTGCTGATTGAAAGCTACCAAGCTTTCTTAAACTCTTTGCCGTGCCCCTTGCAACTATTGGTACGAGTCCGAGAAGTAGACATTGAGCAGTATGTAGCTCGAATTGGTGAGTCTTCCCTGAGTGAATCAGAGCCAGTTTACCATGACCAATTAATTGCTTACTGCCAGTTTATTCGTGATGTCGTCAAGGGAAATACCATACTCTCGCGCCGTTTTTACATTATCATTCCCTGCCAAACTCAGAAAACTCACGACTTTAGTCTGGCTAAAGAGCAACTCATCTTAACTCGCGACATCATTGCTAGGGGTGTGGAGCGAATCGGCATGCGAGTGAAAACCCTAGATACCCTGGAAGTCTTGGATCTCTTCTACAGCTTCTACAACCCCTCTCAAAGTAAAACTCAGGAACTCAAAGCTCATGCGGCAGAACTACTTAATCACAACTATGTTTAAAATACTAACTTCCCTCCAGCAAACTGGTCAGAGGCTAAAGGCAAAACTGAAACGACCAAAGCGTAAGCGAGGGAGGCCTAAGAAGGCACTCAGGAAACCCTCACAGAGTGCTCAAACGGCTTTGACTCTAACCTTTGGTGAACAGGATAAAGTTGACTTAATTTCATATTCAGGCTTGAAAGAAGAACACTCTTATTTGCTCATGGGCAACCAATATGTGCGCACGTTATTTGTATCCGGCTACCCGTATGTGGCTTCAGTCGGCTGGCTATCAATGCTGATTAACTTTAATCACAATATAGATATTGCTTACCACCTGGAGCAGGTCGAGCCCTTACTGGCAATTCCCAAACTCAACCGCAAGATTACAGAGCTCGAGTCTACAAAGCGCAGTATGCTCAAAGAGGGTAGAGTGATTGGCTCCGAAATTACTGATCCGCTTGAGTCGGCTATGGAGCTTAAAGACAAGATCCAACGTGGGCAGGAAAAACTGTTTCAGATCTCGATCTATATGACTATTATGGCTCCAAGTATAGCTGAGCTTGAAAAGGTTACCAAGTTACTTGAAACGGTCATGTCTACTCGGCTGTTTATGATTAAAACTGCTACCTTCAGGCAACTAGAAGGACTGCAGTCTGTGTTGCCTAGAGGGCAAAACTTACTTGCTCAGCGGCGTAACTTAGATAGCTCATCTACTGCTTTGACGTTTCCCTTCATCTCTTCAGAGTTGGTACAAGAGTCTGGCGTCTTATATGGAATAAACCGCTCTAATAACTCTCTCGTGATTGTGGATCGCTTTGCCCTGACTAATGCCAACAGCATTATCTTTGCTCAATCAGGTAGCGGTAAAAGCTATACGGCAAAAGTAGAAATACTTAGGCAACTGATTCAAGGCACCAAGGTAATAGTGATTGACCCTGAGCGGGAGTACCGACAACTGGCTAAATCAGTCAAGGGTGCCTACATTAGGCTGTCAGTTAACTCAACAGAAAAAATCAATCCTTTTGATGTTTCCCTGGGGGTTGAAGGTGGCAATGGTCTAGCAGAACATATTCAGGACTTAACTGAGATTATCAGCTTGATGCTGGGTGGTGTGTCTGCTCAGGAGCAGGCAGTGGTGGATCAGGCAATAATCAGCACCTATCAAAGTCGTGGGATTACTCTGCGCAAACGTAACTACTCTGAGCCAGTAGTCATGCCCAAACTCACTGATTTCTATCAAGTACTTGATAGAATGGGCGAAACGGCACTTTGTAAACGACTCACCAGGTTTGTGACAGGCTCACTAGGCGCAGTCTTTGCTGAACATACCAATATTGAACTCAGTAATCGACTTGTTGTATTTGATATCAAAGATCTGGACGAATCACTCAGGCAGATCATGATGTTGTGTGTGGCCAACTTCGTGCATACCCAAGTGCGCCAATCTCCCCAAAAACGAATTTTGGTGATTGATGAGGCATGGTTACTACTTGCCCATGAAGAGAGTTCACGTTTTATTGCGGGACTGGCACGGCGGGCGCGTAAACACTACTTAGGTGTGACACTCATTTCACAACAAGCCAATGATTTCTTAAGCTCTGAGTATGGTCGAGCCATTGCCTCCCAATCGTCCCTACGTATCTTAATGAAACAAGACACTACGACCATTAAGAAAGTGACCAGCGAATTTAACTTAAGTGAGTATGAGCGTCACTTTCTCTTAACTTGCGATCGGGGCGAAGCCTTGATTATTGCTGATCAGCATCATGTTGCAGTAAAGGTAGTTGCTTCTAAGAAAGAGCATCCCTTACTGACCACTGACCCGCGGGAAGTGTACCAAACTAATGGAGTTTCTTCAGGATAACGCATGAATATTTCTTTCCTGTTAGCCGCACGTACCATATGGTCGATGCGTCAAGAACTTATTGTTGTCAGTCTGGCCTTGGTGGGAATATTGATGATGCCGATCATTGCCGTCATTATCTTGACTCAAACTGGCATTAACATTGTCTCCGATTCCTTGGTTGGTCTTAATCCTGAGACTCAAACCGTGGTGATCCTCAATCCGGCTGATGGCTCAGTACTTAAAGAAATTGATGCCACCATCGTCTGGCCAGTGCTTGGAGTGATTACCCTGGAGTTTGCTCAGTCTAGTAGTTATCAAATTTTTCATACTGGTATTGATATTGCCAATGCACAAGGAAGAGTGGGTGATCAAATTACGCCCATGATGGACGGCACCATCACTTACGCTGGAGAAATCTCTTGGGGCTATGGCAAACACATCATCGTCGATCATGGTGACAACATTACAACCGTTTATGCCCACTTGGATAGAATCTTTGTTTACAAAGGTCAAACCGTCAAAGTAGGCGACACCATAGGTCACATGGGCTCCACCGGCTGGTCAACTGGTCCACACTTGCACTTTGAAACCAGAGTATTTGGTATACCTGTTAACCCAATGGCGTTTTTAGGGAAGTAAGCGTCGAATGAATCTACGCTAATCGTGTTTTATGTTTATAATATGTTGTGTCAACTTGTGAACTCATCTCATAGGTTGTTCGCAATGAATGAAAATAATTAAAACAATTACTTTACTATTTCTACTGCTAGCAGCAACGATATTTGTTATTCTGACTTTTTATCATAAACCTGATTCGAAGACATCAGGTTCTCTAACTAGTGATATCGCCCCAGAAGTTAGTGTTAAAGATGGATGTACTCGAACGATGAGACTTGAGAACAAACCTCAATATGAAAGAGCTCTGAGTCTAATAAATCAAAGAGTATCCGAGAATAATGAAATGTGGCCGATTGAGGGAAAATATTCCGACGCACGGTTTAATTATTTTCCTGACAATTTAACAAATTGCATTCAAATAATTGAAGAAGATATTGACGGTGATGCAGAAGGTTATTTCATATTTAATAGTGAAGATATTAAACCAAATTATTTTCCAATTGTTGTTGATAAAAGATATAAATATTCTGATGACGTACTGACAGCGATGTTAATTACTCACGAGCTAACTCACGTTCAGCAGTATTTAGATGAATTGAATGGAACGAATGATCTTTCGTGTAGAAACAAGGAAGTCGAAGCTTTTATATCTCAATTAGAGTTCTATACAACACTAAATGCAGAAGAAAATAAGTCGATGATCCTAAAAATGAACGACTCAAGCGGTAGAAAGCATCCTCAAGTTAGAATGCTCAAAACGATGATAGAAATCAATAAGCTTAACAACTGTTCAATTATGGATACAGAATGTAGTAGAACCAACCTTAGAAGCAAGCTGTTTGAATTGATTACTAACGATTCTTCGTATAGTCATCAGTGCGATTTAACAGAAAACTTGTAAAACACCTTAAATAACCAATTTTGTTTCCCACGAGTATCGGGTTACAAGCAATCAAAAAATGTGTTTCTAAAAAGGAAGTATAGTTCGAACAAATAAGCATTTCTGAAATACAATGATATACTTAAGTTACTTACCCCTCCCAAATATCTTATGACCCCAAAACCTAAAATCGGCAAAAGACTCAGGACTCTACGCAAACAGCAAAAAATGACTCAAGTGGAACTGGCAAATAAAGCCAAAATTAGTGCTAACTACTATTCTCGAATTGAGCGTGACGAAGAAAATCCCTCACTTGAAGTCATAAAGGATATCGCCACAGCTCTTAAGGTTAAATCCTCAAACATTTTGGACTTTTAATCAGTTTTATCTTTTTCTAGATCCACAATTTGATGCGCCAACTGATGGGCTAATGACTTATGATCCTCAAGAAATGCAATTGCTTCTTCACGGGTAGCATTTGGGTTTTGTGTGCGTCGCAAATGTGCTAGTGTTACCTCAATATCGGCTTCAGACAAGGTGTAACCTGTATTGCTGGTTGTCATACTTGTTCCTAATAATTAGTTAATACGAACATTCCACTTAAGAAACTCAAACATTTCTTGAGCGTGTCTTGAGCTTTCTATCCTGCGCATGATCTCACGACTATTGGTTTGTGACAAGATGTTCAAACTACCTTCCCATAACACCTGTCTATCTAAGATAGCCAGCTTACGATGGTGTTCATTATTGGTCACGAATACCTGCACACCTAGCGCTTCAAATTCTTGAATGACTGGCTCTGAATGTGAGGAAAGGGGATAGTCTAGTAAGCTTGGATCTTTTGTCATCACATACACTGGAACCTCATCTTCAATCAACTTACGAAACACTGGCATTAGGGACTTCATCCGAGTCTTAGAGATGAATGGACTTTCAATAATCACTTCAGACCGACAGTTGTGCAAATCCTCAAGAAAAGAAGAATAAAACGACTTCTCATCGAACAGATGAGAAGTAAATTCACCATGTTGATTGGCCTGGTTATGCATCGTCGAACTCCTCGCTGTGTTCTACTACACTGACTTTTCCTTTGGAATAGCGAAAACCAAGCTCGACAAGCTTATGATACAAGTCAATTAAGCTCTTGAAGAAGTGTTCCAAATCTGGGACAATAGGCTCACCAAACGGGAAATTCTCTCCATTCTGGAATGTATATTGATATACTAAAAGCATGAATCATATAAAGAAAAATGATACAGAATACTCGTCGATCTTAACCAAGAAAACCAGTTATTGGTTTATCGATAATGGATCTACATTAGATATCTTACCATCACCTGTAGCATGGCAGGGGTGGCTTGTATTTGTGGTATTCTTCACTGCTTTGGTGCCTCTTTTCTTTATAATGTATAAGATACTTTATGAAAATGATATTATGGGATATATGGGGTTATTAAAAATATACGTATTTCCGGCATTAATGATCTGCTTCTTTTGTACAATTCTTATCCTAAGTAAAACTAAGCACAATATTAAAACCAAGTAGCAAAGCTGGAAGAATAATAAATATATTATTTATGCCTTTTTACATAGATTAATAATTTCTTTACTATTGTTATTTGCAGTTTGACCTGCGATCAAGAAATCATCAGCTTCAGTTGCTAATCATAGATCAGCAACTTGTTGGTCAAGCCGAGGGTGTTATTGGTGATGAATAGCAGATTTTGACACGTCCTATATAATAATTGTATGACAATAAGAGAAGTTTGGTTCGATGGTGGGTTTCCGGCATGTAGAACAGAAGACCTGAAATTTTTAAATCCTGACGATATGCTTGCTGCGGCCCTGGGTTCAAATACAGGCAAAAAATTTTCTTTCAAACCCGGGAGATATAATGTCACTCCAACAGAGTTCAGAGATCCAGCTTATGATTATTTATTAACTGTGAAAGAAGATGGTACAGGCACTCTCGAGATGAAGCCTAGGCACCATGATTCAGCAATGACAGAAAAACCAGGCAGCAAAAGAGTCCAAGATTGGGATAGATCAAGACTACAAGTATTACAAAAAGGGGCAATGCCAATTATCATTGCAGGGTTTGCAAACTGCGATCCTCATTACTTTCGTCTGTTTCGACTGATTTTTTGGGAAAGATAGGGAATATTCAACTGCAATGAATTCCTCAAAACGCTATCAAGTATTTATTCCCGGTTAAAATAATAGAAGAGCTTTTAACGAGAGAGCTGCTCATCATTGAAGAAAGCGAGGGCTTGATCATGAAGTCATTCCTGTGTGCCGGAGAGGTGGATTTCAATATTTTAACGCTTACATTTTTTCTTGACTGATTTGATTAGAAATATGCGGGAAACAGTCATATCCAGATAGTTGATACCAGCGCTGGAAGGAGTATGGCGGATATCTTTTTTTATGAATTGCATTAGGTATTCGTCAGCTACGGTTCTTGTCCGTCTCAGTTACATACATATCAGATCAGATACTTGTATTTTCCAATTAATACACATATTTAATTGTTAATGATTTTTTTCAATGGGAATTCCAATAAATAGGAATGAAGTCACATAGGGTTTACTTCGTCTGTGATCACTTGCTACAAATTACACGCTGTAACAAATGGTTCGCTATTAATAATCTATTTTCTACATTAGAATAAACATCATGAATATTACATCAGTTATTAAATACTTTGCGCTGACAATTATCACTCTTCCCATAATTTTTCTAATATATTTTATAAGTGGACGTTTAGATACATTGTTTTTTCCATTTCCGGGTAATAGTTTACCAAAACATTTTTTTCCAATTGAGTATTTAATTGTTTTTGGTCCACCCATCATTCTCTTTGTGTGTCTTCAGTCATTGATTATCAGATATCTATTTACCTTTTGGAAACATAAGCTCATGATAACAATGGGAATCTATACCATCATGTTAGTCGTAATTTATATACTTAGTGATGAAATTGCCTTTTGGATGAAGGAATACAATATATTTCCATTCAATTCTTAATTGAGTGGTGGAATATATCCTTTGCCTATAAAAATATGCCATCGTTAGCTGAACAATTAATTATATTTCTAGTTTTATCTGTGGGACCAATGGTGTATTTGGTCAAAAGTTTGCATGAAGAAACGTTTTGGAAAACACAGTCCAGAATAAAAACGGTTTATTATTTTGCTTTGTTTATTTTCCTAATGATAGTTTCAAGACTAATGCTGATTGTTTTGCTCAATGAAAATTTTTTACTTCTGTTTATGTTACAAACAGCTGATTTAATTGCGGATATTAGAACTAATATTATTATTATGAGATATTTTGTTTTAGCATTCAATATTGTGTATTGGCCAGCATTTTCGAAATATCTACAAGTATATAAAAATGACCAACCAATAGTTAAGTATGTCAGCACAGTATTTTTTGAACCGTTTTTTCTCGTTTTCCTGGTAATGATGATTAATATTATATTTATGTCAATTTTTTAGTATCTGAACGTGTTCTTTTGGTTTCAGTTTTGAATATTTTTAATGACCTTCAATTTGAGTTCAGACTTCTTGAGTATGACAAATGTCCCATAGTATTTGAATCAGATCAGCATTTTTGTTATAATGCTTATGATTGTGATATAAAAGAAAGGAGTTTTACTATGACAAGAACTATTGAAACAAGGGGAGATATTCCAGAAGAATTAATTAACTCCATAATGCAGCAATTAATTAATGATAGGGTGTCAATGACTGAGCTGTTAAGGATAGACAATATTGATTCTCGACCATTCGGTTCGGATGAAGAGCAAGCAAGAGTCGTTGCCGCAAAGCGACTGCTTAGGAAATTTGGTATAAATCCAAGAAGCTAGATTAATTGAGCAAGCCCCTTATTGATGTAATATATATATTTCCATTTTTTTCATTCTAATCTGCTGATTTATTCATTACGTTTACTGAGATTTACGCCAGATCGTATGTAGTTGAAAATAGAATGTTACTGCACTATTAAGTATTGTTATGATTTATTAAGCTACACGTATAACTTGACAATTGTCCTATAATATTATATAATTTCCATCTATTTATTATCGTGCTATTAATAAATACGTCTATGGAAAATCGTTACCCAACTTCAATAGAAGAGTTACAAACTATAGTTGCACCTACTCAGTTTGAATTCTTTGTTTCTCCCGCAACTGGATTAGAATCCAGAGGATTGAAAAACACGTCTGGTCCTAGAGTGCAGCGCGCGCTATTCGGAGATCCTTCAATTAATTCTCGATCGGCAACACAGTTAAGGGCTGACAGATTTAGAAATGATATTATATCTTTGGTTGATCCAGATCTACGAAGATTTAGACTCCCTGCAACTTATACTAGATCAATAAACGGTTTGGGAAAATGGGGAGATCTTAAATTATTATATCCTGAAGACGATATTACATATGATGTTTTGATTCAACAGATCCTTACTGCCATTAGTCAAGTTAATGCAAGTAAGCATCAAATTCCCTTTAGCAGTGATTATGAAGCCATAGCGAACGCAATAGGTATGAGGCTACTGGCAGACAATCGTGCGTACGATTATTTGGGCGACAACAGGCGAGAATCACATCCTTCAATTTTTTACGAATCAGACCAATCAGTTCGATTATTAGGCAGTACTGAAAATAGCAGTTTAGATCCTGGGCAGTTAGCACGAATTTTACGAACAAATTTAACAGTATCTGGTGACACAGAGGGATGGACTAATAAATTTCCGTCTGGGATCATTACCGACCAAACACCGTATTTATGCCGCACAACGGGAATAAAGATTCCAAAACCCTTGCTAACAGTTCTTGATGCTACAAGTGGCAGAGTGCCAGCTGCAACAATTCAACAACTAGCTGATATCGCCAACGCGGCTCACCACTTCATTGCAGTTGCATGGGGAAAAGGTGATGGTACTTTGGCAGGAGCAAAAACGATTTGCGATAAACAGAATTTTGTACCTCTATCTCCATGGGGACAGAGACGAGATGCTCCAAATAAAAGATCTAGAGCTTGGTTTCATTATTCCATTGGTGGGTCGATTATGTTTTCACTCGGACAATATAAAGGTCCGAGTTATGATCGTGATAATCTTGATATCGCCGATGATGACTCTATGGCGTATGACGATGCAGAGCCAGATGCTACCGAAGACCAATTTCTGAATGCACAAGAGTGGACGGCCGCCCTTAAAGAGATGAGTTTTCGTGATTTGGGAAATTTAAGAAGAATTAATGTTGAGAATTGGCGTGAAGATCCAAAATTAGAAGAAAGATTGAAGAATCAGGGTGAGGCTCTTCCAATAAAAAACAAATGGAGTGGTAAAACTCCTGATCTGCAAAGCGATATGATTCAGATCTTGAGAGAAGAGGGCTTATTACCTGCGTTGGTAAAAGATGGGGGTGTATTAGGCATACGACTTCGTAGAGTTCTAACTGGAGCAATAGAAACGTTAGAAGCAAGTAGAAGTAAATATTAGCTACTACTCGATTATCCGACCTCAAATTACAGATCAAAACCCAACATTCTTTTTGTTTCTGGGTCTAAATTATTTAGCAGCTCATCCAGAGGATAAGTTCGTCTACTTTGTGACCTTCTTAAGTTTATAGCACCGGAACTACTTTTATCTTCAACAATAATTTCCCCATCTGTATTTGGTTCTAATTCTGATGCTGGATCTTGTGTATTATCATCACCTACGCCTTCTTCTGTTTTAGATCCACCATCTTCAATTGCTTCATCATCATCGGCTTCATCAACTCGAGTGGGAGGTTGATCTTCTGCTTGCGCAGAACTTGACGCTCCTTCTTTTATTTCGGGCTCGCTTGGAGAAGCAGGGGAATCTTTATCACTTTGTAAGCTAGGTGTCTCTTCACCAACTGACGGTGGTGATTCCGTTCCTAAGTTTGTTTCGCTTGATCCCGCATCAGCTGTGCCAGTTTGTTGAGGGCTTGTTGAACCAATAGTTTGTCCTTGTTCTGGTTCTTCATGCCCAGTATTATTTGGTTCTATTGGTCTAAAGTCAGGAGTTCTATCACCTTGTGATTGGCCTTCTTGCGTATCAGCTGGCGCTCCGTCACCCTTGGGATTTTCCGGTTCCTCCGCGCCAGTCCCTCCATCAATGTCTCTACCTCCAGCATCGGGCGGATCATAGACTGGGGGATTACCGTCAGTACGTCTTTTTGGTTTAGTACGTTTTCCTAACCTTTTTTCTCTCTCACCGGCGTCTCCGCCATCGTCACCATCATCCTCAGGATCAGGATCTTCACCATCTAAAGGGGGATCTTCAGGAGGAAAACCGCCACCGCCAACAGGAGGCTCTTCAGGGGGTTCTTCAGGAGGAAAACCGCCACCGTCAGTAGGAGGTTCTCCTGCAGGCCAATCCCCACCACCGTCAGTAGGAGGTTCTCCTGCAGGCCAATCCCCGCCACCGTCAGTAGGAGGTTCTCCTGCAGGCCAATCCCCGCCACCGTCAGTAGGAG
>CAZZBW010000003.1:0-19164 GCA_964653045.1 uncultured Pseudomonadales bacterium | reverse complement strand
CTGCAGGCCAATCCCCGCCACCGTCAGTAGGAGGTTCTCCTGCAGGCCAATCCCCACCACCGTCAGTAGGAGGTTCTCCTGCAGGCCAATCCCCGCCACCGTCAGTAGGAGGTTTTCCTTCAGGCCAATCTCCATCGCCATCGCCATTTCCATAACCCCCGCCACCACCACTGTCACCCCCACCCTCAGAGCTGAGTGAGCCAAGAGCATCTGCGATCTTGTTTGCTACTGACGATATAGCGTCTCCGATTCCTCCAACTCCACCCGAAATAACACCTACAGCTCCCTTTGCAAGATATCCAGCAAAACCAGCTGCATCATCAAGAGCGTTTTTAGCTATTTCTGCTGCTTTTCCAGCTGCGTCATGTACTCCGTGGATAATGTCCTCAGCCTTTTCGACTACGGTATTTAGCGCTTTTTTAATTATGTCACCCAATGGCTCCCCCCCAAAAATTTCTGGTCTTCGAGATGGACCATCACCCCCACCGTTTGGAGTGGGATTTGGAATTCCTGGTGGCTCAGGTCCCTCTGGTCCCTGATTTGGTGGTTTATCTCCTTCAGGTGGGAAAGCTTCTTTAATTTTCCTCCACAACTCACCCAACCCTTCTTCGATTTTTGAAAGCCCGCTTCTTAAGGCTGATTGGATCTTTTCTTGCATCGCAATCGCATTTATGTAGCTTTGTCCTGCGCGGTCAAGTCCAATGTAATCTCGTAATTCTCCAAGGCTGTCAATATATTCTTTTCCATAAACTTCCCGAAACTCTTTTGAAGCGCCTACTGGAACTAACAACGGATCTTTGTCTGCTACTTCCCCTGTAGTAATAATTTCTGGCCTTAATTGTTCATCTTGTGCCAATCTAACCACCAAGTTTGTAATTGAACCATCAGCAAGGACTTTCAACTCTGCCCCAGTAACAGGTATTCCAATGATAGTGCCCATTACTTTTCTACCATTGAAATCTAGTACAAAGTTGGCATGGCCGATTCGAGCGGTGTCTTCTTCAGCCACGCCTGCCAGGGCAGTCAGCACTTCTGAAGACCTTCCCTCAAACGCATCTTGTCCTCCGCAAGAGAGGCGATCGATAAAGTCGAAAATGTCAGCCATTTCTCCAAACCAGCGCCTTGTGAGTTTTGGATCGGCGTGCTGAACATCGAGACAGAATTGAATTAATCTCGAATCAAATAGTTGCACGAGCTCCAAAGGAACTTTGTGCAATGCATGATCATAACCCCTATATTCTTCAAGAATTGAGTGAAGTACTTTTGCGGGCATGGCGCTTCTTTGCATGGCGCCGACATGATCATAGACTTCACGTACTGTTAAAATTGTATCTCGGGTTTGGTCGATTTCATCTTGGTGAATAGCAATAAATCCGATCATGACGCGCAAATATCGTAAATTTTGCATTACAGACGAGCCAATTCCCTCAAAATGATATTTAATTACTTCAATGAAGCCTAAAAATGCTTCTTCTGATACTTGTTGACCAGCGATAGTCATACCAGAGAGCATCTGTGCAACTTTGAGTAAGTTGTCATTGGCGGATTTAATTAAATCTTGAGCAATATTCGATTCTGAATCAAGTGCTTGATCGTCAAGATACCGAGCTAATTTAATTGCCGGTCGGATCACAGAATTCATCACATCTCTACCTTGCGGGTCTGTTGCACCAATTCTTGAATAAGAATCAACAAGTTCCGTCAATTTATATATTCTGATTAATTTCACCAGCTGATCAGCATCAATAGGTGGTAAACCAAAAATAGGACCTTTTTCATTTAATTCTGTGTCAATATCGGCACAATGCATGATGAAAGTGACTAATGATTGAATGGGCGTGACTGCTTCTTGATCTTTCAAACCCTTCAGCAGGATATCTGTATGTAGGCATGTTTCTTCTAGTTTATCGCCAAACCTCCCGACACCTTGCCAACTTGTCACACCCAAGTTTTCGGGAGTAGCGGACTGCTCTGCTTCTTGTGGGGGTAAAACTGTGGGGGGATTACTATTTCGATCAGCTGAGCTAGCTCCATTATTCACTCTTGCTGATGGATGTTGAGGAGCTTCTTTTGGCGGAATAGAACCTGGTGAGGGAGCTTCTTGTGGTAGTGAAGAACCTGATGGTGAAGTTGGTGTAGGAGCAGGTGCTCTTGTTTCTTCATCCCTATAAACCGTGGTATGGGGCGGAGATGATTGAGCTTTGTCTTTTATGGGTTTGGGTTCAAAACCGTTGTCTTCTCGATCTTTTTCGGTTAGCTTACTACCTCTAACTAAACGGCCATCAATAAGACCATACAAAGCATTATCATTAACTTTTCTCAACACTTTTCGCGTTGATTCGGGTAGCCTATCCAAATCTTTTCTCAGCATACTTGAGCATATTATATCCAATCCTATAACAATATCAAGAGTGATTAAATTCTAATGGAGCTTGACTAAGTGAAGTATATTGAGATTGAAGAAATTGAGTTGTATCGTACTATTTGCACATTTTAAGTTTTACATAAATTTGTATGTACAAGTTTATGTAAACATATTTTTAATCAAATTGAGGTCGTGGGTGTCCGTGTCCCGCAATTCGTATCCTGAATGAAATTTAATTACCCATTCTGACGAAATGCAGTTAACTTGTGTCTTACCAACCTTTCCCTTTCCTGTCAGCGAAGCTGCGGGAAACATTTGATGATTTGCTTTTGGACCATAAATACCGTTTCCCAGGTCGTCAAACTCAATCACGTGCACGTCAATAAGGCGGGCGAGTTTATCGCCATACATAAAGTTGTGAGCTGTTGTGTCACCTCTTTGGATTGCAAAAAAATGATTTTGTTTAAACCAATTCATTAATTTGGGCAGATCTTTTTTTTGAATCACGATGTCTAAATCGGAGTGAGGGCGGGTTTGATGACCAACTAGGGCATCGACACCCCAGCCACCATCTAACCAGATTTTGACTCCCAATTCAGCTAACTGAGAGGAGAAAATTGAAACAAAGCGTGGGGTATGATTTCGTCCAGTAATCAAACTAAACAGGTAGGGGAACTTTTGATATTTAGCTCCCATTGTGGATGTACTAAAGTGTTTTTGGTTGGGTAGAACAATCAAGTCACCACCGATTTGTTGGTGTAAATAATCCGCGTGTTCTAGTGGACAGTGGGGGTCGTTATCCGAGTGAATAAAATAGTGCAGGCGCGACTGCGATTTGATTTTGGTGAATTCAAAAGAATCATGAAACAAACCATCTAAATTAGGCCAATTTAAATTATTTTTAAAGGCTCCGACGTAGTAGCAAGCGAAAACTTTATTATCTTTTGGCAGTTGTTGCAGTAAATTGAGAATTGAGACCGCACCTGAAGAGCGGCCGACAATGATAGAGTGCTGATTAAATTGCCAAGAAGAGTTACTGAGAATGAACTCGTTATAACGGTGCGAATCAGGAAAATCGGCTTTGGGTAAATCAGGTACCCAAACTCGATAACCAAACTTCATCAGTTTTTCCTTGAGCCAAGGAAACCAGTTTTCTTGAGAGTTGCCAGCGGTGCCATGTAAAATTAAAGCGTTTTTGGTCATGAAATCATTATACGTTGGTGCCGAAGTAGCGGTCGCCGTAGTCACCTAGGCCGGGGACGATGTACTTGCGGGAGTCGAGGTGGGAGTCGATGGCGGCGGTGAAAATCTTCACCGCCGCAAACTGCTGATGAATCGCCTCAATTCCCTCAGGTGCGCTGATGACGCACACTACTCGCAGTTCTTTGGGTTTGTGTGGGGCAATTTTTTTCAGTAGGTAGAGGAGCGAGCCGCCGGTGGCGAGCATTGGGTCGGTGACAATTACGACACTGTGTTTGTGAATTGGGGGAAGCTTGTAGTAATACTCATGCGCCACCGCGGTTGACTCATCGCGTTCAAGTCCAGCAAAACCGATTTTAGATTTGGGTAAGAGATCCATCGCCCCAAACAACATGGCCAGTCCTGACCTGAGGACTGGCACTACAATCACTTCATCCTGCAGTTTTTCTGCGGCGATGGTTTCGCTAAGAGGGGTGGTGATTTGAACTTGATGAAAATCCAAACCGCGAATAGCTTCGGCAAACAACAAGCGACACAACTGGTCCGAGTGACGACGGAACTGGGCTAATTGCGTATTTTGGTCCCTAAGGTGGGTGAGTGCGTCTTTGATAAACGGATGATCGATCACGATCGTGTTTTTGTCAGCATGTTTCATCGTAAACCTTGTTTTGAGTATGTTTGTGCTGAGCTGGGAGTATAGCACAGCGGCTAAGGTGGTTGTTTGGAAATGATTGACAATGGGGGTTGCATGAAACGCTCACTATCCAGCATAATGAGCTTGTGCAGTTCTATCTAAATCGAGTGGTTAATCACCTATTTCATCCGGGTGAGTCGAATAATTTTCGACCCAAAGTGTTGCATCCTGATGCAATGCTGGTGATTGTCTTGGTAGTGGCTGGAGCCTTGCTCAGTTCGGTTTCGCTTTTTCGCTTCGCGCATCCTCTTGGTTGGGTACTTGGCTATGCATCCAATATCGATGTGGGCCAAGTGGTGGCATCTACCAATCAAGAAAGACAGCAACAAGGATTAGCGGCGCTGGTGTACAACGCTACTTTAGCCCAGGCAGCCCAAAATAAAGCTAACGACATGTTTGCTAATCAATATTGGTCCCACACTTCACCAGCAGGAAAAGATCCATGGAGTTTTATTGGGGCTGCTGGGTATAAATATCGCGTGGCTGGTGAAAATTTAGCCAAAGACTTTGCTAACACCGGAGATATGGTACGGGCGTGGATGGACTCACCCACGCACCGAGCAAATATCGTTAATGCCAAGTATGAAGAGATCGGCGTGGCGGTAGTCAATGGAGTACTTAATGGAGTGGAAACGACACTAGTAGTACAGATGTTCGGTACGCCCGCTGCCGCCAAGCCAGCGTTAGCTCAAGCACCACCGGCTCAAGTTGCTGCGCCTGCTGAAGAAAAAACCACCTGGCCTGCAGCCGAGCAACCACCACGGGCTCCAGCTGAGTTGGCTGATCAGCCAGCTCAGCTGGAGCCAACCGTTACTCCTCCTCAAGCTACACCCACGGGCTTGAGCATCGCCAATCTCGAAGCCCAGCGCTTGGGTGAAAGTCAGCAGGCAGTGATTATCCCTCGAGCTCAAGCTGCCGGCAGTGAAAAATTTCGTTTCAGCGTTTACTCGCCCTTTCAGTTAGCTAAAGCTGTTTTCTTGAGTTTAATTGTGTTATTGATTGTGACCTTAATTTATGATTTGTTTGCCATTGGTCACCACCACAGCTTGCGTTTAGTAGGCAAAAATTTGGCCCACATTGTGTTTTTAGCCGCAGTCACCTTTATGTTAATTTTGGCTAAGTCAGGAGCAGTGCTATAACTGATAGCACTACAATTGGAGTAGTAGATAAATGTGTATAAATATTCTGGAAAAGAGCAATGCTTAGAAAAGAAGTTTTCTCACATAAAAAGCAATATTTTTCCCTAATCTTGGGATTAGGCAGTTTTTTGATTTTGTTTGTTTATTTTTGGCCGAACTTCTTCTGGGTGAGATTGATTGGTTTAAGTATGGGTTTATACTATGTAATCTGGGGATTAATGACCCACACTTATGCACCCAGAAAAGTGTTTTTAGAGTACGTAGTAATTGCGACTCTTGGTGTTTTGACAGTGATCTTTTTAACAATTTAACTAGAGGAAGGGAGTTATGAAAGGGATAGTTCTAGCAGGTGGCAGTGGCACCAGATTGTCACCACTGACCAAAGTCACCAGCAAGCAGTTGCTGCCAATTTATAACAAACCTATGATCTATTACAGTCTTCACACCTTAATCCGTGCTGGAATTAAGGAGATTTTGGTGATCGTGGCTCCAGATCGAGCTGGTGACTTTCTCAAACTACTTGGCAGTGGTAAAGAACTGGGGTGCAAGTTCACTTACGAAATTCAAGATTCACCGGCTGGATTGGCTCAGGCATTTTTGATTGGGGCAAATTTCATTGGTCAAGATAACGCTACCTTAATTTTGGGGGACAATATTTTTGAAGATGACTTCACAGACAGTATTTTAAGTTTTAAATCGGGAGGGAGAATTTTCATCAAAAAAGTGCCAGATCCGGAAAGATTTGGCGTGGCTGAGTTCGATCAGAACAATAAGGTGATCAGTATCGAAGAAAAACCCGCTCAGCCAAAATCGGATTTTGCCGTGACCGGCTTGTATATTTATGATAACTCGGTAATTGCTAAAGCCCAAAGCCTTAAGCCATCAGCTCGAGGCGAGCTGGAGATTACCGACTTAAACAACCTTTTCTTACGAGAAAGCAGCTTAGATGTCGCGGTAGTTAAAGGCGAGTGGTTTGACACTGGTACGTTTGAGTCGTTATACGAAGCTAGTAGTTTTATGCGGAGAAAATGTTTAGAAGAAAAATAATTAGCATTATTATTTGTGCCTTAGTTGTTTTGGCTTTGGTGGGGGTTGGCCCGGTTGTGGCGCAAACTCCTGGTCAAACTTTGCCCAATGATTCGACTGAATATGAACCCACCAAAGCCCAGTTACTCGACCTTTACTCAAAACAGGTGCAGTCATATCAAACGGTTTATCGCAGTTATACTTTAGCCACCGTTCAGTACGACAAACTTTTGACATTAACTGCCTTGGGAGAGCTGGTAAATTCTACCAAGGAAACGATGCTCAAAAGAGGCGATGTGTTAGTCACCTATATAGATATTTTATATCTTGAACTTCGCTTTGTGCAAAATGTTGATCCAACAATAAAACAGGATTTACTCCGAAGACTGGAAAAATTTCATGAAGTTTTTCTCAATCAGCAAGTTTTAATTACTAATAGTCAAGATTACCAAGCCATCAATGAACGAGCGGCGGCGTTTGAAGAGTTGATTATTGAGTTTGAGCGACTGAGTATAGAGGCTAAAGAAGTGATTAATAAAGCCAAAATTGTTCGGGCAGATGAACTATCGCGCAAATTTTATCAGCAAATTAATGAGAATTATCAAGCTACACCCGCCGCTGGTTTTCAGGCAGTCGAGCGACAAAGAGCCAAAGAAGAAATTGACAAAGCCTACGATCAATTAGCAGTTCTTTGGTCCAAACTGGATAAACTTGCTCTTGACGACAAGCGCACTGCTAGTCAGGGTTGGTACTCGCAGATTTTATCTTCATTGAGTGCTCTGCAGAACCAGCTACTAATTATTTATTCTTATTTGGAGGAAGCCAGCCGACTTTAATAAATATGAATCCAGAACAATCTGCCAATCAGAATCAAACAATTTTTAGCCAGGTCGCGCCAACTCTTGATAATAGCTTGGAAGAAGCAGAAAGAGCGTTACGTCAGGCAGAAAAAGCTAAAGCCCCGGTTCAAGCCAGGAGAAAAAGTTGGAAATTTTGGTTACTTATTATTTTCTTTGGAGTAATCTTATTATTAGGCGCAAGCATCATTATTATCAGTATAATTGAGCAGCAGCCAGTAGTGAGAGAACCAGTGGCGCAACCGACGCCAACTATTGGGTATGAAGATAATAGCTTATCTGCCCAAATTAAACTAAAAAGAGAAGAGCTGAGAAGATTGGAGCTAAGCCAAGATAGCTTGGCGTTTCCCCAAATTGACAAAAAAATCGAGATTAAGATTGATTGACGGACGAATTAATTATATTTAAGTGATGATACAATGGCATTATGTCTAATGATTTTCAACAATTTGAACAAAGCATGGCTAAGGTGTTTGAACATATTCGAGCTGAGCTCGCTGCCTTGCGCACTGGCCGAGCCAGTGCGCAACTACTCGATCCTGTCAAGGTTGAAGCTTATGGATCCAAAATGAGTATTAGTGAAGTAGCTTCGATTTCAGTTTCTGATCCCACTTTACTTGTGATTAAACCCTGGGATCGGTCCTTACTTGGTTCAATTGAGAAGGCTATCGCTGTGGCCAACCTTAATTTGAGTCCCATCGTCGATGGTGAAATTATTCGCGTACCTGTTCCCTCTTTGACTCACGATAGAAGACAAGAAATGGTTAAACTATTGGGTCAAAAAATTGAAGCGGGCAAAGTGATGGTGCGCAACGTCCGGTCAGAAACTAAACACCTGATCGAAGCGCAGAAGGGTCAAAACGGCGTGAGTGAGGACGATATCGAACGAGATCTGAGCAATCTGGAAGAAAAAGTGCAACAACAGCTTGACAAAATTGAAGCACTTTTTACCGAAAAAGAGAAAGAATTGCTCACAATTTAATCTATGATAACAGGAGTTTTAGCTTCTATCCTTCTAGTGGTTTTAGGGTTATCGATTCTAGTAATTATCCATGAATTAGGTCATTTCGTTGCTGCCAGGTGGGCAGGAATCAAAACTGAAGAGTTTGGTTTGGGTTACCCACCCAAAGCCGCCAAACTTTTTCGTAAATGGCAAACAGACTTTACTCTCAACTGGATACCTTTTGGCGGATTTGTCCGGATGGCTGGAGAAAATTTGGATCCAAATGCGCCTACGCTTACAGTCAAAAAAGGTGACTTTTACTCAGTATCTGGCTTTAAACGATTGGTGGTAGTTTTTGCCGGGGTCACAGTCAACTTGGTTTTTGGAGTGATAGTTTTCACCCTAGTTTTTTTTCAAACCGGTATTCCGCAAGAGCTCGATTCCCCTCGGATAGTTGAAGTAGTTGCTGATTCTCCAGCAAGCAAATTGAATCTACCTTTGCCAGTTGAGATTGTGGGTTTTGAGGTGGATGGTCAATTAATCGAGACAGAGTCTGTCGAAGCAGTTCAGGAGCTAGTGGCTGAACATCGAGGAGAGCAGCTAATGATTCTTACTACTGGTAAGTGTGAACAGTTGGTTTGTCAGGAAGAGTTGTTGAAAAATTCAATTTATTTACGTCTCCCTGAAGAAACACCTGTGGAGCAAGGCTCACTTGGAGTTGTTTTTGATCAATTGTTGTGGTCACGTTATCCTTGGTATGAAATGATTTGGCGCTCTGCGGTTCATGGTTTCAACGAGGCCCTTGGTTTAGCGGGCTTGATTCTCGAATCTTTAGGTTCAGTTGTTTCAGAAGCCCTTCATGGTAAATTTCAAGACCAGTTGGCTGGGCCAGTTGGTATCGTTGAGCAAGTTCACCAAACTGGTGTATATCGAGCGGGATGGCAAAGTTGGATTTACTTTGTTGGCATGCTCTCAGTCAACTTGGGTTTAATTAATATCCTGCCGATTCCACCTCTGGATGGTGGCAAAGGGTTGATGACCGTTGTTGAATGGGTAATTGGCAGACGGCGATCACTGAAAATCGAACATTTTTTGAGCTACGGTGGTTACTTTATCTTAATGAGTTTAATCGTCGCCGTAACCCTGCGTGATATATGGAGGATTTTAGCGAAATTTATTTAAAATTTACATGTCAAAAAAAAGATCGAGAGCGCAAAAAATCAAACAAACTAAGGTTCGAACATTAGGACTTCAAAACTCATCTGTTAACCAAGAAGTTGAAAGAGTAGAAGCGTCGCGAGCTGACCAAGTCCAAGTTGCTCGGTCAAAGGTTGTTTCAGAATCTAGTACTTTTCCTCCACAAACTCAGAAAAATGTACTTAATCTGATTGGCTATGATCATCACCTTATTTTGCGTGATTTGCTAAAGAGTTTGTTATTGAGTTTGTTATTGATAGCTGTATTGATGGGTATTTTTTTGTATACTAAGTCCAACTGACGAAAGGATTAAGTTATGAAAGTGAAGCAACTGTTGATTTTAGTTTTTGCGCTGTACATAGGTTCTGCTGGCCTGAGCTATGCGCTCAAGCCAGCCAAGGTCGTTGACGGTGAGATCGAAACTGACCAACAACAAGTCGAGGATGGTGAGACTGAGTTGGGATTGCTACTTCAGATCAGTCCAGATGAGCCTAAAACCGAAAGCTGTCCTTTGAACGGACAACTTTATACACAAACGGAAAAGCAAGCTTGGTCAGCTCGAAGACCTCTAGCAGTAATGATTGAGAACTCGCCAGATGCCAGACCTCACTCAGGATTGTCCTCTGCCGATTTAGTGTTTGAGGCTGTGGCAGAGGGAGGAGTAACTAGATTTATGGCGCTGTATTACTGTGATGCTCAGCGTCAAGATGTAACTATTGCCCCAGTTCGTTCTGCTAGAACTTACTTTGTTGATTGGGCTTCAGGATTCAATCTACCGCTGTATGCCCACGTGGGTGGGGCGAATCTGCCTGGTCCCGCTGACGCCCTGGGACAAATTTCTCAGTATGGCTGGTCACTTGAAAATGACTTGAATCAGTTTTCGATTGGTTATCCGACCTTCGTCCGTAATAACAATCGTTTGGATCGACAAGTGGCTACTGAGCACACTATGGAAAGTAGCTCCGAAAAATTGTGGGCAGTGGCAGAGGAACGAGGTTGGACGAATATGTCACCAGAGCTAAAAATTGGTCGCTTGACCATTCCAGCTGCGGATTGGCTCGAAGGATTCGAGCCACTCACTTTTGTGGATGATCCAACTGAATCAGGGACAACGACCTCAATCAGTTATGATTTTTGGTCAGGCTATGAGCAGTTTGCAGTGGTCTGGAACTATGACGCTGCCAGCCGAACTTACTTGAGGAACATGGCAGGATCTGCCCAAATTGATTTGAACAATCAGAAACAAGTTGCCGCAAAAACTGTTGTAGTACTTTTAACAGATGAAAAAGGTCCGATCGATGAGTTAAAACACATGCTATATCGTACGACAGGAACCGGTGAGGCCTTGGTTTTCAGCAATGGCAACTTTGAGAGTGTGACGTGGTCCAAAAAAACCCGTGAAGACGAATTAAGGTTTATTGCCAAAGGTGGGAAGGAGTATGCCTTTGCCCGAGGTCCAATCTGGATTTCCGTTGTAGATAAAACTAATAAAGTAACTTACTAAAATGACCAAAATCGACGACTTGATGATCTCCAAAGTTCGAGTCAAGATCCTTCAGCTTTTTTTCTCACAGCAAGGTAATTTGTTTTATGTGCGTGAAATTACTCGGCTGATCAATGAAGAGATTAATGCTGTCCGTAGAGAGCTAGACCGAATGTTGGGTTTTGGGTTGCTGAAAAGCGAACAAAGAGGCAATCGGTTGTACTACCGGCTCAACGACCGGTATCTGTTTTTTCAAGAGTTGAGGCAAATGGTAGCCAAAACCACTGGCTTGGGTGCCAAAATTATTCAACTCAAGCGCAAGCTCGGTACAATCCAGTTTGTGATGTTTTCCAGCAAATTTGCCGGAGGGGTTACGCCAATGCAAGGAGAAGTTGATGTTCTCGTGGTTGGGGATGTAGTTTTGAGTGAGCTTGAACTATTAGTAAAGCAAGAGCAGGAGCGTTTAAACCGCGAGATCAATTACACCGTTTTTGATGAACAAGAATTCATATTTCGTAAAACTCGGCGAGATCCCTTTATCATGGACGTGTTGATGACTGGTCGGGTGATGATTATTGGTAGTGAGACAGAGTTTGCAGAGCGCAAGATCCCTGGTGTGAACTAGGTAGAAACGGGGAAAATCAATGAACATGCGCCAAAAAGCCAAAAAACGATTGTTCTGGATTTTTCTAGCAGCGGTGATTGCTGCGGTGGTGGCTTTTCCCATTAAGTGGGAAAAGCAATTAGGATTTCAGATATTAGGTACGGATACAATAAAGATCGATACCTCGAAAATAAATTTCCAATTATTCGGGAAGACTATTTCTCAAGAATTTGAGTACAAAATGGGTTTGGACATCCGAGGTGGGATGCAGGTGGTGCTGGAAGCTGATATGAGCGCGATCGCTGAAGGCGATCGCGATACTGCTTTAGAATCAGCCAGAGCGGTGATTTTGCGCCGGGTTGATTATTATGGAATTACTGAGCCGAGTGTCCAGACTGCGCGGTTTGGCGAGTCATATCGGTTGATTATTGAGTTGCCTGGCGTAGAAGATCCTCAAGAAGCACTCAACTTAGTTGGTCAAACCGCGCAATTAGAGTTCGCTCTGATTAAACAGCTGCCCGCTCCAGAAAGTACCACCGAAAACACTGAGGAATCAGAGTCAGCCTCACAGTCCGCGCAAGCTCAAGATGTCAGTATTGAGCCAATTGGTTTGACCGGAGCAGAGCTGCGCCGGTCCACTCTAGTTTTCGATCCAAACACCGGTGAACCTCAAGTCCAGTTGGAGTTTAATTCTGAAGGTCGACAGATATTTGCTGATGTTACCTCGCAAAATACCGGTGGGATTCTGGGAATCTTTCTTGATGGAGCTGTCTTAATGATGCCGCAAATTTCTGTACCAATTATGGATGGTTTGGCAGTCATTACTGGACAATTTACAGTAGATGAAGCCAAGCAGCTGAGTATTCAGCTCAATGCGGGTGCGCTGCCGATCCCAATCAAGGTTTTGGAGCAGCGCAATATTGGCGCCAGCCTTGGACAAGCAGCCGTTGATCAAAGCTTGAAGGCCGGCTTGATTGGCCTAGCGGCTGTTGGGGTATTTATGATTTTACTTTACGGAAAAAAAGGTGTTGTTGCCGACGTGGCCCTAGTCATCTACGCAGTCTTCACTTTAGCTTTATACAAAATTATGGGCGTAACTTTGAGTTTGCCTGGTATTGCCGGACTAATTCTTTCTATCGGTATGGCTGTTGATGCCAACATCTTGATATTCGAACGAATGAAGGAAGAATTGAGAAAGGGAAAGCCAGCGGTTCTAGCGATGGAACTGGGTTTTGGTCGAGCTTGGGACAGTATTAAAGACGCGAACTTGGCCACCATTTTCACTGCTTTAATCTTGATTAATCCCCTGAACTTCACCTTCCTCAACTCAAGCGGGATGGTGCGCGGTTTTGGGATGACACTACTTATTGGAGTTTTACTCGGGTTGTTCACTGGCGTGGTCGTGACTCGAAATTTGGTCAGGGTATTTCTCAGCAGTGATGAGTTTGGCAATAAATCTAAGAGAGCAAAGCTATGAAGATATTCAAACATTACCGAGTGTATTTTTTGATCTCGCTGTTCTTTATTCTTCCGGGTGTGTACTCGCTCTTGACATACGGCTTAGACCTGGGAATTGACTTCACCGGTGGTTCACTGCTGGAGCTTCAATATGGTTGGCAAGAAGGAGACAAAGCGGATGATCTAAATGCCGAAAAATTTCGCGAGTTTTTAGGTGACACCCAGTACCAAATTGTTTCAGTTCAATCATCTGGAGATAATCGAGTAATTGTCCGTACCGAGGAAATTGATAATCAACAAAAAGATGAGTTAGTCTCAATCCTCAAAGCCAAATTTGCCGACCAAATCGAAGTACGGCGATTTGAGACAATTGGTCCCAGTCTGAGCCGGGAGCTTCTCCAAAAAACTCTTGTGGCAGTAGTGATTGTGGCGTTAGTAATTACTGGATATGTTTGGTATCAATTTCATGATCTGAAATTTGGTGTCACCGCAGTTCTGGCGATGTTTCATGATAGCCTAATTTTGTTGGGAGCGTTTAGTTTGTTGGGTCAATTTTTAGGGATTGAGGTCGATGTGCTATTTGTAACGGCTTTGTTAACTACTTTGTCATTTTCTATTCATGACACGATTGTAGTGTTTGATCGAATTCGTGAGCTAAAAAGAGTACATCCACAGCTCTCGATCCGTGATGTGGCAGATGTGGCAGTTTTGGAAACACTGGGTAGATCAATTAATAACTCAGTGACAATTATCTTAATGCTTTTGGCAATGTATTTGTTGGGAGGCGAGAGCATCAAGCATTTCGCTCTCGCCCTACTGATCGGTGCCGTGACCGGCACCTACTCCAGCAGTTTCACCGCTGTACCTCTTCTACTCGAGTGGGGGAGGTGGAAGCGAGTGACTGACAAGAGGAGCTAGTAGAATTTTACTTCTGGATCAGAAGCAGCTTTGACAGGACAGCTCATTGCTTTATCTACAACTTCTGCTAAGTACCACACCCTATTTACAGAACTTTTCATATTTGATAAAACACTATGCAATTGTCCCTGTTGAGTTAAGCGGATTGTTTCAATAATAGATTCAAACATTCGTATCATTATTTCTATTATTTCACGACTAAATAGAGAACCAAATTGATTATGGTAATTAACTAGTTCATCCGTTTTTTCTTGATAAGAAAAGTTACTTATTTTATCTATTTCTGCCAACTCTCGCTCTAACTGGGGTCGAGCTAGATTTTCAATTAATTGTTTAATTGCTTTGGACCTTCCATATTGCACAATATTCATGAGCCTAACTAATCTATTTATATTCATTTCTCCATATTGTTCACCCTCTGTTGCTTGAAGATATTCTTTCAGCAAAGACTCGCACTTTTGAGTAATTGCAGCTTGATCCTCGCTACTTAGATACGAATGGCACCAAACTGATAAACGGCATACTATTTGAGGTCTTTCTGTGGCAGGATACGTATTAATCCGAGCCAACTCTCTATCAATTTTGCTTTTCACGCAGTCAGATAACTTATTTTTGTTATTTTCATCGCTAATTTTTAGAATATCTGGAAATAACCCATACATATACATCTTTGGATTTAGAGGTTCATTAGAATTAACTCGATCAGTCAAGATAGTTACCCTTCGATGTTGCTCAGATCTCGCTAATTGTACTAATTCGCCCCACTCAGCCACCTTTTCAAGGCTTTGTGCCAGTTTCTCGCAATCCTCGATGCTTTCAGTCAGTATTGACAAGAATTCATCAGTTGGCTTTAGTAATATTTTTTCAAATAAGTAATAAAATACCTGATATACAATTTCTTTCAGCAACCTTTTCTGATGTGGTTCTTTGAGGTGAGCTAGACCAAGTGATAAACTCGTACGGTCGTCACGATATTTATCTGGGCTTGGAATTGATAAGTATATTCCTAACCTGCTAAATCGTGGTTGATTCTGTTTGTCGATAAATCCTTCAATCCACTGTTGAGCCTTGAATAAATCTAGTACGTCAAAATCGGTTGAAATTACTGGAAATTTTTGTGGAGAGAGTGCGCAGGCTTCAAGGTAATCTTTTCTGTGAGGTTCAATCTTGGTGTCTTGTAGCAAAAGTTTTTCTAATAATTCGATCACGTTTGCAACCGAAGGTATGCGCGCCGCGGGTGTTTGGTTGCCTTGACTTTCTCGGCAATAATCAACAATTTGCTGCTTGAGTTTTTGAGACGTCAATAATTCCAAATAACCTATGTGGCGACCCGTAATTTTGTTAGCAAGGGCAAGTGTGCGTTCGGCTACAGCTGAGGGTTGGCCATCAACAAATATCTGTCTGGCGAGTGTGTCGTAAACAATTGTCGTATCTCTTTCCTGAGCACGACTCTGATCTGATAATTGTGGCCTAGTTTGGTCACCTTTTGGAGTTGGGGTGGTGGCAGGATTCCTATTCAAAAGATTTGATAATTTTTTGTGTAAACTTGGTGTACGATGTTGATTTAATAATTGCGATCTGATCTGGTGAACATCAAGACTAGGAATAGCGACAAGTATAGCCTGGAATAATCGGGCTAAAGCAAGATCACCACCGAGCGCTTCTGTTAATTCTGAAATTTGAGGAATTTCGGTTTTATTTATTGATGACATATTGGAAATCACATCTACTACGAATACAGTAATTATATCATAATAATTATGTTTTTAAGTCTAGTAAAATATATCAATAGCGAACTATATAGCTAACTTTCGAGCAAGATTAAGCAAAGTGGGCTTGGTGTTGAGTTGTGGGTCTTCGAGGACTTTTTCCAGCAACTCGTTCAAAATTGCCCCCAATTTTGGTCCTGGCGGTAAGTTTAGCTCACTCATTAAGTCGTGACCATCGATGGCTAAATCTGAAGAAGAGAGAGGCTGATTAAGTTGTTCCAGCATTCGCTGTTTCATCTCTTCCAGCCGCCAGCTGGTTTTGCCTGCGCCGCTACCCAAGCGATCGCCTTCGCGCAGGTCAAGAATATCGTCGAGGTTGTCCAGCCCCACTTTGCGCATTAGGCGGCGGATAGCTGCATCGGTGTTGTGAGTCTGGTAATGGAACATGTGATAGCGAGTCAAGATAAACAATCTGTCGAGCTGATGTTTGTTGAGTCGGAGTCGGCGACCGATGTCGCGGGCGATTCTCGCGCCAAGAATTTCGTGATTATAAAAAGTGGGCTGGCCATTTAATACTTTGTAGGTTACCGGTTTGGCAATGTCGTGGAGTAAGGTGGCCAGCCGGACGATCGGATCGGGTGAAGGTGAGCTATCGAGCGCATCGATGCTATGAGTCCAGACATCGGTGGTGTGGTGTCCACCTTGACTAATGCCTTTTGCTTTGATTAACTCTGGCAAAATGTACTGCAATAGGTTGGTTTGATCAAGCAGCTCAATGGCTCGTTTGGGCTGGGGACCAATGAGCATCTTCAAAAACTCGTCACGGATACGTTCAAAGCTGACGTCGCTTAGTAGTGCATGATTGGTAGTAATGGCGTTCAATGTGCCTGGTTCAATCGTCATTTCAAGTTGGACGGCTAGGCGAATCGCACGCAACATGCGTAAGGCATCTTCAACGAATCGCTCGCGGGCGATGCCCACGCTGCGGATGATGTTGTTTTCCAAATCTTTTTCAGCCGACTCATTGGTAATTAAGCCGATGTCTGCCGGTGGAATTTGGACAAAGAGGGAGTTTTTATCCAGTGCCTGCTGGTAAATTTTTTGCAACTGCTCAAGCGAGATGGTCAAAGCCATGGCATTGATGGTAAAATCGCGGCGTTTTAGATCTTCTTCAATACTCTCGCCCCATTCAAGAGATAGAGGCTTGCGAGTACCGTCGGTATACACTTCTTTGGACCGATAGGTGGTGATCTCAAAGTTGGGTAAAGTATGGGCTTCTTCGGGTCCGGGATTTTCAGTTGAAATGGATTTATTTATCAACGAGGTGTGAATTTTTTTGGCAGCAGCCAGATCGATCAGTTTGGCTGTTGCCTGATTTTTAGCTGATAGTACTTGCGTAATAGCCTGACGGTAATCTGCGCTAACTGCCATTTTCTGCCAGAGATTTTCAGCAGTGAGGCTGACAGTGCCAAACTGGTTTTCATAAAAACTGTTGGGAAATACCTCGACGATTTGTTCTGGAGTGGCATTAGTAGTGAAATCTTGGTCGCACTCAAATGGATTTTTTCCTCGGAGCAAGTCGCGTACCGATCCGCCCACGAGAAAAGCGTCATATCCGGCAGTTTTGAGCTGCATTAGGATATAAAGAGTTTCTCTTGTCAGAGTTAATGAATCATTCATCTCTAAAAATTATTATATCGCGATCAGCAATGATTATGTAGAACGGAGTGAGGAATGTGGTAGGCTACAACAATGAAAAGTGATAGAAAGTGGCAATTACTTTCACAACAGATCCCTCACGATTTGGCTGAGCTAGAAGAGATATTGTTAAAATTGCGCCAGATAGAGGATGAGGATCAGTTTTTTTCACCCACGCATCCTTTGGAGTTAGAGATAAAGAAGTTTGGTTTTTCTGCTCGAGAAATAAAAAAAGCGATGGATAAGTTACTCTTGGCTCGAGAACGAAAAACTCCCATCGTTATTTTTGGAGATTATGACGCCGATGGAATTTGCGCTGCCTCAATTTTGTGGCGGGTGATGCACGAACTGGGATTTGCTGTTACGCCATTTATCCCCAGCAGACTTAAACATGGCTATGGATTAAACGTGAATAGTGCTCAGGCAGTTTTAACCGAACACAACCCCAAATTGATCATTACGGTGGATAACGGGATTGTGGCGTTTGAGGCGGTCGAGTGGCTGAAGGAGCAAGGAGTTGAAGTCATCATTACCGACCATCACCAACCTGAGTGGGACAAACAAGGAAAAGAACGACTTCCCAAAGCAGTCGCAGTCCTACAAACCGATCAAGTTTGCGGAGCAGGGGTGGCATGGCTGGTGAGTAAGATGTTGGTGGACAAAATTGGGACTGAGTTTGGTGAGAAAACTCAGCGCGAACAGCTCCTCACGAACCAACTAGATTTGTGTGCCCTGGCTACCATTGCTGATCAAGTTCCTTTGACTGGCTTTAATCGCAGTTTTATTTTACATGGGTTGCAAGTATTACGTCAAACACTCCGACCCGGTTTACTAGCTTTAGCTGCAGTCGCAGGTCACAAAGTAGATAAGGTTGACGAGGGTAAGCTGGGCTATCAGCTGGCGCCACGGCTGAATGCCCTCGGCCGGTTGGCCGAGGGCATAGTTGGTGTGCGGCTGTTGTGTACTAACAGCCGCACCAAAGCCGAAAGTATTGCCGGCGAGCTAAACAACCTCAATTTAAGTCGTCAAGATCTGACAGAAAGTGCTTTAACCCAAGCAGAAGTGCAAGTTGCCGAACAATTGTCTGAGAGTCTACTAATTGTTTACGCGCCGAACTTCCACGAAGGAGTAATTGGGTTAGTGGCAGGCAGGCTGACCGAAAAGTACTACAAGCCAGCAATTGCGATCGGGGGAGAAGGTGAAACGCTCAAAGCATCAGCTCGGTCGGTAGTGGGAGTCAACATCACCGAGCTGATTCGTCAAGTCAAAGCTGATCTGCTCAACGTAGGTGGGCATCCGTTGGCAGCGGGCTTCAGCGTGCACAAGGACAATTTGTACTTAGTAATTAACAAGCTGCAAAAGCTAGCTAAAACACAAATTGATCCAATACTTCTTCAGCCGAAAATTATAGCTGAGTGTAAATTACCACCAAGTTTGATTAATATACAAACTGCTCAAACCTTGCTCAAGTTCGCCCCTTTTGGTCAAGGTAATCACCAGCCAGTGTTCATGATTGAAGACCTGGAATTAGTTTCAACTCAAGTGATTGGAGCCGAAGGAAAACATTTGAAGTTAGCTTTGAAATTATTGAGCGGTCAGCAGCCACAGCTGCTGACCGCTCTCTTCTGGCATCACGCCCATCTTCAAGATCAACTTGAAATTGGTGCCAAGTTTTCATTGATAGCAAAACTAGAAGTTAATACTTGGCGGGAACGACAGAGCTTGCAGTTGGGTGTGATTGCTGTTGCTTCTTCTCCGGTCCAATTAACATAACTTCAAACCAACCATTTTCATCAGCTTCACCAAAATTTTCTTCTACTTTAATTCTCCACTCAGGAAACATCTGCTTTAAAACATGGTAAATTTCATTTTT
>CAZZBW010000002.1:0-65472 GCA_964653045.1 uncultured Pseudomonadales bacterium | reverse complement strand
AGAAGAGCTTGATGATTTCTTCCGTTTAGCTGGAGAAGCTGATTTACTCATTGGTTTTAATTCTCTTGGTTTTGATTTACCCGCGCTTTCTCCTTATTATCGAGGGGATTTATTCAAACTACAGAATTTGGATCTGCTGGATCGGATTAAGAAGAAGCTTGGCCACCGCATCAGTCTGGATGCGGTGGCCAAAGAAACTATCGGCCGTGGCAAATCGGGTAACGGTTTGGACGCGATTAAGTATTATCAGGCCGGAAATCGTCAGGCTTTAGCTGACTACTGTCTAGAAGATGTGGCAATTACCCGCGATGTTTATGATTATGGTTTGACCAAAGGCAAAATTAAGTTTCGCAATAAGTGGAATCGCTTAATTGAAGCCGAGATTGATTTTTCGTTTGTGTTACAAAAAGATTTGGGAACGCAGATGAGCTTGATCTAGCGTGATAAGATGTGCTTATGCAGTTTGATGGCTTGACGGTATCTGCCCAGGATAAAAATATAGTTGATAATTTTTCGTTAGCGATTAAACCCGGTGAGTTGCACTGCCTGTTTGGTCCCAATGGCTCAGGCAAGAGTAGTTTGAGTTTGGCGGTGGTGGGGCATCCCGATTATCAGATAAAGCAGGGAAAGTTACTGATTGATGGTGAAAATTGGCTTAAATATTCCCCAGAGCAACGAGCTAGAAAAGGCCTGTTTCTCCAGTTTCAACAGCCGGTTGAGGTACCAGGAGTGAGGGTGCACCAATTTTTGCGTCAAGCTTATCTCAGTCGTGAGTGGCCGAAAACGGAAAAACGATTAACTGCGTTCGAGTTTTTCCAATATTTGGAAAAACTCGCTGTTTCAGTTGATTTAAAACCAGCTTTTTTGCAACGTGGTCTGAACGAAGGATTTAGCGGCGGAGAAAAAAAACGGTTAGAAGTTCTGCAAATGTTAGTTTTGGCGCCACGTTTTGCAATCTTAGATGAGCTTGATTCTGGTCTTGATTTTGACGCATTGCAAATCTTGACCCAACAAATAAAAACACTGCAACAACAGCACCAAACCGGTATTTTACTCATTACTCACAACGCCAAGATACTCGATTATTTACAACCAGACTTTGTTCATGTCATGATTAAAGGTCGAATCACCCAGACGGCTGGAGTTGAGTTGATCAAAAAATTAGAAAAAACAGGATATCAGGCATAAAAAGGAGGAGTTTATGAGTCACCAATTAACCGAGCAGGTCAAGTTATTACAAAAAGCTGTAATTATGGCTGATGGCGAGCTCTTGATCCTCAAGCGCTCGCCCCACGCTCTCACTCGTCCCGCCCAGTGGGATTTGCCTGGCGGCAACTGCGAGTGGCCGCAAAGCATTACCGACGTTGCCAACCCCAATCTGCCAGAACTATTCAGGGAAATTCAAGAAGAAACCGGAATTGTTGTTGATGCTAACTCACTCAGTGCTGTGCCACTACACTTCAGCACTTACTTTGAGGCTGACAAACAAGTTTACACAATTATTGTTGGCTGGAAAATTCTTTTGCCGGCTCAACCTGCAGTCGTGATTAGCGACGAACACACCGAATTTGCTTGGATTAAATTAGATCAGTTCGATCGGTACGATTTTGGCTTCGCTGGGAAGTCGAATGGGTTTATTAGGAAAATGGTAAGTCAAAAATAATTGAATAAATAATTTTACGGTTATTGTAAGTAATTTTTATTAAACTGAATTTTGTCGTGGGGGTGCTACTGGTGTAGGGCCAAACCTGCGAAGTTGGGCTGGCGGGTTCGATTCCCGTCACCTCCACGATTGTTTTTTTATCAAAAATTAATACTAGATAAAAATTAAGCTGTTTGTTATAATTTTCTCAATCGCAGGTTTGGCTCTAAAGTTACAGCAGTGGTCAGTTCGACCAAAAAACCACCATTAGGGTGGTTTTTTGTTGGGTTAAAATTGGCTGATATACTACTGCCGCGATGGGAAATGTGAAGTCGGCAACAAACAATAAATCAAGAGCAAGCAAAAAGCGGGAAGACGAAAAGAACAATCAGTACTTTCCGGGCTGGAGCGATCCGGTGGATCGCTACAGCCATATTAGCAAACTCAAGTTATCACCGGAATTGGTCAAAGAAATTTCGGGGATTAAAGCGGAGCCAGAGTGGATGTTGCGCCAGCGGCTGGCGGCGCTGGCGCAGTTCCAGAGCAAATCTCTACCCAGCTGGGGACCAGATCTGTCGCTTCTTAACTTTGACAACTTTCATTACTTTTTGAAGCCGACTGACAGTGTGACTACTTCGTGGGCAAAAGTTCCCAGCGCGATTAAAAATACCTTTACCAAACTGGGATTGCCTCAAGCTGAGCAATTGGTGCTGTCCGGTGTCAAAGCGCAATATGATAGCGAGGTGGTGTATGGCTCGCTCCACTATTCTTGGCGCGAGAAAGGAGTGGTTTTTTTGTCGATGGACGAAGGGTTGAAGTTATATCCAGATTTAGTTAAACAGTACTTTGGTAAATTAGTGCCGAGCGGTGACAATAAATTTGCTGCTTTAAATTCCGCTGTTTGGTCAGGAGGATCGTTTGTGTATGTGCCCAAGGGGGTGAAAATTAAGCTGCCGCTCCAGACATATTTTCGCATTAATGCCAATCGAGCCGGACAGTTTGAGCGGACTCTAATCATTGTTGACGAAGGTGCTTCAGTTCACTATGTTGAGGGGTGTACCGCGCCAGTCTTTTCTCAAAGTAGTTTGCACTCAGCTGTAGTTGAAGTGTTCGTCAAAAAAGGTGGACGGTGCCAGTACACCACAGTCCAGAACTGGTACAAAAACGTATATAACTTGGTAACCAAGCGGGCGTGGGTTGAAGCAGAAGGAGTGATGATCTGGACTGATTTTAATCTGGGGAGTAAGGTGACCATCAAGTATCCAAGCTTGGTGTTGGCTGGCAAAGGGGCAAAAGGGGAGACGCTAAGTATGGCGCTGGCCGGGAGCGGCCAGCGCCAAGACACCGGCAGTAAAGCGATTCACTTAGCTCCGCACACCAGCTCTACCATTGTCTCCAAGTCGATCAGTAAAGATGGCGGGAGGACTAGCTATCGTGGTCTGGTCAACGTTGGACCTAAAGCTCATCATAGTCAAAACAGCGTGGTGTGCGACGCGCTGATTTTGGATGAGCAGTCACGATCTGATACTTACCCAACCCAAAAGATTTTTCAGGCTCAAGCCAACGTGCAGCACGAGGCGACAGTTTCTAAAGTTGGTGAAGATCAGCTATTTTATTTAATCAGCCGCGGAATCAGTGAAGAAGATGCGAGGAAAATGATTGTCAATGGATTTATTAGCGAGTTGGTGCGAACTTTACCGCTCGAGTACGCAGTCGAAATGAACCGCTTGATTGAGTGCGAGATGGAAGGCAATGTGGGATGAAAATCATTGACATTGATCAACCAGGTGAGCAGGAAGTTAGGCTTAAAAAAGCTGGAGATTACCTGGTGCGCTTACTGGTAGAACGAGCGTACGTCAAAATCATTGGCCGTTGGCAAGTAAACCCACATTCGCAGCTTGACGTTAGTGTAATAGTTCAGCATATGGTCGGTGAAAATTCTGCCACCGTGTCGCTCAAGGCAGTTGCTCAATATCGATCCAAAATCAAGATCAGCGGGAAAATTATTACTGAATCGGGTTGTTCTGAAGCTAAATCATTTTTCTCCGCGCGAGTTCTCGCTGTATCAAAAACAGTTCAAGCTGAACTACATCCTGAACTTGAAATAAATCACAATGATGTCCAGTGCTCGCACGCAACTAGTATTTCCCAGATTGATGAAAAGCAGCTGTTTTACTTGTTGTCGCGCGGCTTGAGTCGTCAAGCCGCGCGCCGGTTAATCATCTCTGGTTATTTAGTCTAATCTATGTTACACTGAAAGATCAGTTATGTGGAAAAATTTTATTTCTCGACTAGCTACAAGTACCAAGCAGCGGCCACAAGTTGCTGAAGGGCTTGGAGTGTCTGATGGCGCAGTCAAGGGCAGTGTGGTCAACAGTATCAAAAAATATCGTCAAACTTATTTAAATTTGGAAAAATATGAATGCGGCTCTCAATGCTCCTCCAAAAATTTGGCTGAACCTGATTTTGTGCAAAAGTATTTACGAAAACTTTCGCCAACAAGTTAAGTTCCAAGAACCGCTTAAAGAGTTTGAAACAAGATACCCTGGTCGTTTGGAAGCCATTCTTGGCGCGGTTTCACAGTCTTTTGATGATACGTATCTGTATCCGACCGTTTTGGAAGCTGCAGCGGCGTATTATTACAAAATAAATTGTTTACACCCATTTGAAAACGGTAACAAACGAATGTGTATTTTGTATACCGATGCGTTCTTATTTTTTCATGATTTAGAGCTAACGCTTTCGCATAAACAAATGTATGATTTGGCTTTGTTTGTGGCACAAGCGTCACGTGAGTATCAACTCAAACCGGATAATGTGCACTCACTCTGTATGTTAATTATTAGTGATCACGTTAAGCCACGGAATCAATCATTAGTGTCGGTGATCGCTCAATACATTCCAGAAGGTTTGAAAAAAAGATTAAAAAGAAGTAAGTAAGTGAGTAATAATTTTGAATGTTAATTTATGTTGAACGCAGTGTTATTAAAATCCCAATTTTCCATTTTTCGCACTTATCCTAACTTAGTTTATTTGGATAATGCCGCCACTACCCAAAAACCTGAAAGCGTAATTGACGCGATTGGAAAGTATTACCAAACGTCAAATGCCAACGTTCATCGCGGAGTACATAAATTGTCCGATATTAGTACTAATAATTGGTTAGAAGCAAGAAAAACCATTGCACAGTTTTTTGGTGCCCAACCCGAAGAGCTGATCATTACCCGAAACGCTACCGAAAGTATCAATGCGGTAGCTTATGGATGGGGTGAACGAAATTTGCATGCCGGGGACGTGATTATCAGTAGCGTGATGGAACATCACGCGAACATTGTTCCGTGGCAGGAGTTGTGCGCGCGCACCGGCGCGCGGCTTGAATTCATCCCAGTTTTACCTACCGGACAATTAGATTATGAGTGGTTAGAAAAACACCTAAATCAACAAGTTAAGTTGGTGGCAGTTAGTTATTTATCTAATGCGTTGGGTACAGTTAACGATGTTGGTCGCGTGATTGAACTAGCAAAAAAATATCGTGTGCGGGTACTGTTGGACGCGGCTCAAGCCGCGTCCAGAATTAAAATTGATTTTAACAAAATTGGCGCAGATTTCCTTGCTTTTTCCGGTCACAAAATGTATGGGCCGATGGGAGTTGGCGGCTTATTAGTGAAAAAATCTTTGTTAACAAGCGAAGAGTTTCGTCCCTATTTATTCGGCGGTGGGATGATCGAAGCGGTTAATTTAGATAAAAGTACTTACAACGAAGAGTTGGCTGAGCGGTTCACTGCCGGCACGCCGGATGTCGTCTCGGCCGCGGGGCTGGCCGAGGCGTGCAAGTTTTTATCTGACTTAACTATGCCTGCGGTCAACTCCCACGATTGGGAGTTGACCGCACTGGCTCTCGAAAAACTTTCACAGATTAAAGAAATTGAGCTCGTCGGTCCCACCGACGCCACCCGCCTTGGCTCGATTGCATTCCTGTACCGCGGTGTCCACGCTCACGATGTAGCTCAAATTTTGGATAGTGAAAACATCGCCGTGCGCTCCGGTCACCACTGTTGTATGCCGCTACATACCCACTTCGGTTGGACGGCAACCGTTCGCGCCAGCTTTGGTGTTTATAATTCACCAGAAGACATCGACAAGCTGGTTGACGGATTGAAAAAAGTCAAAAAAGTATTTGGTTAGTAACTAGAGAAATATGAATAAGGATAAACATTTTTTAGAGCAAGCAATTGCTAATTCACGAAAATCGCTAGCAGAAGGCAACTTTCCTGCTGGGGCAGTGGTAGTCAAAGATGGTGAAATATTAGCCTCGGCGGTTAGTGTTCCGTTTCCGGGATTATTTCACGCCGATTCTAAAGCAGTCACTGAGGCGTTTAATAAAAATGGTGTTTTAACAGGCGCGACTTTATATATTGGTTTGGAATCATGCCTGATGTGCACTGGGGTGGCGTATTGGGCGGGTATCAGGCGGATTGTGTACGCTGTGTCGAAGAGTAAAGTGTCAGGTGATTACTACGAAACCCCGGCTAATGCCCGCCCATTGATTAAAACCTTTAATCAATCAATCGAGTTTATTCATCTCAAAGAGCTGGAGGCTGAAGCGTTGGCAGTGGTCAGAGAGTGGGAAGCCAAACAAGGTATAAAACAGTGATGAGTGATAGCGCTGACAATCTTTACCAGCAGGTGATTCTAGAGGAGGCCAAGTACCCAAAAAACTTTGGTGAGTTAACTGGCTTGCAGATAATTAAAGCTGAACGAAATATTAGCTGCGGCGATAAAATCACGGTGGGAATGAAGCTGAGTGCCGATGGGAAAAAGATTGACGAAGTCAAATGGCAGGGGAGCGGCTGTGCGATCAGCACAGCCGCGATGAGTGTTTTATCCGAGATGATCAAAGGCATGAGCATCAAACAAGTGTTGGGGCTCAAGAGCGAAGCTCTGCTTGCCCAGCTTGGATTGACGCAGATCAGTTCGATGCGACTCAAGTGTTTGAGCTTGGGATTGATGACAGTCAAAAGGGCATTGGCGTTGGAGTTAACTAGGAAAAAATAATGAATAATCAAACACAAATTTTGACTAAACCAATCAAAGCGCTGGATTACTGTTTTGTTGGCTCTGATAACCGAGTGAAGCTGAACGCTGTGCAGCGGGCTGTTGGAGAATATTGGCCGCAAACAATAGTGAAAGGATTTGCAGTTGAGTCTGGAGTACCAGCTCAACCTAGAAGTGATGACGAGACTATGCGTGGTGCAATTAACCGGGCAAAATTGGCGTTAAAAATTGGTTTAGCTGAGTTGGAAAAGAAAAACAAGGCTGTTTGTTTAGGCTTTGGTCTAGAAGGCGGTGTGTGCGATTTGGGAAAAGAGTTGTGGTCAACGGTTTGGGGAGCGGTGGTGGATCAGGATGGTCGCGTTCACACCGCCAACGGTTCCCGAATTAAGTTACCACCAATTATTGCTGATCCAATCAGGTCTGGTGAAGAAATGGGGCCGGCTCTAAGCCATCTTTTCGCCGGCGCCGACATTCGTCATAATCAAGGCATGATTGGAGTAGTCACCCGTAATTTTGTTACCCGGACTGACGAGTATGCCAACATTACTAAGTTAGCATTGGGACTTTGGTATGGAGACGGGTGGGATGAGTAAGTTGTTGAACCTTAGTTTGTTGTCATCCAATTTGCAAAATATCTTCGAAGATCATCGACAGATTTACTGAGCTCAGGATTTTCTTGAGGAGCAGAGTTTCTAACGACTGATATTTCAACCCACCCACTGCTATCGGGTTTGATTTTTTCTTTATCTAATCTCCAATTACCGTAATCCAATGCTCCCGTAATTTTATCAGCATGATAGATTAAACGATCCATTACTTCTCCCAACCTCGTAATGTCGAAGCGATAAACTACGACTTTTTCGGATTCTACATTTCCCTCTTCGTCAAATGTTATTTCTGGCTCAGGCAAGGGTAAATCAGCCGCATTAATGACAATTTCTGGTGTGGATGAAGCTTCTCGGGTTTCACCTTCTTTTAATCTCGCTTCTAAATCCCGACCCGTTGTTTGTTCTTCGCTCATTTGTATCCCTTCAATATCAAAACCAAACAAATACTCCCTGTATTTTCTTCTTCTTCTTCTTCTTTGTCAAGTTCGAGCAGAAAAATAGAAAAAGCACGAGACCCCGTCGGAGCTTTGGCGAAGTCGGGATCAAGCTGGTTTTTCAGCCATTGAGTTAGAACGGTAGATTAATTAAATTTTGAGTTTCGGTGTCACTTTGTTGTTATCACCTCAAATTTGATCCATCTAGTTGGCACCAAACCAGGTTTCAACCTCGTTTCAACCAAACTTCATCCCTATCAATTAGCAAAATTTTGCTACAATTTATAAAAGCTAAATTTAATGCATGGTTCTACTTGTCGTCTGCTTACGAACACTCCAGATCTAACTATCAGTCAGTTACAAAAGACTAACACTGCTTTCCAATTTACCTTGCTCAATTAGCTTAAAGATTTAGCAAAATTTTGCTACAACAAAGGAAACCCAATTTAACTTATGTAAGCCGAATGAAAGAATTGGATGATAGATTGGCTGTTTTCTCACACTTCGATCCCGATTTGCATCGGGACTCAGTGTGACAGCGTCACCTCATAATTTTACTAACCCTTGTCAGACAATGTTATACTCTTGGCACATGAATCCTGTACTCAATCCACCCAAGCAGTTTACCGCCAAATTTGAAGAAAAAATTGAGTTTAATGACAAGTTTGCGGAGTATCACTTTGAGCTGACAGAGCCACATGAGCTTGGTTTTAAGTCTGGCCAGTATGTTTCGATTCAGGTTGACGATGTTGGGCACCGGCGATCTTACTCGATTACCTCTTCGCCAGCCACTCAACACGGAATTGAGCTACTGATAGATCGCTCACCTGGTGGGATTGGTTCACAGTATTTAGATAATCTGAAGTTCGGTGACAGCGTTCGGGGGATTGGGCCGATGGGTCAGTTTGTGATAGCCGACCAGAGCGAAACAGCGTTGGTGTTTATTGCCACTGGCTCTGGGATCGCACCGATGCACAGCATGATCTTGGATTTGGTACAAGTGCGCCAAGACCAACGAGAGATTGTGCTCTACTGGGGGATGCGAAACGCAAATGATTTATTTTGGTTAGATGAGTTTCAGGGATTAGTCGAGCAATTACCCAATTTCCATTTTTATCCTACATTGTCGCAACCCCACCCAGAGTGGACGCTCAGCACTGGTAGAGTGACCGATTTGGTCTTGGCGCATGAGTTTCGCCCTGCCACGGGATTTTACCTGTGTGGCAGGGCGAACATGATCCAAGACGTGAGCAAAATTTTGACAGGAAAAGGAATTGACCCAGCCCACATCCATCAAGAGAAATTCTTTTAGCTGCGATTATTTTAAATTAAATACTCAATATTAATTAACGAAACCAAAGGAACAATATGTCAGATCAGCCCAACGTCACCACCAAGCAAATTGGTAAGTACCAAGTTTCTGTGATCAGGGACAAATGTATTAGTGCGGCCAGCTGCGTCGCGATAGCCGGCGGTGTGTTTGAGCTGGATGAAGAGGGAATTGCTCGAGTCATCAGTCAAGAAGGAGACGACGACGAGACGAAACTGTTGGCCGCCCAGAGTTGTCCAACTGCAGCCATAGTTGTAATTGACACTGGAACTGGCAATCAAGTCTGGCCGATTGAAGCCGAATAACTACTGATTTTCCTATTAGTCATTGACATCTGAAATTAATTAGGCAGAATATAGATCAAAGGAGTGCTAAATAACATCAAACTATGAATAAACTTACACCATATATTTTCCCTGCCTTAGTAGTTGTCATTGTAGTCTTTCTGATCACCAGGTGGTATGACCGTCGGGGTGAAATTTCTGACTATGGTGAAGGTATCGAGATTGAGAATCTGTCCGAAGAGGAGTTGAGCGAAGCGTTGAGTGGTGTTGGAGATTATACGACAGTACCACTAGAAGAAGTAACTCCAAACGTCACCGAAACAAAAGATAAGGTGACCCAAAAACCATCACCCGTTCAACCGCTCAATGGAGTGTTACGCTATGAAATCGAGGATAGTAAAGTCAAATTAAGCGTCATCGCCAGTGGCGTCAACCAGAGCGATAGTTTTTATGTGTGGTTGCAGCCTGAAGGTGCTCTGGAGCCGAAGCAAGCTTTTGCCCTAATTGAGGGAAAAGGAGGACTGATTGGTAGTGGAGCTTTTTCTGAAGAACAGCTTCCGGTTGATGTGATGATCACGAGAGGAATGAGCTTGGGTGAAGAAATGGGTAACGTGGTCCTCAAGGGTAGGGTCGGTAAAGAGGTATCCGAATAACTCCAGATTGGCTGTTGCAACACACCTCAAGTGTGCTATAAATAGAGTAGTAAGTAGCATCCTAAAGAAAGGACACGTATGGCATACAGCTATACCAATGCTAAAAAACAGGTTTACTACCTGCATTTCAAAGATGTGACCCTGAAAAATGGTCGCAAACAAAGAATTTATTTCTTCGCCCGCGATGTTCGCAGTGGCTCACTTGACGCCGTTCCCGCTGGTTACGCCGTCATGGAGACCAAGCGCACCAACATGCCTGTGTTGAAGAAAAAATAATTTATAAATTATTTTGAAACTTAAATCCCCCCTATGAAGTCCCGCTAACGGCGGGGCGCAGTAGGGGGGATTTTTTTTGTTGTGTTAAACGCAATTGACTTGTAAGAGCAGACGAAGATTTAGATTTTTATCTGCTACCACTAATCCGTCCAAGTAATTGCCGTAATTTGTTTTGACCTCCACCACCTTGTTGTTTCACCTCGTGGTGCATCGCTTCAGCCTCAGCTATTGCTTGTTTTATTTTTCCTGTAGCCGCATTGGCAATTTGGGCTAATTCGCCAATTCTGCCGTCTTTGGAAAGTTGTTCGACAATATTGAGTGCAGAACTCAACAATTCTTGGTTTGGATCTACTAATAGTTCATCGTTATCCGGATTTTCAGTATCTGTTGGTGGTCTTTCTTTGACCCCACTACTTATTTCTTCAGGTGCTTCAAAAAATGCTTCTGCCATAGTAAACCTTTCATGACTTGATACTCACGTTATTTTCTTCTGCTTCTGCTTTATTGTCAAGTAAGTCAAGAAGGGCATGATTGAACGAGATCCCGATGAAGCTCTAGCAAAGTCGGGGTCAAGTTTGATACACTGTAAATTGCTATGACAATCTATATTGGCGCGGATCATCGGGGGTTTGAGCTCAAGAACGAGCTCAAACCATGGTTAGAAGAATTAGAGGTTACTGTGGTTGATTTAGGACCAGAAGAGTTTGATCCGGATGACGATTATCCTGATGTGGCGATTGTGGTGGCGGAGGCGACCGCCTCCGCCACCGATGCTCTCGGCATTTTAATCTGCGGTTCAGGCGTGGGAGTCAACATTGCTGCCAACAAAGTCAGAGGAGTTCGTGCCGCCCAAGGTTGGTCTGTAGATCAAGTAGAGCACGCCAAGCAACATGATCATATCAATGTCCTTTCTCTCGCTTCAGATTATTTTGAGTTGGATCAAGCCAAAGAGTTAGTTTCAGTATTTCTTGATGCACCCAAGTTGACAGAAGAGAAGTATCTGCGGCGAGTGGCTGAAATTGGTAAGTATGAAGAAGAAAAAAACTGATAAAAAAAAACTAGCAATTTTACCCTCGATTTTGACTGAGGATATGACAGAAGCAGCCAGCCAGCTGCAGCTGGCTGCCCAAGCCGGACTCCAAACAGTCCAAATTGATATTATTGATGGTTTTTATGCTGACAATCTAACATTAACGCCAGCTGATTATGCTTTCTTGGACTTCGATCAACTTAATGCTGATTTTCACCTGATGGTGGAAGAGCCAATGGATTATGTGTACGAGTTAATCGATTTCAAAGCTCAATTACCCATCAGAGTGGTAATTGCTCAAATTGAGAAGATGTCCAGTCAAGAGAATTACGTCAAGTTGGTGCGAGATCAAGGTTGGCAAGTAGGCTTGTCCCTCGATTTATATACACCGCTTGACTCGATCGATGAAGAAGTTTTGAGCAAGTTAGATGTAATTCAAGTAATGAGTGTTGAGGCGGGGCAACAGGGCCAAAAATTTTCTGAACACATTTGGTCGTTAATTGATCAGGTGGTTGAGTATCGAGCTAAAAACCAGCTTGATTATCAGATTGTAGTAGATGGAGGAATCAACATCGCCAAAATGAAAAAACTCAAAAAACTCGGTGTGGATAGCGTGGCAGTTGGGAGCTTATTGTGGAAATCAGACAATTTTGCTTCTACCTATTTAGAGATGAGTCGGGTATGTTGAAACATTATTAAGTTAGTTAAAAGTGAGCCAGATGAAAACTCGTGTAGTGGTTCCAGCACCCAAGCAGCACTGCAATATCGATGCGGTGGCAATCTTCGGCAGCGCAGATGTAGATAGGCAGCACCCTCTTTATCAAGAAGTATTCAAAGTAGCTCGCTACCTAGCATACAACGGCATAGCTGTGGTCAATGGTGGCGGTCCCGGGACAATGGAGGCTGCCACTCTTGGTGCTGAGTCGGCAGGGGGAAAAACGATAGCTGTAACATTTCAACCACACGATATGCCAGAGTTTGAGGGGCGAGCGCCTAGCAACATTGTTGATTTGGAGATCAAAACTGCCAATTACATTGAACGGATGTTTGGATTAATTGATCAAGCGGACGCGTTTATTTGTTTTCAAGGTGGGACAGGCACGCTGAGTGAATGGACCACAGCATGGTTACTCAGTCATCTTAACTATGGCAATCACAAGCCGATCATTTTGTACGGTGAATTTTGGCACGAGGTGGTACGAGTAATCAATAATAATTTTTTTATTGGAGAAAAAGAGCAAAATATCTACAAAATTGTCAAAAACCAGGAAGAAACGAAGACAGCTTTGGAAGAGTTTGAAACAGAGTTGCGCGACCGGGCTAAATTGCCCCATAAGGAATAAATAATGACAAAACAAAACATTCTTAGTATTGGTTCAAGTTTGGTTGATATCTTTATTTCTTCACTCCAGTTTCAGTTACACACAACAGACGATGGCCTGTTACTTTGTCAAACCTATGGTGACAAATTGGAACTCGATGGTCTGACTGTAAGCACTGGAGGGGGTGGGAGTAATACTGCAGTAGGTTTTGCTAGATTAGATTTCAATGCAATTTTAGTTAGCGAGTTGGGAAAAGACGATTTTGCCCAGATCGTGATGAGTGATTTGATCAAAACAGAAGTTGACGTTTCAAAAATGATTCGTGAAAGGCGAGAACAAACCGGTGGATCTGTCATTTTGGTTGGTCCAAGTGGAGACCGGACGGTGATGGTACATCGGGGTGCAGCCTCGTTGTTGGATCCTCCCGATTTGCCAGAAGCGTTATTGAAGTCGGCAGACTGGGTGCATTTGAGTAGCATTTCTGGTAGACACAGCACGCTAAAGGAAATTTTCCACTTTCGTCAGGGAATTCGGCACTTATCTTGGAATCCTGGTACGGCAGAGCTTAATTTACTTGCGGCCGGTCAATTTGATCTGGTGTCGCTGCCGGTGGAGATTCTGTTTGTGAATGAGAAGGAGTGGGCAATGCTGAAGTCGCTCCACTCAATCCTTTTGACACAGATTCCGATAGTAGTCGTAACCAATGGGGCGAAGGGAGGTAGGGTGTTTTTCAAAGGAGCGAAGCAACACTTCAGCAGTCTAGCTGCCCGCGCCGTGGATACCACGGGCGCGGGTGATGCATTTGCCTCAGGTTTTGTGGCTGGTTATCTGTGGAAAATGCCGATCGATGAGTGTGTGCAACTAGGTTTACGCAACTCCACATCAGTAATTCAATCATATGGTGCGAAAACTGGTTTATTAACTAAAGATCAAATACTGTTATCGCAGTGACAACATTCGTCACTTTTGTTACACTGGACTGAAGAAAAGTACTGCCCTATGTCTGATTACAAACAAATTCTCCAGCAAGAGATAGAGGACCTGAAGGTACGCGTGACCCAGGCGCAGGGCTTGCCTGAAGAAATGTCTAACAAATTGAAAAAAGACATTGTGGCGCTGGAGCGGTCGGTTGAGTTAGGTAGTTATGACGAAAAGTATGAGAAAGTCTCAAAATTCATCGATTGGGTGCTAAAAATTCCATGGGAAAAAGAAACTCCAGACAGATTAGATCTTGAAATTACCCGACAAATTTTCGAAAAACATCATTTTGGCATGCAAGAGGTCAAAGATCGGTTTCTTGAGTATGTGGCGGTGTTGAAAATGCGTAAAGAGCAGTTTGGCGATACTGAATTTCGAGCACCAGTGTTGTTACTAGTTGGTCTGGTGGGTACTGGTAAAACCACTTTTGCCTATTCGTTGGCTGAGGCTTTAGATCGCAAAATGGTTCGTATCCCGTTTGGCGGCATGGGTGGTGCCAAGGAATTACGTGGTGATTCTCGGTTACTTCTGGGCGCTGAGCCGGGCAGGGTGATCAAGGGAATTTGTGAAGCTGGCGTTCGTAATCCGGTGATTTTGCTCGACGAGATTGACAGAAGCGCTGAAGAAGCCAATCGGGATATTATGGGTGTGCTCGTTGAGTTGCTTGATCCGGCGCAAAATAATGCATTTCGCGATACCTATATTGATTACCCAGTTGATTTGTCACACGCAATTTTTATCGCGACTGCGAACAATACCACCCAAATTGTGACCGCGGTGTTAGATCGATTAGAGAAAATCTCGATGCCTAGCTACACCGATCATGAAAAAATGGTGATCGCGCAAAAGTATGTGTTGCCGGGACTGCTGGAAGCGGCCGGACTCAAACCAGAACAGTTTATTATTGAGGAAAACGTTTGGCCCGCCGTGATCCGGCCGCTAGGTTATGATATGGGGATTCGTTCACTGCAGCGCACTATGCAAGGCGCGGTGCGCAAGGCAGCGCGCATTATCGTCGAAAAAGGTTACCCACAAATTGTGGTGAACGAGCAAAACCGGAAAATTTTCTTACCGCAGTATTAATAGGGATAGGACAAATCAATAATCTTCGCGACGTTTATCTAAAAATTAAAACCTTTTTAGCTTCGTTTTATTGTTGTTGCCTCATGACGTCGGGTCTAACATAGTATATACTCCACGACCCTTTGGTATTGACAAACATTAATTTTGCTTGACCACTATAGGTAGTAAATCCAACTTCCCATTTTCGGATTTTTTGACCATGGAAAGCTATAATTTGCGGGGTTTGGGATTTAACTTCCAATCTTGGAACTGGGGATATACCGATTTGTGCTGCAATCATATTTGCCAACTTTTCAGCGCCATTATCGTCTAAAGGATTTTTTCCTTTTGATTTTTCTTCAATAACATGTTGAATATCTACGATAGTTTGACCAATCTTTTCAACTTGCTCTAGTGTTAAATTGGGATCGGGTTCTAAGTCTTCAAAAAGTTTGGCAATGTCTGGAAAATCACCAGGCGCTGCGTTCTCTCTATCACCAAGATTATGGGCTGTTTCGGGAGTAAATTTATTTTGCTCATCTGTAGGCATAAGGTAGCCTTTCAACGATCTGTTTTTGATACTATGTGTATTTTCTTCTTCCTCTCCTTCTTTGTCAAGTACCTTGAGGGAAATTTAATTTCGCGCAATCCCATCATTGTCTTTCCCAACCGTTAATCTAGCCCGGTGGATCGTCGACTTTTTAAGTTTCGGAATCATTTTTTTGCAATTACCCTAAATTTGAGCAAACTGCTCTTTATTAAACTAGGTTTCAACCTCATTTCAACCGAAAACTGCCCCAATTAATTTGCAAAATTCTGCTAATAAATAAGAGTATTCAATCCAACATTACGATCATCACATCGCTCAATTGTTAATTTTCCTGATTTAAATAGTAAGTAACTACAAAAAACAGAGCTTAGTTATCATATATTTTGCTCGGTCAGACCAATACTTTTAGCAAAATTTTGCTACAAGCTGAAAAAGAGACGGTGGAAATGTCTGCTAAGATATAACTGTGATTGTGGCAGATAACTTAAGCGAGCTGAAGGAGTTGTTGGAGGAAAATTTAACTAATTTGCCGTTGGTGACAAAAGTAACTGACATTGTGCATGGCGAGGGCGATGCCCGAGCCGAAGTGATGTTTATTGGAGAAGCGCCGGGGTACCACGAGCATGTGCAGCGTCGGCCGTTTGTGGGGCGGTCGGGGCAGTTGCTGCGTAAAACCCTGACTGAAGTTGGTTTGCCACCAGAGCAAACTTATATCTCGAACATTGTCAAAGCCCGACCGCCCGACAACAGAGATCCTCTGCCAGAAGAGATCGCTGCTTTTCGCCCATTTCTTAATCGCGAGATTGAGCTGATCGATCCGCAGCTAATTGTGACGCTGGGACGTTTTAGTATGGCAAAATTCCTTCCCGACGCGCGAGTTTCTCAAGTTCACGGCCGGGTGCATCGGGTGGTGTGGCAGGAGAAACCAGTTTATGTTTTACCTATGTACCACCCGGCCGCGGCACTTCGATCCACTCAGTTGAAAACCGCGTTCGTCAACGATTTTGAGAAAATTATTCCGGTATTAAACTGGGTGAAAGAGGAAGTAACCAAGCAAAACCAAATTGAGATAGTGCGAGAGGCACTTCAATAATTGTTGGTGTGATAAGATAAGCGGAGTGTTAAAACCAGAATTAATCTTATTTGTCATCCCGGTAATTGTGGTGTTTTCCGTTTTAATTTTGTATCGATTTCAAGGTAGAAAGTACGTTTTAAACTTTGATCTAGTGCAATTTTTATATAATTTTGTATTTGCACCACTGGTTTTTGTGTGGATCAAAACTATTTTCTTTGTAATCTTGACCACCAGCCCTGATTTAGTTTTGAGTGATAAACAGGTATTTTTTGCTGACACACTTTTTAGCCTAATCTTCCTTTATATTTACGCCTTTTTCAGCATGCATTCCTTAACCAAGACGTTTCATTTGAAAAACTTTGATCCTCTTTATGACATTTTTCACGACTCTGAATATATGCATTTATGGCTGTCGCACGTGGTTTTATTCATGGGTGGTATGTTGATTCTGACTATTCTTGCTCTAGCCAATTTATTCGCACCGTTCGATTTCGTCCTATCGCCGTTTAAATTCACGATAGCAATGCTGGGATCATTTTTGGTTGGAATTGGTTTTTATCTACTTCTATTAATTTCTGAGCCTTTACAACAAAAACGTCTGACCTTGAGTAGATTAGTCAAGCTTGGAATAGGCGTATTTTTCAGCGCTCATTTGATTGGTTACTATTTTGGCTCGCCAACCATTAGTGCTGAGTATCTTTTCTACTGGTCAAGCTTATCGTATTTTGGTGGAGCTTTTGTATTTGCCTTTTTGGATTACAAGTTTTACAGCATAAGCAGCGCTTTGGACATACTTGTAGGCCATGTCAAGTATCAACGTTGGGGAGAAAATATCCAGCTTTTTAATAAAAAATAATTACATGATTTAAGAAAGGTTTATTATGTCAAATTTACAACTTCTGCCTCTTGGTGGGATGGGCAACGTCACCCAAAATATGTATCTGTATGAATACGAAGACGAAATCTTGTTAGTTGATTGTGGGATTGGGTTTCCCACTACTTATATGCCAGGAATTGACATTCTCATTCCTGACATTACTCCTTTGTTAAAAAAACTCGAAGCGGGTAAAAAAATTGTAGGGATGATTTTAACTCATGGTCACGACGATCACATCGCGGCATTGCCATATGTGCTGCCGCACCTACCGGAGTTTCCCATTTTTGGTTCGCCCCTAACGATTGGTTTTGCCCAAGAAAGAGTAAGTGAGATGAATCGCGAGGTGGAATTTCGTGTGATTGAAGCGACCAAAGAAGTTAGCTTGAGTCCCAGTTTCCGTTTTACGTCATACAACATGACTCACTCGGTTCCTGATACACGTCATCTGTTAATCACCACACCAGTCGGGGCAATTTATCATGGGAGTGATTTTAAAATTGACCCAAAACCTGTCGATGGGGCAGTAAGTGATTTAGATAGTTTGGCAAAATTGGGAGACCAAGGCGTCTTATGTGTGTTGCTTGACTGTTTGCGCGTGGAAAAAAATGAACCGGCTGAACCAGAATCGACTATAGGGGCTGAGTTTGAAAAACTGATGGCTAATACCAAAGGAAAGTTCATTTTAACTCTGATGAGTTCGCATATTCACCGGATTCAACAAGCCGTTGACGTGGCCCAAAAATTGGGTAGGAAGGTCGTATTTGTGGGTAGATCAGTTGAACAAAATGTCAGAGTTGCTAGAGATCTGGGTAAACTTAAGGTTCGTCAAGAACAAATTGTTGATAAAAAGCATCTTGATACTTTGCCTGATGACCAAGTGTGTTTAATCATTGCCGGAAGCCAAGGGCAAGAGGGCTCATCACTCGTTCGCGCAATTTTTGGTGAGCATCCTGCTTTGCAAATCAAATCTGATGACACGGTGGTGTTTTCCGCCGATGCGATTCCCGGCAATGAGGTGCCATACTACCAATCGATTGATGAGCTTGCAGGCAATGATATTCGAGTGTTGTACCCCAGTATTGAGCCGGGCTTGCACCATTCTGGACATGCGAGTAAGAAAGAGCAGCGACAAGTAGTTGAGCTGCTGAAGCCGAAACTGGTGATGCCGATCGGCGGCGCCGATCGGCATAGGTATTTATTTGCCATAAATATTGCTCGACCCTTGGGTTATTCAGGAGAACAAATCTTGCGACCGAGAAGTGGCGAGACAGTGGTATTCACTCAGGATGGAGCGAGTATTGGTCCCAAGTTTGAGCTGCGACCTACTACGGTTGACGGATTGGGAATTGGGGATGTGGGTCCAGTAGTTTTGTCAGATCGGCTCAAGCTCGGAGATGCAGGAATTGTGGCAGTAATTGTGCCAAGAGTCAAAGGTGAGCTGAAGCTAGACCAAATTCAGCTGATTTCCCGTGGCTTTGTTTTTATGCAGCAGGCTGATGAGGTGATCGAGTTTATCAAGCAAACAGTGCGTGAGGCTATTTCACAGAATAAAAAACTTTCTGACAAAGAGCTGAGTCAAACTATTGAAAAAAGATTGGTGCGTAAGTTGTATAAAATTATCAAGAGAGAGCCATTGGTAATTGCGAACATTGTGAGCTTTAAGGCGTAAATAAAGTGTTTAATCCAACTCCTGCTTGAACGCAAGCCGAAAGTATGATATATCCTATAATATGGGAAAAAGGCGGAAACGTTCGAAACTGCCATTCAAGCTCGATCTTAAAGCTCACACGCTTTATACCATTGTTGGAGTGCTGTTGATCTCAATTGGTTTGTTAGTTTTAATCTCGTTTTCTGGTCAGGGAGTTTGGTTAAGTAGCATTAATAGTTTTCTAATCTCAAAACTGGGTTTGGCGTTAATGTTCTTGCCATTTATATTTATTTCCAGTGGATTAATCTTTCTCCAGTTTAAATGGTCAGCCGCCAAACCCAACGTACTATTGGGCACAATCATGATTTTCTTGGGTTGGATGAGTTTGTTTCGTAATGGTGAGGTTGGTTTGGCAACCAACCAAAATTTAGGCCGGCTGCTTTCTGCAGCCGGCGCAGTGGTTTTTTCTCTAACATTAATTATTGTCGGCATGGTAATCATGGCACAAATGAAGTTGCAGGAGTTCTTTGAATTAATTGGTATTCTAAAAGGTAAGGCTCAGCCTAATAAAGAAACCCAACCAGTTTTGCCAAATATGAATAATGAAGATAAAAACGAGAAAAAAAGATTTAGTTTACCCGGAATTAAAATGCCCCAGCTAATTAATAAGCCGAAATTTACCATTAATCCTGGCAATGCGGAGCCTGACTCTGATCAAGAAATTAAACAAACCAAGACTCAAAAGAAGGTTACGATTCCTCCATTAATTGAGCCAGATGAAGAGGTGGGGGCACTTATTTCTTCCGCCAATAGCTCAGTCCCGACTGGTCAAAATCGGCCATGGCAATTACCTCCTTTGAGCTTATTGGATCAAAGCGATGGCGGTGAGGCTGATCGGGGCGATGTTTCCCAAAACGCCGATATGATCGAGGCTACCCTGGATTCGTTTGGCATTAAAGCGAAAGTTAAAGAAGTCAATTTTGGACCTTCTGTCACCCAGTACGCGCTGGAAATTACTAGGGGTACAAAACTATCAAAAATTACTGGATTATCGACTGATTTGGCTCTAGCCTTAGCTGCTCCGACTGGTCAAATCAGGATCGAAGCACCAATCGCTGGACGTTCACTAGTCGGTATTGAAGTGCCGAATCACACTGCCAAATTTGTAACGCTGCGCAAAATGCTCAGCTCGCCGCAAATGCAACAAAATCAGTCAAAATTGTTGGTAGCGCTGGGCATTGATGTTGCCAACAGACCATACGCGGTCGATATTTCGCGCATGCCACACATGTTGATCGCTGGTGCGACTGGCTCAGGTAAGTCAGTCGCACTCAATAGTTTCTTATGCTCAATTTTGTTTCGGGCTTCTCCAGACGAAGTGAGATTGATTTTGGTTGATCCTAAGCGGGTGGAGCTGAGTGGTTATAACAACATACCGCATTTGTTGACTCCAGTAATTGTCGAGACCAAACAGGTGGTCTCTTCACTCAAGTGGACTACCCACGAGATGGAGGAGCGGTACAAAAAACTATCTGCTGCCGGTGTCCGGCATATTGATGCATACAATGAGTTAGCTGGGTATACCGCCATGTACCGAATTGTAGTGGTGGTAGATGAATTGGCTGACGTGATGCTGTTCGCGCCAGCTGACGTAGAGGAAAATATTACCAGAATTGCTCAGATGGCGCGGGCAGTCGGAATTCACTTGCTTTTGGCAACACAACGTCCTTCAGTTGATGTCTTGACTGGTTTGATTAAAGCTAACATTCCGGCCAGAATCGCCTTCAACGTCTCTTCGATGATGGATTCTAGAGTGATCTTGGATACACCAGGAGCGGAAAAACTGCTCGGTCGGGGGGACATGTTGTTTATTCCCCCCGACCGAGCCAAGCCTCTTCGTCTGCAGGGTACTTTTGTATCTGATGACGAAACAAAACGTCTTATTGAGTTCGTCAAAAAACAAGGCCAACAACCGGAATATCTTGAGGAAGTGACCTCAAAGTATGAGGCGAGTGTCACTTCTGGTGGCAAATTTGGCAGTGGCGGAGGTGGCAGTGACGAACGAGACGAACTGTTTCTCGAAGTAGCCAAACTAATTGTCACTTCGGACAAAGCTTCATCATCCATGATTCAGCGCCGCTTTTCCTTGGGCTACAACCGCGCCGCCAGAATTTTAGACCAGTTATACGCCGCTGGGATGGTAGGACCGGCCGAAGGTAGTAAGCCGCGGACTGTTAACGCCGGAAAGATTATGGAGTATATTCATAGTATAGAAGGTAGCAACGGAGGATAAACTCATATGTCCAAAAAAAAGTGGCTAGTATTAGGCTTAGCTGTAGTCATTCTTTCTGGTTTGACAGTACTTCTGCGGAGTGGTTTTGGTCTCAATCAACTCAGTACCTCGTCAATGGATATGTACATGGTTTCAGAAAATCAAGGAGGTGCAGGTATTCAAGCCGTTGATAAAATTGGCTACACTTCTCCAGGATTCCCAAGTCAGCCTTATTATCCCCCTTACTACCCTGATGCTGGTGATGCCCTCCAGGTTGAACAAAGAGCATATGAAGTTTACGGTTCGTTTAGTTTAGTAATGGATGATGTGGCTGGTTACTTTAATCAAACCAAGGCATACATCCTGAGTATTGATGGTCGGGTAATGAACTTTCAAACTGGTAGCCATGGTAGGTATCAAACTGGCTACATGACGGCCAAAGTCCCTGTCGACAAATTTGATGAAGCTACAGCCAAAATTGTTGAGGGCGTGCGTTCAATTGAAAACCAGCAAGTCAGCTCAACTGACGTGACTGGTAGAGTAGACTCAATTAAAACTCAACTGGCCAATTTGGAAGATCAGAAAGCTGTCAAAGAAATTGAGTTGGTTGAGGCCAAAACCGAGGTGGAAAGACGCCGGATTGAATTAGAGATTCAACGTTTAGATCAGCAGATCAAACAAGTTAAGGATCAAGATGAAGCTCAAACTGAGCAAGTTGAGTATGCGACCTTGAGTATTTCAGCTGCATCGTCAAAATCTGTTTATGATCCCAGCGCTCGTCCCGATCTTCGTGACGAGCTCGATCGAGCATACAACTCGGTTTTAGACAACCTGTTTGTAATTGCTCAGTTTATGATTTGGGTAGTGGTATATGGTGCTGTATTAATTCCGCTGGTAATTCTTGCTGGAGTTCTTAAACGAAAATCAGTCAGGAAAATTGGGACGCCAATCAAATAGCGGTTTGGTTTAATGAAATACATTACTGCGCCCCGCCGGCGGCGGGGCGCAGAAATGTAATGAAGTCGTATCAGTGTCATACTGAACACCTCAACTTCATTCATTACAAGCAAGTCGAATGTATGATTAGAAAAGCGCTCCCTTCTGATTCAAAAAAGCTTTGGTTACTTAAGCAAGCATTTGTTTTAGACGTAAGCAAAGTTGATGATATAAGTTATTGCACTCAAATACAACATGATGGCTTTTTCATTAGTAGCGAAACTGAAAAAGAGCACAAAGCTAGAATTACTAACTCCTCAATTTTCAATGTTTACGAAAAAAACAATCAACCAGTGGGTTTAATTGATATTAATCGTGAAATATATTTCCCAGAACAAGCGGACAATATAATTTGGTTTGACCAAAAACTTAAGCAAACATATTTTGAAGATGAGCAAAGTATTGCTTTACACCAAATAGTGGTTGCCAAAGAACATCAAGGTAAAGGAATTGCGACCGGGCTTTTTCAAGCATCGATAAGGGAACTGTTTAATCTTAAGATCAAACATTTGTTCTCAATAGTTACCACTGGACCGGTAACAAATTGCCCATCAATTCTTTGGCATACCGCCATGGGTTTTAATCGTGCGTGTGTTACCAGTCCGATTGATCTTTTTGGTCTAAAAAACTACTCAAGTCTACTTTTTTATAAACAAGTTTGATTATTGGATGTCACATAGAGTCCTATAACTATATTCTGACTATCTGGTTGTCGTATCTTTCGTATAATAGCTTGTAGCAAAATTTTGCAAATGTTTCCCAACCTACGAAACGAAAAATGCAATCCATCAGTGCCAATTTGTATTTTTGATAAATACTTTGGTCAGAAGATCTATTAGTAGATAACCGATGGAATCGCTACTGTCAATTTATTACTAAGAATATATTAGCAAAATTTTGCTAATTGAAACTTAAAGTAATTTTTATACTAATTTACCGTTTTGAAAAAAAAGTTGAAAATTTATTTTGATAGGATGATAGCCTCTTTGTAAATCCGAGTTGTAATGAATTCGGGATCAAAAGAAAGCGGTCGAAGTATGGGTGAGACGGTGTTATTCTAAACCCTGCGTGAGTCGTAAGCCCAGTGAAGAAGTGATTGGCGTTGTTTGCGCCGGCAGGTGAGGTCGCCGGCGCGGCAGTTGTTTTGCACTTGGCTCAAGTGCCTCCGATACGCGCGCCATCTTCTAATCTGGCGCGCGTCCTCATGTGCAATCCTCCTCCCCATGTAGTACCGGCAGTACCACTGAAACCAGCCGCGTGGATCTTCTTCGTAGATCCAGCCGTTTTTCAGCCAAACAGACAAAGGTTGCGAGGCGTTGACACCGAAATAGTTGAGTTCAGGATTGTGAAACTCAGAGCAGAGTTTAGCATTTTTAAACCAACTTTTGGGAAACTCGTCGCGGCAATCACTCATGTACTTGCCGCCGAACACCCCCAGTTCCAACATTTGTAGTGGCGTTAGCTCCGGTTTGAAACCCGGATCAAAGTTATTCCCCATCGGTTTCGACAACGTATAGCAATAGTTGCTTTGCATTTTGTCGTGGACGAACACGGTAATGGGGGACATACATTACTGCTCAATTACATCACTTTTGTCAAATTTTGGATGTGTGATCACAACTAGCTCTAGAACTTCATTCTGGTTTGTTTTAATGTGATGAAGAATATCTTTGGGAATAGGAATCAGATCTCCAGGTTTGATTGGTAATAAGTCGTCACCAATGTAAATAATACCTGTGCCACTTAACACGAAATATATTTCTTCCATCTGTTTGTGTTTATGCGGAGTTGATGTTCCAGAAATTTCAGCGATTGAAAAACTGATGTTTTCACTCGAATACAGCTCTTTAATAGTTCCGCAAACGTCAGAGATGGTTTTTACTGATGAAGTATTTATGATTTGAATCATGGTTGTGGATGTGCAATAAAATTATACATTAGGTAAATTTTCTAATTGATATCTGGTAATTCTGTAGTAAAATCATTATAGTAATTTCCAAAGTGATTGCAACCGAAACGGGAAGGCGGGCAGAACTGCGGTGAGGGTAGTTTATGAAAGCACCAGTGCTGAAAGTTGGCCAGCTGACCAAGATTTATCCGCCGAGCCGAAAGGGCGAGGCGGAGTTTACTGCGGTTGATCATATCTCGTTTGTGCTCAAGCCGGGTGAGATCTTGGGACTGCTTGGTCCCAATGGAGCAGGCAAGTCAACCACAATTCAAATGTTGATCGGTAACCTGACTCCCACGATTGGAGATGTAAATTATTTTGGCCAAAACTTCCAAAATTTCCGTACTGAAATATTACAAAATGTGACTTTTGCCAGTACCTACATCAAGATGCCCTGGCGGCTGAGTGTGATGGAAAACTTGTGGGTTTATGCGTTGTTGTATGGATTAAGCAAAAAAACATTTAATAAGCGAGTGAAATATTTTTTGGAATATTTTGGAGTTTGGCAACAACGGGATAAAACTTTGAGTCAGTTATCTGCTGGTCAGGTCACTAGGGTGATGTTGACAAAAGCCTTCATCTCATACCCAAAGATTGTCCTGCTTGATGAGCCGACCGCGTCACTCGACCCGGATATGGCGCACGAAGTGCGCCAATTTGTGACCAAACAGCAACATGAGTTTGGTACTAGCATTTTATACACTTCACATAATATGGATGAGGTCGCCAATGTGTGTGATCGGGTAATTTTTCTTAAGCATGGGAAAATTGTGGCTGAGGACACACCGGAAAAATTGGCCCAATCTGTGTCTCTGGCTAGAATGAGATTAATAGTCAAAGACGGTTTGAAAAGGACAGCGCGGTTTGCCAAAGAGCAGGGCTTTGCCAGCAACATTGACGGGCGGGAGATTGTAATTAACATTGAAGAGTCGTTAATTGCTGGTTTCTTGGCTTGTTTGGCCGATGCCAAAATTGAGTATACCCAAATTAGTATTGATAAGCCGACACTTGAAGATTACTTTATCAATCAGGCAAAGGAAGGTGGTAATGCTAAATAAAATTTTTAACCACCGCGTCAAAGCTTTGTTTATGCGCCATCTCTATCCGTTGCGGCGGGATTTTGATCTGCTTTCGGACATGATCTATTGGCCACTAATTGACACTTTGACTTGGGGAATTACTGGTAGTTGGTTGACTGAAGAAAGTGGTTCGCCAACTTTGGTCACCGCAATTCTGATGGGTTTAATCCTGTGGAATATAATCTGGCGGTCACAGTCTGAAGTTGGCAGAAACTTGATGGATGAGATTTGGAACAGCAATCTCAGCAACTTGTTTTCGACACCTCTCAAGATTAGTGAGTGGCTGACCGCTGTACTGGGATTGTCAGTAATCAAAACGTTAATTACGTTGGGCATAATGGTTCCTGCAATTTTGATTTTGTATGCGGTTAACGCTTTTACACTTGGTTGGTGGCTAGTGCCGTTTTTCTTTTTGTGTAGTATGACTGGCTGGTGGGTAGGACTACTTGGTTCTGGAATTGTGTTGCGTCATGGGCCGAAGGTCCAGACAATTATTTGGGCTTTGCCAGGAATTTTACTGCCGTTTAGCGCCATCTATTTTCCGGTGGATCGGCTACCGTTTTTCGTGCAAAAAATTTCAATGTTGGTGCCGACCACGTATGTGTTGGAGAGCATGCGCGCCGCAGTGGGCGGCGCGCCCATCAATCCCACTTATCTTTATATTAGCTTTGGTCTGAATGTTCTCTATCTCACCCTGGCCGGCTGGTTTTTCATCCGCAGCTTTGCTTACTCCAAAAACCTGGGATTAGATCGGTTTTTATAATATTTAAGGTTAATGTAAGAATTGGGGCTGATAATTGCAGAAGTGCAATTATCAGCCAGTCCTAACCAAATTCAAGTAAGTCAAAACTCAACTTCTTTTGATTTTTACCTTGGTCAATCGCAACTGAGCAATGCCAGTGTTTTCGACTTAGAGTTTGACAAGGTACTACGATTACGGTATCCTAATCGCACTATGATACAAAACGTTTTTGGCATTAAAGAGTTTCAAACCAAGCTGCCCGCAATGGCGCGGTTAATTGAAAAAGAGGGTGGACACTACATTGTCACTTGCCGGAATAAGCCGGTATTCGTGGTGATGCCGTTTGCTGATTATCAAGATTTGGAAGACATTTTGATGGAGCTAAACTCTCCTCAACTGCTTCGCGACGTGGCTCAAGCACGAAAGGATTACAAAGCAGGCAAGACAACTAAGTTTGAAGATTTTATCAAAGAGTTTAAAAAATAAATGACTGGCGAGTATTCAATCAACATCACCGAGAGAGCCAAAAAGGATTTTCGCAAACTTAATGCGGAAATCCGCGTTAAGTTAATTAATCACGTTTTACTATTGAGAACCAATCGGAAATCAAAAAACATTAAAATGTTGGTTGGACCAAATATCCCTAAATATCGTCTAAGAGCCGGAGATTATCGCGTACTTTTCGATGTCATCCATTCGCAAAAAGAAATCCTAATTATTCGTGCCGGGCACAGAAAAGAGATTCATTGCTAAAAACCAGTTGATTACGATCTTAATTGCTTTTGAGCAAAAGCGTACCTTGCCGATATTGAGATATTATTCAAGATTTTGAGGCAATATCTTGTAAAGCCCAGTATGTCTCAAACAACTTAGCGTTGGATAGGTTCTTGTAAAAAGTAAATGTAAATGTAAGAATCCGATTATATTATGTGTGAATGTGGATCAATAAAATGAGCAGACAATTTTATTCAGTCCTTGGCGCCTTCATGAATATTGTGAATCAGCCGAATTCCTCAATAAACCCAGCAAAAATATCAAATAATCGGATAAATAATATCGGTGATGCGCTCGAGGGATATGTAAAAGATGCAATCGCCGGTTTGCTCGGGAGAGAATCAATAGAAAACAGTGTCAGAGACAGGGTGTATAGTGATGCTTTCTCCTGGTTGGGTAACGGAAGTAATCCACCCGATTGCATTATCAAAAACGGCGATGCAATAGAAATAAAAAAAGTTGAATCACTGAAATCAGATATCGCACTAAATAGTTCTCATCCTAGAAACAAGTTATATATAGATGACACAAGAGTTGCCTCTGGAGCAAAAACTGCTGAGAAATGGAAAGTTAAGGACATTGTTTATGCTATTGGCACTCCTGATAGCAGTGCTGAACTAAAGAGATTGTGGTTAATATATGGAGATTGCTATTCGGCTTCAAGACAAGTTTATGAAAAATTGTTTACAATTATTGAAAAAGGTGTCAATTCTATTCCTGATACGAACTTTCAGAAAACAAATGAACTTGGCAAAGTGAAAAAAGTTGATCCATTGGGTATTACGACGATGCGTATTAGGGGAATGTGGCACATTGCTAACCCCTCCAAAATATATGGTCATCTTATGGACCAAACGAAAACCAAACAGTTTTATCTGCTTATGAGGGAAAATAAATATCAGTCTTTTTCTCAAGAAGAAAGATTTGAAATCGAGAACATTAAAAAAATAGGATATTCGAATGAGGTCATTGAAATTAGGGATCCTGATAACCCCGCACGATTAATTAAAGCTAGGATAATTAAGTATGAAATATAACATTGTTTCACTTTTTACAGGTGCTGGCGGGTTAGACCTTGGTTTTGAGAATGCCGGATTTAAGATAATTTGGGCAAACGAATTTGATACGACTATTACGCCTACGTTAAGAGAAAACTTTCCAAATACAGTGGTTGACGAGCGTAGTGTTACCGATGTTCCTTCTGAAGAGATTCCCAAAGCTATCGGAGTAATTGGTGGTCCTCCATGTCAAAGTTGGAGTGAGGCTGGTGCCGGTAGAGGTTTGGGAGACAAAAGAGGCAAAGTTTTTTTTGAGCATATTAGAGTAATTAGAGACAAGCAACCGCTTTTCTTTTTGGCAGAAAATGTCTCAGGAATGTTGTCAACTAGACATCAACAGGCGCTTTCAAATTTAATAGAAGAATTTAATAAACTTGGTTATAGTTTTGATTATCAGTTATTAAACGCAAAAAATTATAATGTTCCGCAAGATAGAAAAAGAGTAATTTTTGTAGGTTATCATAAAAAAATGAATAAAAAGTTTGTTTTTCCAAAAGTGTCGAGTAACGAACTAACTCTAAGAGATACGATTTGGGATCTAAAAGATACTGCAGTCAAAGCAAGAGATTTTAACAAAACAAATGGATCAGATCTGTCAACGCCAAATCATGAGTACATGAATGGAGGTTTTTCAACAATTTATATGTCGCGAAATAGAGTCAGAAATTGGGATGAACAATCGTTTACAATTCAGGCTGGTGGCAGGCATGCTCCAATTCATCCTCAGGCACCAAAGATGAAATTTGTTGATTATGACAAAAGAATATTTGCTCCTGGTAAAGAGCACTTATACAGAAGGTTAACTGTAAGAGAGTGCGCCAGAATCCAGACTTTTCCCGACGATTTTCGTTTTATATATGATGATTTAGCTACTGGTTATAAAATGGTTGGTAATGCTGTTCCTGTTAAGTTCGCAGAAGCGTTAGCAAAACAGATCAAAAGCGATATCGATGCGTATTATCTAACAATAAACCAAAAACATTTGTAAGGTGGAGATGACGGGTAATGAGCCCGTGTCTGTGAATAGTCAAAAACAGCTTCTACAAGTGTAGTTCATCTTTGAGTTGGCGGAGTAAGCGGGTGGATGAACAAACCGGAGCACACTCCCTCTGTACAATTTGCTTATTTCTGATCGGCACAGACGATCAGATTGTCACACTGACTGATTTGTCACCCACCCGCGCGCGCCAGTGAAACGCCTCGGATGAATGCCACTTATGCGTAAAGCATTTGTGGAGCTCTGAATGAATCGACAAAAGAGTCGACACCTTCGGCAACTTCAGTTACGAAGTTGCGAGCTTTGCTGCTGATTGTATCTGCAGTTATGTTTTTAGTCCTTTTTTACGTCTTTTGACTAAAGACGACTTGCGACTGTTAAAGAGCTTGTCACGTCAAAGCGTTACATCCCCAAAGGGTAAGGTTAATTATAGCTTAAACCAGTTAATTTCTCAAGTGCGGCGGCTGTGGCCGCCGCCTCATCGGTTTTACCCAGTTGCTGGTATAGTTTAGTCAAATTAATTAATGTGGGAATGAATTGAGGGTCTCTTTCCAACGCAAGTTGGTAGTATTCCAGTGCTTTTTCTATCTCTCCCTTACTTTGATGAAGATTGCCTAGATTATGATAAATCTGCGGATAGCTATTATTAAACTCAAGGGCGTAAGTATACTGTTCGATTGCTAGGTCAATCTGTCCGCTATCGGCATAAGCAATGCCGAGATTATTTCTGATGCGGGCAGAGTCGGTGTAGCGAAGTAGGTAATTATAAAAAGAAATTGGGTTCCGCCACAACCAGTTTTGGCGGATGGTCAACGAGCTTAAGGTAACGATCACAGTAATTAATACTATTTTTGTTAATGAAGTGTATTTGTTCGATAAAGCAAATTTTGTCAATGTCAGCGTTATTATTTTCCAAAATATGATGAAAAAACCGACCATTGGAAAGTACAACCAGTGTTCGTAAATCATGCCATTGATCGGGATAATGCCTGATACGGGTGAAATAGTGATCATAAACCAGGCGCCGCCAAACCAAATCCAGGTGGTGGAGTGTTTGATTTTTTCCCATGTTCCAGCAGCGAATAGGATCAGAATTGCGCCGAGAGTTAACCACGGCCAAATTGAGGCGAGAGTGTTGACAATTTCTAGATCGCGTTCCATATGAAGTGGGTAGGGGACAAAAAGTAGCTTCCAGTAGATCCAGATTGCCTTACTGAAAGTCAGCATTCTGACCGCGAGGCTTTGGGAGTACTCGGTGGCTTCGGTATAAAAGTTAACGGTATTTTGAAAGTTGAAAACAGTCAGGCGGAGGAAGAAGTAAGTGGCGGCGAGCGCGCTCGCCGCCACCAGTGTAATTCTGGCCAAGCGATGATTTAGCTGATGGTTTTTCCGATTCTTTTCTAAAACAATTTGTTGCCAATAAATCAGAAACATTAATGCTACGGCACTGATGGCAATCTCTTTGGCCAAGATTGCCAGCAGAAAAATGCCACAAATATAAACTGGCCAGACTTGGCTGGGAAACAGGCTTGATTGCTGCTCGGGTGTTTTGCGTATCACGCGGGCAAACATCAACAAGCTGGTTAGGGCAAGTAAAGCGGACAGCGAATCACCACGGGAGTTGATATACACCACCGCTTCGGTTTGAATGGGGTGAACGAGAAAAATCAAGCTCAGCCAAAACGCTGGATCTTTCCAGATAAAGTTACTTCTGTTACCAATCCCGATTTGGGTTAAAAGCAAGTACAAAAGTATGCCGGCGCCGGCGTGGAGCAGGGTATTGGTCAAGTGAAAGCCAAAGGGCTTGAGTCCCCACAGCGCGTGATCAATTGCGAACGACAGGCTGGTCAATGGGCGGTAGTAATTACTAGCGATGCCGGCGCCGGCAGTAGTGCTCTCGGTAAAAATTGCTGGTAAATCAAAGTTGAGAACTGAGGTATTTTTATAGATAAATTGCTCATCGTCCCAGATAAAATGATTGCCAAACGAGGGTAAATAAATCAAGAAAGTGAGAGCTAAAAGCACTAGCAACTTGGTTTTCAACACAGGGTAATATTAGCATGAATTTACATGCCGTGAGCGACACACAGAGCGTTAACTTTGGTGTAACCGTGCTGTTTCAAAACGTTGGCGCACTCGTTTAGAGTAGCGCCACTGGTAACAACGTCATCGATGATTAATACCTTAGGCGGAGCTTTGTGGTTAAAAATTGGATTAATTCCAATCTGATTTTCTAATTGCTTAAGTCGATCCTGACGATGCTTGAGTTTGGCTAGTTGGGGGGTGTGGTGCAGTCTTAGCAGCAATGGTACGTAAGGTTTGCTCATCAGTTGGGCCAGAGTCTGAGCAATCAACTCGGCTTGATTGAAGCCTCTTTCTTGACGACGTTTGGGATGAATAGGGACAGCGGTCAGGCAATCGATATCTTGGGGCGGCCAGCTGCAGTAGTACAGCAGCTGGCCGCACACTGCTCCAGCATCTTTGATACTTTGGTACTTGAGCGCTTTGATCAACTTTTTGATTGCACCTTTATACACACAACACGCCCAAACGCTGTCTAAGTGTCGTTCTGGTAAAACTAACCGAATTGGAGCAGTATGAAACTCTAGTTGAGCAAAGCAACTGGGGCAGAGTAATTGTCCAAACTTACCACAGTTGACACAGAACTGAGGAAAAATAAAATCCAGAATCCACGACCACGCACAACTGAGTACTTTTGTTATCACTGAAGAAGTCTAAATGGATAATCTTAATCGAAGCGTAGTAAATGGTGGTCGCACCAGGACTCGAACCTGGGACCTCACGAATGTGAATCGTGCGCTCTAACCAACTGAGCTATGCGACCATGTAACCTCAAGATTATAACATTAGATCAACTGATACTGGGTCAAAACTTTTTCGACTTCTGCGGCAGAGTTAGTTTTGACCAACTCCAGTCGGATTTCTTTGGCTTTGGGTAATGACCTAATGTACCAGCCGAGGTGTTTGCGCATGGGTAGAAAATTGAAATTTGAGCGATGAGCAAAAGTTTTTTCAAAAACTTGAGCGTGTTTTAGTGCGATTCGGGCGAGTTTTGGCTGATCCTTTTCTGCATTAGCTTGAAATACTAATGGGTTGCCAAAACTCGCCCGACCGATTAACACGCCATCAAGATTGTGTTTGTTAGCTAATATTTCTGCTTGCGCTCGCGATTGCACATCACCATTACCGAAAATCAGCGTTCGCTTTTTACCAGAAGCTGTAGCATATTTTTTGGCGATGTTTGCTGCTTGACCAATGTCTTCCCAGTTGGCTTGTCCGCCATATCCTTGTTTGAGCGTGCGCCCGTGCACAGTTATTAATTCAGGATTAGTTTGGAGTAGCACTTCCAGCCACTCAGTAATGATTGAGTCTGAGTAACCGAGGCGAGTCTTGATGGAAACCGGAACATTTCTCTGACAATTATAATACTGTTGTGGCAGTCGTTTGTTTCTCAGCTCGACAATTGATCTAATTTCTGGAGAAAAATCGGGACAGTCTGCCACCGTTTGTCCACTTTGATAGTCTTGAACGCCCTTTTGTACTGCTCGAACAATTTGTTGAGCCAGCTCGGGGGTTTGGATCAGGCCCGCACCAGAGCCGTGATTGGTGACTGTCCGAGCAGGGCAACCCATGTTGATATCGATGCCATCAAATCCCAGTTGGCTGACCAAAATAGCTGCTTGGCGGAAAAATTCTGGAGTTTTCCCAAAAATTTGGGCAACAACTGGGCGTTGAGATTCATCGTAAATGAAGTGGTCAAGCATTACCGCAGCTGAGTGACAAAGTCCTTCAACACTGACAAACTCGGTAAAAATTACATCTGGATCTCCATATTTTTTGGTAATCACACGAAAAGGGTGATCTGTAACTCCGTCCATGGGTGAGAGTCCCACAATTGGTTTGTTTAGTTGGTGCCAAAAAGATGATTGCTGCATATCGGCTCGGGGGGAGTATTATAGCCTGATTATCTCCCCCCGAACCAATCTATTACTTATTTAGCAGCTTTTTCGATGACGCGTAATTCTTCTTCCAGAGCTTTTCTGGCTGTCTGACTCATATTTTTTTCGATTGACTTAATTGCCTGTCTCAACAACCTGATGCATCCGGCTGGGTTGGGTGAGGCGCACTCTTGATTAGTATCGGCAAAAAATTGTAACCAAATTTCCATAACCGGGTTGCTAATCTCTTTGAGTTGAGCTAGCTCCCGCACCAGCTCTTTAAATTGAAAGTAACTGCTGATTTTAGTAACCCTGTCCTCACCTGAGTGTGAATAATCGAGTTGGTACAGCGTCGGTTTTTGGCCGGTGAAGCCAAAAACCGAGAGATCACTCACGTTTCCATCTAAGTCATAGGTAAAAATTGTGGCTTGGAATTGACCAAATTTTTCTTGGCTCAACCAAAGTTGATACTCACCGAGTTCTGGCTTAGGTAACTCCACGATTTTTAAGCCACTGGTGCTTTGATCGGGGAGGAGATTACTACCCAGATAATTATTTAGGTACTCAATCTGATCAAATTGAATTATTTTCCCAGATGGTGTTACCAGTTGTCCAGTGAGCTGGGGTGGAATGCCGATGGCAATGTGAGAGAGATCGGTGTGGCTGGGATGAAACAATCTGACTGATTTGAGCGGTTGTTGGTGTTGGCTGAAGTTACTGAAAGAGTAGGCTGGATCTTTGATCTTAAGATCCAGCCTATCATCAGTCATTCCATCGCCAACCAAAAAATGCCCCGGGATTTCTAAAATCACCGGTTTTTTGTCCTCAACGCTGGTCAGGGCGGTATCTATCAAATTTTCGCCAGTTTCTTTGGTGTATTCGAGCGCCGGCGTTCCTTCTGGAGTGCTTAATTGTTTGGTGAGTCTGGTGACCGCCAACCAATTGAGCAAGCCGTTGCCCCAGTATCCATCAGGCTGTGATTTGAGCCACTCGTTCAGTGTTTTTGGATCAATTGTTTCTCCGCTGGGTAACGTATTGATCTGATAATTACGGAGAATCATGGCCATTGAGCTCAAGGCGCAGCCCCAGCGCGCGATGGTTGGTTGATCCGACCATTTTGTGGCTGAGTCATATTCGCTATCGCCCCAAGATTCATCAGTTTGCATAAAGTGGGGCATGAGCTCTGAGTCTGGGGATTGATCTAAGTCGTACACCACCACATTATCGAAGATGACTTGAGTCGAGTAGACTGCCCCAGTCCCAACTTTTAAACCGATTTTGCCGTAATCGTTCTCGGTGAAATTCGGGTCAAAATCTTTGAAGATTTGGGTGTTATCTACATTTATTTCGATATTGCCATGCTGAAAAATTATATTAAATGTATACGTCTTGTTATTACTCAGCGAATAATCACTTTTTTTAGACCAAACGAGTGCTCCATTTTCAACCTTGACCACTTCAAAGAATGAGGAAACAAAGTGAATCTCGTACCACTTATCAATATTTTTGTAGCCAAACGAAATATTTTTGTCGACACCAGCAATTGGCGTGTACTCTAATTGGTACTCAATGTTTCGCCAGCTATCATCCCAGTACTGATTGGTGGGAACGAGTTCGGAAATAGTAAACGAAGTTAGGACTTTGGCGTGAAGCTTGCCATCTGCAACGCTCCAGATTGAATAACCGCCACGCGTTAATTCCCACTTGTTTAGTTCAGACGAAAAATCATCTTCGAACACGACTTTTTTAGCAAAAGTTTGCGGCGGAAAGATCAAGAACATCAGTGTTAGAATAACCAGGCAAATTGTATTTTTCATCATGAGTAAACCTTTCTCAATTACTAGCTTTTACAATGGTTTTCATCACAAAAGTGGTTTGATCAAAAAGTTGATTGATCCTCGCGACTTTACCTATCGTTATATTCTGGGATTCTTACATTTACCTTTAATTTGGGGAGCAAAAAATACCAAGGCACTCGATGTTGGTTGTGGAATTGGCAATATTGCTCTGTATCTTTCTCAACAGTGCTCAATCGTCGTGGGGGTTGATATTTCTCCCAAAGCCATTCGGTTAGCAAAGGCAAACGCCAAAAATTTAAAAATTATTAACGTCAAGTTTTTAACTGGAAGTATTAGGGATATCAAAGGTAAGTTTGATCTGATTGTTTGCTCAGAAGTGATTGAACACATTGCCGATGACGCTGCATTCATTCGAGATATTTCAGCTAGATTAAATAAGCATGGTTATTTAATACTGTCGACTCCGCTCAACTCATCGGTGTTTTACAAACTCGGATTTTTTGACAAATTTGATCAAGAAGTGGGACATCTGCGGCGGTACTCAGTCGGCTCAATTACGAGGTTAATTGAGGACAACAAATTAATGATATCGAATTACAAAATTGTTGACGGTCCGCTCAGATCTGTAATGTTTTTGTCGAGATTAAAAGTTTTTTTGAAGTTTATTCGTCCGAGATTTTCGAAGTTGGTCTGTGTTGCTGACGAATTATTGGGCAAGATTTTTGGTTATTCCAACATTATTATTCTGGCGCAAAAAAAATGAAAAAAATATTGTTTTTGGTACCAAGATATGCGCCGGCGGTGGGCGGTGTGGAGAAGCACACCGCCCAGCTAGCCCAAGAATTAATTCACCGTGGCTTTAGCATCACTGTTTTAACCACTTCAAATCAGCCCGGACTGAAATCCAATGAGATTATTGCCGGTGTCAATGTGTTTCGTTTACCTTTCCAGCACTTTAACCACAAGCTTCAAACTTGGCAGTGGATTTGGCAACACCGGCAACTGTTTGTCGACGCAGATATTGTCCATATTCACGATGTGTTTTGGTGGTACTTACCGCAGAGAATTTTTTATTTTAACAAAAAAGTTTTTACCACTTTCCATGGTTATGAGGGTCCTGGTTTGCCTCGTTGGCAAGCAGTGTGGCACCGACGGCTGGTGGAGAAACTTTCATACAGAACCATTGCTGTGGGCGAGTTTATCAAAAAGTGGTATGGCCAAAATCCAGACCTAATCATTTATGGTGCCGCCGATCAACAAGGTGTTTCTGATAAAACTACTGCGAAAAAAAACTCTGCCGCTTTCTTGGGACGGCTGGAAGAAGATACAGGGATCATGATGTATTTGGAAGCGCTTCAACGTATCCAGCCAAAAATAAACTTAGATGTTTATGGAGAAGGCTCATTTCTAAACCGAGCGAAAAAATTTGTGCAGCGGCGCAAATTAGATGTGAAATTTTATCTTTGGCAAACTCGGGTAGATCAATTATATAACTCACATGAGTACGCTTTTGTGTCTAGATATTTGGCAATCCTTGAGGCAATGCAATCCAAGCGCTTGGTTTTGGCTGTTTATAATAACCAAATCAAAAAAGATTACTTGACTATGCATCCGGCCAGCAAGTGGATGGTAATCGCTGAAAGTGGACGGGAGCTAGCGGAGAAATTGAAGAAACTGAGCGAAGCTCAAAAAAATAACATGATTAAACAAGCGTACGACTGGGCGAAAAAACAAACTTGGAAAAAGTTAGCTGACAAGTACCTGAAATTGTGGGGAGTAAATAATTGAAAAAAACAAAAAATATTCAGAAAAAACAGTTGGCCGTCAGCGTGATCGTGACGGTGTTGAACGAAGTTGGGTCGGTTGATTCGCTGATCAAAGCGCTGACGGCCCAATCGTATTTACCGCGTGAGGTGATTGTTGTTGACGGTGGGTCAACAGATGGAACATGGGATAAGCTGCAACAATTAGCACGAAAAAGCAAAAAAATTTCTTTAGTTGTTGAGCAAAAACGCGGCAACCGGAGTGTGGGGCGCAATCGGGCAGTTCAGTTAGCCAAATCTCCGTGGATAGCGATTACTGACGCTGGATGTGTGCCCGATCAAGACTGGTTGGAAGAATTAGTTAAAGCTGTAGATGGGGGTCTATGCTTCGACTGCGCTCAGCATGACAATCGAACTGAGATTGTCAGTGGTTATTTTTACCCACTGACAAAAACCGGGTTAGAGCAAGCGTTTAGCTGTTATGCACTGGCGATGCCGCGGGTAATTAAAGCTGGATTTATGTTGCCAACCACCAGGTCAATGCTAATTAAAAAATCTGTTTTAACCAAGCTTGGTGGATTTGATCAGAGCTTGAGTGATAATGAAGATTATGCGTTGGCGCGCAAGATGTTGCGCGCCAACTTGAAAGAAAAAATTGTATTTACCCCGCGGGCGCGCATTGGTTGGATTCCTCATCGCTCTTGGTCTGAGTTTATTCGCACCATTTACCGCTTCGCCCGCGGCGACGCGTATGCGGGACTGTGGCGGCCGAAAGTCTTGCTGATTTTCGGCCGCTATCTCTTCGCCCTTACCTTATTCTTGATTTTTTTATTCACTAATAACTTCTCTTATTTATTAGTCTTAATTGTTCTTGCAATTATTTACTTGCTTTGGTCAATAGCCAAGAACTATCGTTACGCGCCACTAGGCTGGCCTTTTTTACCGATCTTACAGTTAGTTGCTGATGCAGTTGTGATGATTGGCACAATTATTGGTTTGATAAGACGCTTATACACCTCTTATTTTTAAATAAGGAAAACATGAGCAGAATTTCTGAAGTTTTGCACACAAAGTTCAACTCTGTATCGGAGGGTTTGACTCACCCCACTCCAGAAACGATTGCCAAAACTTTAGCGACAGTTTTTGACTTAATTCCGATCAGGGGAAAAGAGCATTGGAAAGAAATCAAGGAACTGCAAGAATCAGGTAGCAAGTTAGTAATTTTACCTCCTCACTGGAGTGTGGCCGATATTGCCTTGTTTTATAGGTTGGCAAAAAAACTGAATACTACACTGGTTGGTCCAATTTCTGGGAAATTTTTTGATGGTCGGATGGGTCAGTTGGGAGATGCTGCAATTGCTCTAAAACTATTAAATTTGGATCTACGTCCAGTAATTCAAGTTCAAGATGGTTCAGAAGTTGATCGTAAGCAAAACCCATTTGCTTGGCTTCCTATTATGCGTGCTTTTAAACAAGGCGCAATCCTAGGTGTGTTTCCACAAGGAACTAGATCCCGCGAAGTTGGTGCGAGTGAGGCACCCGCATTAGTAACAGATGCAATTGATGCGATTTGTGAAGAATATTCAAGCAATTTATACTTCATTCCGATATGTCTTGTTGGGGCGTATCAGTTTTGGCCGCCAGGGCAAACTGAACCGAATAAATCTAAATTTTTTCATCTTAAAATCCATTTGGGTAAACCAATTCCATATACTAGAGCAAGTGAAATTGCTCAGCAAATTCCTTGTCCCGTGTCTGAAGTACCAATGATAGTAAGTTTGTCAGAATTAACCCCGGAAAATTGGGGAGATTACACCGCTAAAGTAAGTGAATACGATAGATTATTTAAGTCAAAAAAGTAAAAATCTTGACTATTACCTATCTTAAGTTGAAGTTCTACACCAAATTAGATTATGATTAGCAGTAATCATGATTAAGTTTAAGCCAACTATCGTGGCTTTGTTTGTGTTGGTTGGTTTTTCGTTGGGAGTTGGCCGAATGGTTGCCGAGGCAGAAGCACAGGTGAGTGAATCTGTTATTCCGAATATTCAGCCAATCCATAGTGCTCCAGAATTACCTACTATCACGCTAGAACCATCGGTTGGCTCGGCTGAAGCCGAGCCAACCGATGCACTTGTTCCTCAGCCAACTGATTTGGCGCCAACTATTTCCCCCACAATTACACCATCAATTTCACCAACGCTTACTCCGACGATCGCTCCAGACGAAACTGATGCTGATCAAAAGGTCGAAAAAAGCAAGCCGACGCAAGTTTGGAACATTATCAAAGAGTTATTGCGGATGCGTAAGCTGACAATGAAGGACAAGGATTTCCAGATCAACGAGGGAATCGAGTTGGAGCTGCTAGATTATCAGCCAGAAGAGTTGGAAATTGTGGTGACAGATTATGCTGAGGAGCCAGTGACGATTCAAACTAGCTTCGAAGATGGGCAGCTGTTGGTCACGCCCGTGGGCAGTGTCCGGCCGGGCAAGTTTCACCTTGAGGTTTACGAAGGAGATCGGGAAGTTTTCGCCCAAGATTTCACCTGGGGGGTTTTAGCGCTGAATGCCAATCGATCAATCTATTTACCAGAAGAAGAAGCGCAATTGGCTTTTGCCGTGTTGGATGAAAATGGCGCGATGGTGTGTGACGCAGATCTAAGTTTAAAAATTTATCATCCCGATCAGCAAAAAGTTGATGAGTTGTCGACAACTAATGGACTAATTACTGTCAATCCTGAGTGCAAAGAAAGTGCAGTGACCGATGTCCCGGATTACCAGTCTGCCTACCAGTTGGGAGGAGTGGGCAGATACGAGCTAGAACTGAGCGCAGTCACTGTCAACGGTAGTTACGCTGTTAGCGATTACATTGAGGTTTGGGATGAGGTCCCATTTGAGATTGAGCACTCGTCGGCCACCCGGATTTACCCACCCAACACTTACTCGGTGATGGTGGAGGTGGTGGCCAGACAAGAGTTCACCGGCTCGATCATCGAGCCGGTGCCACTTGAGTTTGAGATTTCACCATTTGTCGGTGCCGGGTTTCGCGATTACGATCGGATTGAAATTGACGTAGAGAACGGTGTGCAAAATATCATTTGGGATGAAGTGCTGGACCCAGATGAAATATTGCTAATTGGGTATCAATATCAAGCTCCGGAAATATCCCCGCAGTTTTATCTGCTGGGGCCACTGCGGTTGGTGGAGTCGACGCAAGTAATTGAGGGAGCGTTGGATCTCGATATTTTCACTGACGAATCACCAACCGCAGCGGCCGAGTCCTCTCCTTCCAACCAGATTGAAGCAGATAGTAATGTGATTCTTGAGCCAGTGCTAGACTCGACGGAATCCGCTGACGTCAACGCTGATTCGTTACCAGATGCCGAAGTTGCATCAGATTCTGCCGCCACCAGCAGTGCAGGAACCGTGACTAATCAAGAAACGATTATTTTTCAAGAGTTGCGCCAGTGGCAGGTGGCTTCCGATGCTGTCTACAACGTCTTAGCCTTTTGGGATGGTGCAACCCCACCCACCGGTTGGTCTTGTGTATCGTGTTTATCAACTGAACCGTATTACCAAGTCTTTCCTCGTGGTGCCGCCACTTCTGGCGGCACTGGTGGTCTTATTGAACATAGTCACGGTATGACTTTTGTCAGTCATACAGGGGCTAATTCAACACTACCTTATCGCAATAATTCTTTGATCCAGACATTGTCCACTCATACTCACGGTTGGAGTGGTGCTTCTACTGGAGTGGGCACCAACCTGCCAACTTATCGCAATCTAAAAGTAATTAAGTACGATACCACAGGTGTGCCAACCAGTATTCCCGATGGTTTAATTTTGATGTTTGACGCAACACCTTCACCAGTAACTGGTTGGACCCGTTACTCGACTCAAGACCTTGCCTTTCTCCGAGGCGAGGGTAATACCACTGGCACTGGAGGAGCTGATAATCACACTCATAATTATTCTGGATCATTGACAGCGTCCAGTAATTTTGGTGGTGCTACTGGTGCAGCCGGGAGTTTTGCTATAGATACACACACGCACACTGTCTCTGGGACCAACGCTTCAGCCACACACTTGCCTGATCGGATAGACGTTTTACTTTATAAAAATACTAGTGGGGCTGATAAATATTTTACCGGTGGAGAGATTGTGATGGTGGAAGGAACAATAGGTACTAATTGGACATCGTTGTCAGATAGCGGTGGGGCGTTTTATCAGCGGTTTTTGCGGGGCGCCAGTAGTTATGCTTCAGTAAATGGGACTGCCAGTCATAATCACACCAATGCCACTGTTACATCAGGTGGACCAAGTGCAAGTAGTGGTGGGACGAATCAAAAGCCCTATGGAAACCAGGCAACAAGCACTCACACTCATGACGTGACGCTGTCATTTGATACTCAGCCGCATCTCCCTCCCTACCGCGACGTGGTGATTGCCAAAAAAACTTCAGTAGGGACGCCAGCCACCAAACCAACTATCGAAGGAAATCTCTATTACGATAAAGCAAAAATTACTGATACCACGCCAATCATTCGATTTAAATCAACTGATACTGAGAGCAATAATCTTACTTACCAAATTCAAATAAGCTCTGATCCTAGTTTCACCTCTCCTGAAATTGATGATGTTTCTGAAACAGATCTAGGCTTTCTTAATGTTGGCAACGAATCCGATCTAGATCCTTTCACCGCAGGAGACACCATCAGCTACACGGTGCAAGCGGGTAATGCCTTGACCAACGGCACAACCTATTTTTATCAAGTCAGAGCGATGGATATTGCAGGTACCGAGACGTGGAGTGCCTGGTCGGATCGCCGGTCGCTCACCATCGATACTTCACTAAGCAAAGGTAATGCTTGGTTTGAGACGCACGGCGAGCAGTTCGAATCAGACACGTTGGGCAGCAACGCAGAAGTGAACTACACCAGTAACTATGTTCAAGTCACTTCTGGTACCGACATGGTGCTGTCCACGCCGATCGTTGCCGCCCAGATTCAGCCCAGTGAAACCACTTGGGGGTATTTTATGGTGGGGGATGACCAAACTAATGGCACCATTATTTATCAAGTTTTTTATGATAACTCTGGAACACCGACCATTATTCCTGATGGTGCTCTGAGTGGTAATTCCACTGGCTTTGATGGCAGCGCTGGAGTTGATCTAAGCGGTCTTTCTACTACCACTTATGCCACGATCTATCTGAAGGCGACCCTGACCTATGGTACTGGCTCGCCTCAACTCCAGGATTGGTTGGTTTCATTTGGCTCAATGAATACCGCGCCAAATGATCCGACGAATTTATCTCAAGAAAAGACTGACCAAACAATATTGAGCGTGGGTGACTGGACCGATGAAACCTCGGTCGTGTTTACGGCCAATGTGTCGGATCCTGATAACCCGGATACTCTCCAGCTGTGTGTTGAGGTGCAGCCGTTGAACATAAGCTTTACTGGTGTCGAGACGGGTTGTGGTACTGGTGTGGCCTATTCTGGTTCTGCAGTTGAAGCTACTGTAACTCTCAGCTCGTTGCCTGATGAAATGGAGTATCATTGGCAGGCTCGAACCAAAGATAGTTTTGGTGCTTACTCCGATTGGGTGAGTTTTGGTAACAATACCGAGGCAGAGCGTGATTTTGGAATCGATACAACGGCTCCCGATGATGGGACGGTTTACGATGGGACGGAAACTGGAGTAGATAAAATGTTAAATGATGGTTCTTTGTCCAGTTTGTCCGCCAATTTTGTTGGTTTCAATGAAGCTGTTTCTGAAATAGACTACTATGAATATGCTATTGGGACAACAGTTGGTGGCACTGAGTTGGTGAGCTGGACTAATGTGGGTACCGATACTTCGGTGACTGTCAGTGGTCAGAGCTTGCAAACTTCAGTGGTGTACTACTTCACCGTCCGCGCGACCGATCTGGCTGGTAACACCAGTACAGGGGCATCTTCGGACGGCCAGTTGGTCGCGCCCACTCTGAGTTTTGCTGTTTCTCCTGAGAATGTGACTTTCGATAATCTCGGTCCAGGTAATTCATACACTGCGACTGAGCAAGTGACGTTGACGACGTCCACCAACGCTTATGCCGGTTACGTCATCCGTGCCTATACCACTGATCTACTCAGATCAATTTTGTACCCGACCAACGAAATTGCCAATTTTTCTGCAGGTAGCTATGCTACACCAGCAGAGTGGGGTACCGGAGATCTGGGTTTTGGTTACCACTCGAGTGATACCTCGATCCAAGGAGTTGATCTTTTCAATGACACACCATGCCCAGGTGGAGGTTCGCCGCCTTGTTACGCTCCATTCGATCAAGAATCTCCCGGTGATATTATGGCTGATCACACTGCGGCAGTCAGCGGTACGCCCATTACTAATGAACAGTTCAACGTTGATCTCAAGGTCCGGGTCGACAGCGGTCAAGCCGCCACGCAGTACTCAACCACCGTTATTTATGCAGTTACACCCCAGTATTAAATTGATCAGCGGATTTTTTGTTGCTCTCTGTTTGTGGTGGTTGGAATCTGGGGTTGCTTATGCAGACTCACTTAACTCGTTAACAATCAGTCCGGCAATCTTGGAGTTTGATCTCAAGGCAGGAGATACCCAAACGCGGGAATTAACCGTGTTTAACAAAACTGCCCAACCCTTGCCAGTCAAGAGTTTTGTGATGGGGCTCAACTCAGATGAACTGAGTGACACTCCTGAAGCGCGGATTCGGTATGATGCGTCACACTTGGTCAGAGTTGAGCCCGAATCGTTCATTATTGAAGTTGGGAAGACGACTCAAGTACAAATTGAAGTGGCCGCGCCGGACGATCTCGGTCCGGGCGGCCATTATGCCACCGTGTTTTTTGAAGTTGCTGCGTTAAGCGAACTTTCGCAGTTCCAAGGTAGTGCCGTTGTGCCGAGAGTAGGAGCGTTGATTTTTATCGATGTAGCTGGTGAGCGGATTGAGAAAGTCCTGCTGACAGATATACAAAAAGAAATTCTGGCAGAAACAGGGGAGATTAACTTTAACCTGACTCTCAAAAATTATGGTAATGTTCACCAACTGCTCCAACCTGAGCTGGTGATTAAATCTTGGCCATTTGGCCAGAAAACTTATTTGGTAGCAGAGCCACGAATTGTGTTGCCACTCAATACCAAGCAGATGAAACTCAGTTGGCCTGAGGCACCACGCTTGGGAGTGTATCAAGTGAACACTTGGTTAAGCGCCGCAGACCTCCGGTCTGCGGCGCCCCCGGCCAGTACTTTAACCCTCTATGTGTTCAACATCTCTCTCGCCCAACTTCTATCCGCGATCGGATTTTCACTATTGACAGCCATTTTGATCATTGCTTCTCTGAATAGACGCAGAGTTTTATCTGCTTTGCGCGTGTTAGTAAAAAATTCTTAGAACCAGATAGAGTACTTATTAAAGGATCCGATTATGACAAATAGAAAGTCCTTACCCGCCCTACTTTTAATGGTCAGTTTCTTCCTCGGCCAATCGTTGTTTGGCTTAGTCCCTCTCGCAAGTGCTAATGCATTGACCGCTGGATCATTAAGCGTTGATGATTCTCGCCCCTCCGCGACAACTGTGACTTATACTGCGACCTTTAGTAATGTCGATACCACCACAACGGTCAAGTGTGTTGAACTTGAGTTTGCCACCACTGCTGCTGGAGGATCGGCGCCATCAGGCCTGAGTTTGGCCAGCGCCGCCGTCAATGCCAGTAGTACCTATATCACTGGTTTGAATGGTTGGTCGAAGACTGTCAGTGGTGGAAAAATCCAGTATACTGACGTTACTGGCGCTACCCCTGGTGGTGCGAGCGGAAGGACGGTTGTTTTGGATGGGGTAGCTAATGGCTCAGTTGCTGACACTGGATATTACGCAATTTTCAATACCTACACAGATGCAAGCTGTACAGCAGGCAACGAAGTCGATTATGCCACGGTCATGTTCATTTACACCGACGGTCAAGTTGTATCTCTCACCGTCGATCCATCTCTGTCTTTCACGATCACGGGCGTGGCTGGTTCTCAGTCTGTTAATGGTGCTACCACCACAGTAGCCACAGTGACTGATGCTAACACTATTCCACTTGGTACGGTTACTGCCGCAACCAATGCAATCGCAGCGCATGATTTGAATGTAGGCACCAACTCTACGACAGGCTATTCAGTGTATGTTCGATATACAGGCAAGCCAACATATAGTACTGCAGATATTGATGATCACTCAGGGACCCACACTGTTCCAACTATCTTTCCGCAGAGTGTCGATGACGAAGACTTTGGTTACACCACCAATGATGCTGATTTGACTCAATTTGCGACAAACAAGTGGGCAGCTTTTACTGCTAGCAATGAAGTAGTGGCCACTCGTGCTACCCCAACCAGTGGTACAGAAACCACTCGTGTTGGCTATCAGGTGGGTGTGTCTTCAAGTACTCCAGCTGGTAATTACACCACTACGGTAATTTATACCGCAACACCAACTTATTAAGCCTGAATTGCAACTGGTCAAGCTTGCAGTTATAATCAAATCCCGATGAGACATCTTGCGAAAGTAACTTTAGTCCTTTCGTTATTCTGCTTGCTATTTGTTTTTTGCTTTGGCATTTCAGCTTCTCTAGTTTTGGCACAAGAAACAGGGCTAGTTATTACTCCTCCCACTTTTGAGTTATCTGCCAATCGCGGTGATACTTTGACAAACACACTCAAAGTTGAAAACGCAGGTGATAAACCGTTAGAAATAAGTGTTGATAAGCGCTTATTTGTGGCACGGGGCGAGGAGGGTTCCGTTGAGCTAAGTGGCGAAAAGCTGACCAACACCCTTGCCGAGTGGATCCAAGTTTCACCTGTTACTGCAGTTATTCCTCCCCGTTCTAATCAAACCTTCACGATTTTTATCCCAGTTCCAGATAATGCTGAGCCCGGTGGGCACTTTGCTTCAGTGGTGTTCAAAACTGGCGGAGCTGGACCAAATGCACAGGGTGCATCAGTGGTCCAAGAGATAGGTGCGCTGATCTTGCTCAGAGTTGCAGGCGAGGTCAAAGAGTCGTGGGCGATCGAGGAGTTTAGTACCACTAAGGAACTCTTTGAGCGAGCCCCAGTAGATTTTGTGCTCAGGGTCAGCAATGCCGGCAATGTTCATATTAAGGTCAAAGGAAGTATTACCATTACTGATGTGTTTGGTCGGGTAGTGGATAAATTTGATCTAGACCAGCGTAACGTTTTGCCTCAAGCGATTCGTCGGATTGAGACGCAGTGGAATAAAGATAGACTGTTTGGCCGGTATGTCGCCACTATTTCTGTGGCTGCAGGTCAAAAAACCGAGTTGGCCAGCGCTTCTGTGACTTTTTTCGTTCTGCCATATAAGTTGCTGGCTGGAATAGCGGTGGGAGCCCTGATAGTCATGATCATCTTAGTGAAAATCAGAAAAAGGTTGTCCAAGGCTCTTAAAATATTATTTCGGGGCTTGGACCCAACAGAATGAGGAAGATTATTTGCCATGAGCACGCGCATCTGCCCGCTGTTTTTGAACTTAAGAGTGAAATTTTGGATAGGAATTTTTTTGGTAATTGTGGGCATGTGGGGTGGTTTATCTTCCGCTAAAGCTCAAACTGAGCTGACTCTCAGTATTGACGTCGGTGACACGGTTGTCACTTTTTCCGGCTGGACAGCGCCAAACTCATTAGTGACCATCAAAGAAAACGGCGTGGCCGTCGGCACGGCTCTTAGTGACGAGCAAGGTTTTTTCACCAAAACCCTTACCGCTCAGACCCCAGAAAACAAAGTTTTTCAGTTGAGTTCCACTCACCTTCCATCTGGATCGATGACCGACACAGTCGAGTACTCAGTCTATCTCACTCCAACTGTCGAGACTACCCTCTCGAACATAGTTTTTCCCCCTACAGCTGAGCTCTCTGCCACTCAGGTTTTACCCGATGAGCAACTGCTAATTTCTGGTTGGGCTCCACCAGGAAGTGTGGTGGAGCTGATGGTTGGCGCTGATTACTTTCTCTCATTCACCGCTGGTGAGCAAGGGTATTGGTCGGGATCAATCTCAGCTGTTAATCTTCAGCCCGGTGTAACTTTCCCAGTTGTCGCCACAGTCATTTATCATGGGTTTGCTAGCCAAGAAATTAATGTAGGGAGTTTCAGCGTGCTGTTCTTTCAAGTCCCGTCGCCAACTCCAACTCCTTTACCCACGCCCACTCCCACTCAATCCCCAGGAGCTGGTGACGACAGCGATGATGAAGGTGAAGGAACGACAGATTCAGTCATGACACCAGCGCCAACGGTAATCAGCGATGGTAAACTCGATTTTGGTCAACCGAATGTAGTTGTTGCACCAACTGTTGAGTCGCTCCCCGAAATTTTGCGTCAGTATGATTTTAATCAATCTGGAAGATTAGATCCATTTATGCTTGACCGGATATCAGAGCATTGGTGGAATGCCTACTATCCAGTGAAACAGAATTTAGCAACCTGCGATCTGAATGCGGACCAACGCTGCGATATTATTGATTTTTCAATTTTAATGTATTGGGTAGAGAAGGAATAAGTGGTATTATTTAGTATCAGCTAAAAATGCAACAGCGAGCCTCGATTCTGACCATCTTTTTTCGCCTGTTCGCGTTAGTGATTGCCTCGTTTTTCTTGGGACATTTGCTAGCTTTTTTTGGGGTCTTTTTGGCGCTAATGTACCCGGTTTGGTGGTTACTTGCTCCTGGATCAATTCCTTGTCTGATGTGCCAAACACGTAAGACAGGCGATGTCTGTCCTTTTTGTCGGAGTTATGTTTCTGATGAAAAAGTTTCTGCACCGAAAAACTTTCGTTCCAGTATTTTAAATGCATTTTTGATCTTACTCATTTCCATGGTTTCTATGGGGATGGTGGTGCTAGAGGGAACAATTCTTGCTCGATCTGGGTTTAATTTAACCGAAAAAACTATTACTTTTGTGATTCCATCTGAAGGGCAATACGCAATTGGTGAAACCTTTCTCATGCCGATCGAGCTGGTTGGGATAAAGAAACCGATTAATGCCATTCAGTCTGATTTTGTGTTCGATCCTCGATCGTTAGAGTTAGTTGACATAGTCACACAAGATTCTTTTGCCAGTATTTTTATTCAGAAGCAAATTGATAATGAGCTTGGGTATGGCCGGATTAGTGGGGGTTTACCCAACCCCGGTTTTTTTGCCGAGCGGGGAGTGTTTGCTACTGCTGTATTTAAAGCAAAGCAGGCTGGATTAACCCAAGTTAGATTCTTGCCTTCATCGCTAGTGTTGGAAAATAATGGCGAAGGCACTAACTTGCTCAAAGATCTAACTACGGCTAGTTATCTGATCGTGCCGGAATCGGTGGTACCCCAGAATAATGACCAGCAGTCTCAGCTAATCAAAGAAGAAAATCTAATTGCGATTGAGCAAGCATCTAATCAACTCAAGTTTGGTAGTGCCAAAGAAATTGGTTTAAGCGAGCCAGTGGTATTAGGTGTGAGTACCGACTTGGATACGATCGAAGATAATAAGGATGACAGTTTCGCACATAAAGTTGTCAGTACTATTGTTATCATTGACCGTCTCATTATTAACTTTTGGCAAAAAATTATCAGCTGGTTAATTTATGTGGTTACTTTGCGTTGGTTAATAAAATAACTTTAGTTTGAGCTGGCCAAATTTTTTGCAACTTGCTGCCAGTTGACGACGTGCCAAAAGTTGGCGATGTACTCATCGCGGCGATTCTGGTATTTAAGATAATAAGCGTGTTCCCACAAATCTAGAGTGAGTAATGGGACGTCATCCATGGTAATAGGGCAGTCCTGATTGGGGAGCGAGTAGACATCGAGCTCCCCAGATGGTTTTTGTACCAGCCATGCCCAGCCGCTGCCAAAATGAGTTTTGGCAGCGGTACTGAATTTTTCTTGGAAATTTTCGTAACTGCCAAACTGCTTTTCCAATAGTTCCATTAATTCTGGCGGGGGCGTTTGATCAAACTCGGGCGAGAGCATCTGCCAAAACAAATTATGATTGACAAAGCCCCCGCCATGATTTCTCACCGCTCCCCGTATTTTTTCCGGCAGTTGATTGAGATTGCTGACTAGCCACTCGGCAGATTTACTTTCCCACTCGGTTCCTGCAACAGCCAGATTTAACTTATCGGTATATGTTTGGTGATGCTTGGTGTGATGTAACTCCATAGTCTGAGCGTCAAAATATGGTTCGAGCGCGTTATATTGGTACGGTAATTTGGGTAATTGAAATGACATAGGATACTCCTGTAGGGTATATAATAATGTCTTAGTTTAGCATTATCTTCGCACTTTCACAACTGGATCAATTCCGGTATTTTTAGACATTGCCAATTTACTGAGGTGGTGTTACTATTTTTGGCAACTATCTACTGATCTGCCTGTGGTTTGAGCATATGAGTCGTGATGAAAGATTGAGACATAGTCGCAGATCAAGTGATTCTTTCGCATTATCCACTGTTGCTCCTGAGTTAGCTCAAGTCTTATTGCTGAACAGCTTTGAAACTCGAGCTCCCGAGCTGGCGCAAAGATTAAAGGAATTTTTCACGCAATTCTCCCTATTGGTAGAGTCTTTCAATAATGGTATGCCGCTTGTTTTGGCTCACTCGCTTCTGACTGAAACCGCACAAGTTGTGGTGCCATTGATTATGAATGGTGATAATTGGCAAAGTTTCGTCCAAGATTTAGTATATCTTCAATCACTTTCTCTCGATCGTGGACAAGGTCTTGGAGAAATCGCCAGTAATTTAAGCGCTTTGTTAGTAATGGCTGATTTTCGCCAGGATCGCGCTTCAGTTTTGCCAATTTCGGCAACTGAGTATGATAAGCTGGGAATTGCTCCCAAACCAGGTGTTGAACCTGTTGCCATGGTCGCTGAACAAACTCCTTGGTCAGGAGTAGTAGCCAATCTTTTGCAAGCAGCAGGAGTGAAGCGAGTTGTTACAATCGATGGTCACAGTGGGATAGCTGCTAACCAATTAATTGAGAGAGGTCTTGAAGTAATTAACATTACTACTGCCAGATTAATGATTGATACCCTAAAAAGCAGAGGCTTGTTAGACGATAGTTTAGAAACCATCGTAGTTGGCGTGGATTTGGGCAATCTGGCTTTAGCTCATAAATTGAGCACAGAGGATGGTTTTGAAATTGGAATAATTAATAAGAGAAGAATCCCAATGGGGAATGGCACTAAATCGAGAACCGAGCATGAACTAGTATATGGCGATGTGTCAGGCAAAAGAGTGGTGTTGTTTGATGACATGATCAGCAGTGGTGGGACGTTGGTGAAAACGGTGGAGTTGTTGGGTGCCGCAGGCGCCAAAGAAATACTGGTTTGTGCTTCACATGCCATATTTTGCGGCGATTGTGAGCAAAATTTACCTAAGTTACTCGCAAATGACTTAGTCAAAATCGTGATGGTGAGTAGCACCTTGCCTCAAAATAATACTGAGGTGGATGCAGAAGACGGAGGAGAAAAACGAGTGGAGGTGCTAAACGTTGATGACTTTGTTGCCTACATGGTTTATTTAATGATGAAGTATCCCAATACGAAAGATTTACGTAAACAAATTGGCAAGCATCTTCTCCCTCAGCTTGATCCGAGAAAGTTATTCAAAAAGATTACTGGCTTAAAATTACCCAAAAAACAAGTGGTGGCAGCAATTGATTCTGCTGGAAGATTGTCCCGCTTGCCTAGGAAAAAGTAAGATTTTTACTCGGTTTTCATTAGTCCGGCTAGTACCGCTGCGCCGTAAAGAGAGGGATTATCAATTCCCAAGTGATCAGCTGAAATGACAGGCAGATTAGCGAGGCGGAAGTGAGCACGCAGAGTTTGTTCGATTCGCTTAACTCTCATGGGAATATGGCTGGCCCCACCACCCAACACAACCACAGTTTGATTTGGAGCCAAATGACTTGCGTTCACAATTCCAGCACTAATCGTAGCTACAATTTGCGTTGAGAGTATGAGTAAATTTATTGCGTCTTCTTCACCAGAATTAGCCAGATCGAGCAGTTCACGACCGTTTTGAATCAGTAATTCCGGGTGAAGTGAGTTCCACTGAGCCACTATTCCAGCACCGTGACTGCCAATTCTTTCTAGACAAGTGTCAAACCTTTTCGATTCTGGGTCACAAGCTTGTTGGTGACCATTTGGATTGAGCGCGGGTACGTGAAGTACATGACCTGGCTCAAGTTGAATGATTCTACCGTCCTCATATAGTACGGCGCCGCCAATTCCGGTACCATCAATCATAAAAACTACGTTCGATTGTTCTATTTGATTAGCCTGACAAGCTGTGGCTACCGCAATTAACCCACATTTCGCATCGTTGGCTAATCTGTATCGATCGCCAAAAATTTCAGAAAAAGATCTACGACCACCTAGCGCGTTGATCAATCCTGGTAAATTTGGTAATGGTCCGATAGTTTTTTCGTCATCGTCGACTTCTCCAGCGATTGAGATAGCAATATTACCAGAAAATTTACCAGCAAGTTGCTGAAGAATCGGAAAAAAATCAGCCCCTTTGTCAATAGTTTGATGCGTAACAACTTCTGAAATCACTGGCGAGCCGTTTTTAAATGTAATCTTAGAGACACTCATTTTAGTGCCGCCAATATCAATGGCCATACAAGTTTGATTATTTTGATGAAGTATTTCTAAGGACTTTCTTGGAAAAAACCGACCACCATGCTTGGCCCGCATTGATTCAAAAGAAATTTGTTCAAGTTGGTCGCCATGAATTGGTGAGGGAGGAGACTCCATTCGCTTGCTAAGTTCAATATCTCTTATAAACATAACAAAAGATATTTTACCATACAAATCTAATATCAAGGATTTTCTCTTTTCTTGATTATTTCACCCGCCTATTAAAAAAAGTGTATAGATATTATCTATCAGGTTGTGGTGGTTGATAATTTAACTGTCTCTCTGCATCAGAAGGTTTTGCCCAAAAGACATCTCCAGAATGCAATTGCCAAACTTTTCCACTTGGCCATTTTATGGTTGCTGGGTATGAGACCTGGAATTTTCTTCTGCCTTGTTGATCGACTGTGCCGGTTGCGCGGGCAACAAGGCTGGCTTGAAATACGGTCACTGCGATTTTTTTGGCTTGTTTGGAATACATCCAAATTTTTTTCCCAGGGGCAAATAAATAGCTTACCACTTCTGGTTTTTGTTCTTTAATAGGTGGTAGAGTATCAAACCCAGAATTATTTGGAAGTTTCAATCTATCTTTTTCGTCGAAGACAAATCTTGATTGCCCGCTGCGCTCGATATTTCTTCTCGCCATGATTTGATTCTTGTTAAAAATTATTTGGGATTTCCCTTTTGATTGTTGATGAAATTAATAACTTTATGTCAAGGCAGGTTTTATCTTTTTGGCACTATTAAGCGTGCGCTTAGTTTGCACCCAACTCTAAATATGAATTCTCGATTGTGCGCATCTGAGCGGACAACTTTTTTTCCTTCTTCGAGCTGGGTGACGCGCCATTGGTTGTGATTGAGTCGATAATACTTGGTTTCACCAGAACTTTGGTCGATAATAATTATCGAATTAACATTGGTGAGCTTGCCATATCTTGGTTGAAGACTGAAGTATTTCCAATGTACAACCTGAATAGTTTCATCGTCATGCAATAAGCCCTTGTCTCTCAATTCAGCTTCAGAGTTTTGTGATTTAAGTCTTTCTGGATTTATTGGCATATTTTTCGACTGGCAATACTTCGACACTTAATGATATATAACGATAAAATTATAACTGTCTTGTCAAGGGTATTCATCACTTACATAGTCGATGTTTGGACTTTCAGTTCTCGCTCGTCACTCAGTGACATTCTGAGTTTGACGGAGAATGGCGGAAGCGGTGGGATTCGAACCCACGAAGCCGGTGAAGGCTCTGGTTTTCGAAACCAGTGCAATTGACCGCTATGCGACGCTTCCAATTTAATGTTTTTATTATAATGCAATTGACCGCTACCCGCCTACAACGCTATGCGTACGCATTCGGGCAGGTGCGACGCTTCCTATTGTTAACACCATTTGCTGTTTGAGGTGATAGTAGTTTATTATACCGCCTTAGTCATGCAAAACCCGCGCTGTTTACTTATCCAAGTAATTGATCCTCATTATCATCATGATTTGGCCAAAGCCAATATGGTGGAGCTGACCCAATTGGTTCATACCCTTGGTGGTGTGATTGTGGGCAAAGTCACTCAGCATCGGGTCAAGCCTGACCCTGGGAGTTATATCGGCAAAGGCAAACTGGAATGGCTGAAGCAAGAAATTGTCAGTCAAAGGGTAGCGATTGTAGTGGTGAACGATATCGTCAAACCAAGTCAGCTGTTTCGGGTGGAGCGGGCGCTGTGGCAGACAGCGCCCGCGATCAAAGTTTGGGATCGAGTCGATCTGATCTTGGCAATTTTTGAAAAGCATGCTGGATCAGTCGAGGCCAAGCTGCAAATTGAGCTGGCCAAACTCGATCACAAAGGTCCACGAATATACGGTCTGGGAGAGACTGAACTGTCACGTCAGGGAGGGGGAATTGGCACCCGGGGAAAAGGTGAAACTAATATTGAGTTTGAAAAAAGACAACTAAAGAAACGGCGCCAGTTTTTGGTCGAACGGTTGAACAAAGTCAAAAAACAAAAAGGTGACCGGATTGATCGGCGCTCAGAGCTAGGGTTAGGACCGGTGGCGCTGGTGGGGTATACCAGTGCGGGTAAAACGACCCTGTTCAACGCTCTAACTGGTAAGAATAAAACCACCAGCGCCAAGCTGTTTACCACTCTGGACACGGTTGTCGGTTTGATGAAGGCGCCGTCGGGCAATCTGCCGATTATTTTGTCTGACACGATTGGTTTCATTGATCAGCTACCACCGCAGTTGATTCAAGCTTTTGAGTCCACTTTGCTCGAATCTATGTCAGCCAAACTGATTCTGCACATGGTGGACATATCTGATCAAGAATATCCCAAGAAAATTGAGGTGGTTGATCAAATCTTGACCAAACTGGGTGCGAACCAGCCCGTTTTACTCGTTGCCAACAAAATTGATCTGGTTAATAAAAAAACGTTAGCCGATTTCCGGCAGTTTGCCAGCGGCCGGGAGAGTCTCGCTCTCTCGGCCGCTGGCGGGCAGAACATTCCCCAACTAAAGCATAAAATTTGGACACACCTTTGTAACTAATTTTCTGAGATTTTCAAAGTAACAGTTAGTTCAAATACTGCAGAATCATCTGCTAGTCTACAGACAATAATCAATTTTGTGTGGTGTCACAGGCGCTGATGGTTCCTTGATCATAACCAACAGTAAACCATTTTTCTCGTTCTTCCGAAGAGCCGTGGGTAAAAGTTTCAGGATTCGCATATCCTTGGGTTTTTTCTTGGATTCGGTCATCTCCGATAGCAGCTGCGGCATCCATTGCCTCACGAATTTCTCCAGGCTCAAGGACACCTTGATCTTTGATTGAGTTTGCCCACGCACCGGCGTAACAATCAGCTTGGAGTTCTGCCTCAATTGGTGATTTCTGGCCAAATTCGCCCATGACATTTTGGACGTGATGTCCAACTTCATGGGCGATCACGTATGCTTGGGCAACATCTCCGCCCTTAGCTCCAAATCGATTAATCATTTCATCAAAAAATGTTTCATCCAGATAAATAGTTTTATCAATAGAGCAATAATGCGGTCCAATCTGCGAAGCCGCTACACCGCAACCAGACTCAGTGGCAACGCGAAATAACACTAGCTTGGGTTCGCTATACTCACGGTTAATTATTTGGAGTTGATTATTCCAGAATTGGTTATTTGATCCAAGTACTGTGGAAGCAAATACTTCGTAAGTATCGTCAACAGCCAACTCGGGATTTTCTTGAATTTGAACTTGGTTCACTTGCTGTTCTAGAACTGTCTTACCAATTTCTACTATGGCACCTTCAATACTACCGCCACTCAAGTAATTCATCAGTAAGAACGCAGCAACTCCTACAAGGCTAATTTTCCCCACGGCAACAGGATTAAATGATCTTCGATCCTCCACGTTACCTCGACTAAGAATTTTGTCCCAATTAGCCATAATAATGCTATGTTAATTGATAAGTTTAAGGTGTGCACCCACCAGGAATCGAACCTGGATCAACGGTTCCGCAAACCGCTATTCTATCCGTTTAACTATGGGTGCTCGGCGGCGTTGATCTCTCAACCACTGGTATTGTACCAGATCATGCCCCCTCAAGATCAATTGGGAATTTTTTGGCTAGCCAATCAGCAACTTTGTCGGTGGTGGTTGGTTCGGGCTTTTGCTGGAGTAATACATCTGAGAGATATTGTTGAATCTGGTTTTTTTCTTGGTCATTATTGATGACCAGATTAAGTTGATTGGGAAACCGTCCGACCTCAATTTTGAGCACAATTTGTTGATATTTCTTTTCAAACCAAAATCTGCCCATTTCCTCCCAATAATACAGCTTTTTTTCTTGGCGAATACCGTAAGTTGTAATTTTTTGGGTAATGTTATGCGGTGGGATAGAGGTCATGACGTAAGCCATGAAAGCAACTGACAAGACTACTGCTACGGTCAAGACTTGACCGGAAAAAAACAAGATTAGTGAGAGAAGCAAAACAATTGTGGCCAAATTTGTCAAGTATTTACCTGTTCGTTTTTTAAACACCCGCGATGGTGACTGCCATTGATAAATAGTTCTCTCTGACACTGGTTTGACTACTCCAGGAAAAATTTCGGACATTTCAATACCAGGGGGAGTGGGAAAGCTAGTTCTGTTGGGTGATTTTTGGGATTCTTGCTGTTCGGGTTCGGCTTTTGCAGAATCGGTGGGTAGCTCAGCGCCAACTTTGACTTCTTGACCTTCGGGAGTGTTATTTTGCACGGTACCAGTGTACAAGAATTACCTGCCAAAAAGCAAATTAATAGCCAATGTTGGGTTGTAGGTGATAAAACGGTGGTTTGTTTTTGTAGCGCTTGATGGCTAAAGCAATAATTTCTTCGATAAAATCACCGTAGTTCATGCCGACGAGCTCGGCAACCGTGGGTACCCGGTTGCCGCGATTGATAGATGGGTTGGGATTAAGCTCGAGAATATAGGGATTGTCGTCTTTATCCAGTTTAATCTCAACCCGTCCGTAATCATGACAGTCCAAGATATTATACGTATCAAGCGCGATCTCAGAGATTAGTCTGAGCAACTTGTGATTGACATTTTTAGGTGGAATTTGAGTGGTAACGTACTTTTTGTATAAACTCGCGTCCGCAAACTTGTAATCAAATGGGCAGATATGCCAATATCCCTCAGGGAGTTGATCAAAAATTGTTCGTGCCAGAGGTAGGACCCGCAGATCATCGTCTTCACTGCCCATAATTGACACGTCGTACTCATCGCCCTCCAGGTACTCTTCGATCAAAGCCGGTCGTTGCAACTGGGTGAGGACATACTCCAGTTGATTCTTCAGTTGTTTTTCATTGGTGACTACGGAGTCATTGGTAATGCCAATCGAGTTATCCGTGTTGGCGGGTTTGACAATCAGTGGGTAACGCAAGTCATCGCGTAGCTCGTCTGACAGATCGTACATATAATCCCATCTAGGGGTAGGAATGTTGTGGTAAGTGAGGAGTTTTTTGACGCGAATTTTATCAATGCACAAGCCTAGGGTAAATGGATTTGAACCGGTGTAGGGGACTTGATACATATCGAACAGGGAAGCGATGTGGGGCTCAAGTAGGCTGGAATTATTTAATCTTTCGCCCACATTAAACACCAGATCAACTTGACCTTGTTTGAGTTGAGTAGTGGCATTATCTATATCATTAAAGTCAATAAAGACCGTTTGGTAACCGCGCTCCTGAAGCGTGTCTTCAATAGTTTTGCCCACACTGGTAAGTTCAGCTTCTACTGCTCCATCATCAGCATTGAATGAGTTGCAACCAATGCCAATTTTGAGTTTGCGTTGATTTTTTCGTTCGGTGAGGCGAACCTTTTCAATTCTGGCTCTACCTTCGAGTAAGGTGTGATTCAAGGCGGCCGATGAAAATCTTGATTTACGTTGGGTTTTGCCTAGAGACGAGAGTGGAGAGAAAGGAGTGATCTCGTAAGAGATTAGTTTGAGGACTTCTTCAAGATTTTCATCGGCCTCGATTGGGTTATCGCCAGTCACCATTGTCCAACCGAGAAAATCAAAGTTATTGGGCGGGGTGAAAACCAGATCGCCCACCTCTTTATCAAAATGAAACTCGGCCACGCCCAAATCATGGTCAAATTTTTTGGGTACGTAAAGCTTGGAGATGACACCGGATTTTTCTGCCATGATTGATTGAGCAGCTACGTATGTGAGTGGCTCTTTTTTCTCAATGATTGGGATGTAAATACCACAGGCAATTTTGATCGCTTCTTCAATCAAATCTACTCCCCAAACTTTTTTATTGGCTGGATATATTTCATCTCCTCCCAGGCGCAAATTAGCTTCCAATGGCACTGGACCCTTTTCGGTTGATTTGGCTTCGAAGTGAATACAGCCGTGCATCACGCCCAATTTTTCCAGAACTAGCTCGGATAGATGTTGTAGCTGCTTTAGATCATCTTGAGGCAAGGAGGAGGGCAGATTGTATCCCGATTCGAGGAAGAACGGTTCTTTGGTTTGTAAATTATCACTGACTGAAGAGTATTTGATCTTGCCATTTTGGACTAAAATATCGATATCGACCTCGTTACCCTCGATATATTCTTCAACTACGATGTCAGAACCGTCTTTAAGCGCTGATTCAACTCTAGCCGAGATATTTTGCTTGACGTATTGGTAGACTTCATCGAGCTCAGTCTGATTCTCTGCCTTGATGACAAAAGCGCTACTGGAACCGAAAGCCGGCTTGATCACGACAGGGAACTTCAAAGTTTTCATTAATTTTGTCAACTCAGTCTGGTCATTGGCTCGACCAAACTTGGGGAAGGGCAAATGATTTTCTTGGCAAAATTGGCGGAAGAGCAGTTTGTTTCGGGTTCTTTGAGCTACGGTGTGAGGAATGCCGATTAATCTGTGTTTCTCGGCAATTTTGGCGGTAAGTAGCACATCGTCTTCCCAGAAGGTTAAGACACCGTCGATTTTGCGATTAGCCAAGTATTCATCAACTGCGCGCATCGCTTCAGAGTGTTTGGTAGTATCAGCAATGATCCACTCATCAACATACTTATCCGCCCAGTTTTTGACCGAATTGAGAACAACAACTTTAAGACCAGGAATTTTACGAATCCGTTGGAGGATAAATTTTTTTTTGAGAGTGCCGGTATTTACAATTAAAATGGTTTTGCCCGTTAGAGGCAAAGGTTCAATTGGTTCTTTTGTTGGCATTGATTGGTGGTAGTATTCTAGGTTTTTTTTTGCAAAAATAAAGCATGAAAAAAAATTTAGACGATTCCCACTGGCGGGGATTTATCACCAGACAAATAGTTGCGCGGGCAGTACGAGAGTTTTTTGACAATCGGGGTTTGATTGAGGCGCAAGTACCGATTTTGGCTCGAGCACCGATGCTCGAGCCCAACATTGGTGTGTTTCACACCACTTGGCAACAAAACGACATCAAACAACAACTGTTTTTAGCCACTTCTCCCGAGCAAAACTTTAAAAAACTGATTGCTCAAGGTTTAGGAGAAAGTTATGCCATAGGTCACAGTTTTCGCAATCTTGAGGCGAGTGGCGACCAGCATCAGCCAGAGTTTCTGATGTTAGAATGGTACCGATTTCACCAGTCATTGGAGTTTCTGATGAAGGAAACACAAGGATTGTTCATCTTTTGTCACCAGGCATTAAAAACGATTGAGAAAAGTCCAGCAAGTAATGAGTTCGTGTACCAGAATACTAATTATGCACTCGAACAACCGTGGTTACAACTGTCGCTAATTGAGTTGTTTGCTCAACATTGTCAGCTAAACTTAGCCGAGATACTAGAGGATCATCAGTTACTTTTCCAGTTTGCAGAGCGAAATAAGTATCATATTGACCAGAAAGAGTTTGAGCCAGTTTTTAATCAGGTGCTTCTCAATGAAGTTGAACCACACTTGCCGAAAGAACCGTTTTTTCTGACTGATTTTCCTGCTGTGCTTTCGCCGATGGCGAAAACACAGCAGGACCGACCTCTTTTTGCCCAGCGTTTCGAGTTGTACATATCTGGCTTGGAAATTGCCAATGGTTGTGTTGAAGAAACTGACGAAAAAAAACTCGAACAAGTTTTCGTTCAACAACTAGCGCAACTTCAGATGGGTGGCCAAAATTTTCATTGCGATACCGACTTTCTCCAAGCGGTTAAAATCAACGCCAAAAATAATTTGGCCGGCGTTGGCCTAGGTATCGACCGCTTGGCAATGATTTTGGCTGGAGTGATCAATGTGAATCAAGTTTCACCAAATTTTATCTAATTCTTCGATTAACTGAAACTTAACCACTCCGGTTTAAACAGCATTAATAAACCAATAATCAGCATCAACACTCCGCCGATGATGTGAGAGTAACGAGCGTATTTACCTTCCAATCCAGTGATTTTGAGAGTGAACATTGCGGTAAAAAAAACAATAAGGTCGTCGAGCATGAAAATCAAAATATAGAGAACTAGATAGCTATAATATTGCCAGGTGGGCAATTGATTTAAGGTCAGAATTTGGGTGTAAACAGCGGGCAGACCAGCAGAACAAAATAGCTCCACTAAGTTAACAGCGATTGCTAAAGCAATAATGCCTAAGAAAGCGATAATAAATTGTTTTTGTTGAGTCAAATCTTTCAGTCTTTCAAAAACTTGTCGACGCTGGGGGCTGGCGGTAACTTTGCACTCGGTGTCTTTCTTTTCTAGGGCGGTTTTGAGATAGTATCCGCCAGCCCCCAGCGCTAACAGACCAATTCCCAATCTGACCCAGAAAATCATACCTACAAACAAAAACAAATTAAGCCAGGCAGATAGAAACAAAAAGTATACCAGTCCGGAAGTGACGATGAAGGTGGCACCCAAAATCCACATTCTTTTTCTATCTTTTAATCCGAGTAGCAAGCTAATCAAGAAAACCAATGCCCACATGGCGCAAGGATTGAAGCCATCCAGGGCAGCAATCATAACTGTCACCAAGGGGATGGAGATTAAGTTAGGATCGATTCGGCCAAATATGGGTAACTTGATACTTGAATCTTGAATCTGTTCAATTTGAGTTAACGCAACGGTCGGCGTTGGTGAGGGAGAGGGAGTGGGAGATGTGATTATTTCCGCTGTGTCTGCGGTGTCGGTTTTTTGAACGAGCTGTTGAATAGCGGTCTCAATCTCTCTGCCAGTTGTTTCCTCGTTCAAAAAACCGACAAATGCTTGATCTCCCACAATTGTTAGCGGCACTCCCAAGTTTTTAACGTTCAGTTTTTCCGCCATCTCGGTCATGGTCTCGCGGTTCTCAGGATTGTTGTAAACTTCGTAGCTGCCAAACCGTAATTGTGGGTATGTGTTTTTCCACTCTTCCATCAGTGGTTTGAGCTTCATGCAGTGCGGGCAACCGTCTCCCCAGAAAAAATACACGTCTTGAGTCGTTACTTGAGCTTGTGCAACCTGAATTGTGGAGGTAAAAAAGATAAAACCCAGAGCCATGAAGATACTACTTAAAATTTTCATAGATATCCTAGAAACTTCACATATGCGTCCTGATATCTTAGATGATGAATAGGATTGTAGTCAATTGGAAACAATGTGCAATCAGTTTTCTTTAATCGCGAAGCCATCTTGATAAGATTTGCCCAATGGATAAAAACCTTCTTCAAGCATCGGTGTTTCTGTAAAGCCATCTTAATCAAATTTTTGCGTGCTCATGAGCTTGCCAGTTTGCAAATCAAAAAATGCAAGGAGATTGATGTCACTGTCCATCGCCCCTGATTGAGATCCATAACTAACAACTAAAATTGGATCAAAATCTCCATACACACCTACAAGCATGCCGGTAGCTGTACCATTATTAGTTGTGCCACTCCAACGAGTCCCAGGAACAGTGAATCTGCCTGTTAAGTTAATTTTATTCCCAGTGCTCAAGGAATATACCGCAATGGAATTTTCTCCGCTGTATGTTTGACAATGCTCTCCGGCAATGATGATGTAGCCATTATCGTCTTTTAAATTTCTCACTAAACCAGCATCATTGCCGAATGTCATGAATTTGGAGTTTGAACAAACAGTGTTTTCCCCCAAGTTTGAAATCATTACGTCTCTTAGTCTAGTTTGTACTTGATCTGAAATTAAGTAATAAGACTTGTTTTCAGGATTTCCTGCTTCTACTAGCCGACCGCTCGTTTTATTTTGAGTAGAAAAAACAAAAACATCTAATATTTGCTCTTTGGCAGTATCGATTAGATTTGGGTAATTGGGAAGAACTTCATTGACGAAAAAATTTATTTCTTTTTGTTTTATCACTTCTTCTGGAGATGTTTGATTATTTTTTTGTTGAATTACGTGAGCTTGAGTTCTGATCAAGGAATTCTGTTGCTCAATTTGTTTCTGCAGCTGTAGATTTTGGATCAATATAAATATTGACCAAGAAAACAATATGATGAGCAAACAAGTTATAATCAGAGTTTTGGAGGGATTCAAGCTGATCTTGTTATGCGTCATATCAATTGTATTTAATTTTTTTGAAACGGTAGTGGTAACGATTGTTGCGGCGGAAGTGGTGGGATTCCCTGAATCTAATTCAGAGTAAACTCCTGCCCGCAATGCATACGCATAGCGTTGCAGGCGGGTCTCATCCCACCTTTCCTGGCGGAAGCGGTGGGATTCGAACCCACGAAACCCTTGCGGGTTCCGGTTTTCAAGACCGGTGCAATTGACCGCTATGCGACGCTTCCTTTTTTCTACTTGTTAATTCTAGTCTAATTTCAGTATGGTTGTCAGTTGTAGTGTTTTTCAATTGACCGCTACCCGCCTGCAACGCTATGCGTATGCATTGCGGGCAGGTGCGACGCTTCCGTAAGAATATTTTACCATTGATGGGCTTGGAGACGGTGGAGCTTTATCTTCAGATAAAGCTTGATGGCTTCTAGACCAGCTTTAATGATTACTTTGATATTGGCACCCGTGGGGTTGCCGCGCAAGCGTGGATGATGAGTGACGGGGATTTGTTTGAAGTTCGTACCTTGTTTTTTCAGCTTGTAAAGCAGTTCGGCCGAGATAAAAGCACCATTTGATTCCAGCTCGATTGAGTGAATCAATCGAGCGTCAAATAATTTGAAGGCACAGTCGATGTCTTTGACGTGGACGCGGAAGAGCAAGTCAATAAATACTTTGAACAACTTGGCGTTAAAGGCTCGGCCTTTACCCTCGGCTCGGGTACGACGATAACCAAGAATGGCTTGATACTGAGCGGTGAAGGGAATGAACTCGCTCAGTTCTTTCAAATCAAATTGCAGGTCAGCATCAGTGAAGAAAATCCGTGAGTACTGCGCTGCCTTGAATCCCGACTTCAAGGCAGCGCCATAACCTCGATTTTTGGGATGGGAAATAAGCTTAATTTGAGGATGACTAACCATCATCTTTTGTACAATCGATTCTGTTTGATCTGTAGAGCCATCGTCAATCACGATCATTTCGTATTGCTTAGCAATTGAGGGTACTACTTCAAGGGCGTGGTTCAGCTGCGCTTGAATATTTTGCTCTTCGTTGAATGCTGGAAAAAACAGGGAGAGACTCTCGAGCTGCATCATAAGCCTATATTATATCAGCATGACCAAATTAGGGGCAGTTTAATAACTCCAACCTTAGATAATCCCAGACAATCGGATCTCCAGAATTGATGATGGGTTTGACAGTGAGCTGATTTTGACCAAGTGCCAGACCATCTAGAGCAAAGGAGCTTTCAACCAGCTGCATTTGCTGCCAGTTACTGTGCTCAAGCTTTGTCTCGTAAGCAGGAGAGGGGTTGGAGGCTTGGTTGTTGAGCATGACAGAGATCGCTTTCGTTCCTTGTGTACCGGTCCTCCAACCAACAGTCATTTCTAGTGGGGCAGTGGTAGCACTGGGCCACTCAAAGTTGATGACGATTGGTTCTGCATTGGGGAGCAGGGTTCTCCAGGGAAATTCATCAGCTTGATTTTCACTAACGATGAAGGGCGTGGGATACTCAGGTAACACATCTAGAGCGCCCACCCAGTTGAACTCGTCAGCGGGGTGGGCGCTCGTCTCACTCTCAATATCTCCCAAACTAAAAATTAGCTGTTTTTGACACTGTATTTTTTCTTCAAGAAGTCCAAACTCACCGGTTTGGTCTTCTTGGCGAGCATTTTCTGTGCTCACTCCGGCGACTCTGGCAGTGAGTGGTGAGTCGTCTTCGACTAACTGGCCAAGCATACTTGTTTCGTTTTGAGAATTATTATCGTTTGCGGCTAGGTTTTGATTAATTACATTATCTTGGGAAATGGGCGCAATTAACTGTTGGTGATTTTGTGATTGAAAGTTATTAAAAAGTTTAACACCACCAAAAGTAAGCATGCTTAGTAAAATAAGTGTTGGAACGACCAAGCGCGTTTTGTTTGGAGAATTGAGCGTGGTTGGAGAAGCAGTGGGTTCAATTTGCTCGAGGCGATTGATGTAATCTAAATTGCAGATGGACATTGCCTCCTATTGTGCCTCAACTTCACCTCTTGTGTCAAGAGTAGCAGATAGTTTATACTAAAATATATATGTTGACAAATTTTTTGCGCAAAAAAAATTCAAAATATCACACCCAAATATTCTTCATTTTTTTTGCGCTGGTCATTATTCTCACCGCATATATGGTGAAAGACTATGTTGGTCTGATATTTAGCAGTTTTGTTTTTTCGGTGATTATTTGGCCGATTCACTGCTCGCTAAAAAAACTTTTTCCAAAGCCAGCATGGGTTGCAACTCCAATTACTGTAATATTTAGTTTGTTTGTTTTAATTGTGCCGATGGTTGTTTTTATCCGAAGCTTACTCAATCAAGTGGTTGAAGCTATCTCGCTCCTTCAATCAAGCTACGGTCAAACTGACTGGCAAGGTTGGATAGAGCAAAACCAAGGATTTAATATCCAAATTCCGTTGCTAGATATTCAAATTAATCAACAATTAATCATCCAATCTTTAAATGACCTACTTATTCCGTTGCGAAACATTTTAGTTAACTCTATTTGGGTGGTTGGTAACAGCTCGGTGATATTTTTTATTAATTTTATTTTAGTAATTTTCTTAGTTTTTTTTATTCTGCCCAACTTGCAAAAACTGAAAAACTTTCTGATTAGCATCAGCCCTTTAAGTGCTGATGCCACTTTGCAATATTTTCGTCGTTCTCACGCAATGGTGATGGACACCATCAAGGGCACTTTTGTAATTGGTATTGTTCAAGGTCTAGTGGGAGGAATTTTTCTGGCGATATTAGGAGTGCCTACGCCAGTATTTTTGGCATTCTTGATGATGGTGCTCTCGATTCTTCCAATTGTGGGGACAGGTATGGTAACAGTCCCAATCGCGATAATTTATATTCTCTCAGGACATTGGATCATTGGTTTGTTAATCTTTATTTGGCAAATGTTAGTTGTTAACAGCGTCGACAATATATTGCGCCCGTTGATGGTTTCGAAAGATGCCAATCTTCATCCTGCTTTAATGCTGATTGCAGTTTTAGCTGGTCTACAGACTTTTGGTTTCATTGGCTTAATTTACGGTCCATTAATTATGGTGATTCTCATGACCAGTATTGAAGTATACCGCAACGAATATCGCAACTAAGTGCTTAGAGTAATTCTTTGATTAAGATTTTGGTTGAATCTGCATATGTTGGGTGATTTAGCGCTACGCTGAGGTTGGCTTCGAGCCAACCCATGACATTGCCACAGTCTAAGTAAGGATCTGCGGGCTCATAAACAACTATTTTTTTGGATTGTGCCCAACGTGTCACTGTATCAACAATATACAGCTCACCAGATTTTACATCTGGTTTTTGTTCGTCAATAAGTGAGAACACTTCAGGAGTGAGAATATACTTGCTGATGTTCACGAGATTGGACGGTGCTTCTTCAGGCTTTGGCTTTTCGACAATTGAGTCCAAGTACGAAAAGCCATTTTGAGATCCGAGCTTAACCACGCCGTAAAGACCTAGCTCTGCTCTTGGTTTCGTGATGCAAGTAATTAGTCCATCAGCTTGGCTTTTTTGATAGAGTTCAAGCATTTTGCCAGATTCAGATTGTCCTTTAGGGTTGAACAAGAAATCGTCGCCCATAAATACAAAAAAGGCAGGTTCATTGGCTAAATGGGATTGAGCTAATTTTAGAGGTGTCGCGGTACCGTATGGATCGGTGTCCGATTGTTTTATAAAATGGAACCGAGCCTGTTGATGGATTTTTACCATTTGCGTATAAAGCTCTTCTTTACCATGTTTACTTAGGTAGCTAAATAAACGGGGGTTTTCACTGTAGTAGTGTAATAACTGTTTATTGTGTTCATTAATGACGAAAATGATTTCTTCCACTCCGGCTTTAACCAAATCTTCGACCAAGTAATCAACTGTTGGCCGATTGAGAACAGGCAACATCTCTTTTTGAATGGTTTTGGTAATCGGCAGGAAGCGAGTACCAAAACCAGCGGCGGCAATTAGGGCTTTTTTGATTATCATAATTGGGTAGTATAGCAACTGTGAGTCCGGTTGTCAGGATCTGATGCGGTACAATATGAAAACTTTAGGAAGATTAGGCTTAATTACTCCCGTGCCACTTTGCCCACAATTTTTTGGCTGCTGGTGAAGTTGTAGTAGTCTCAATCATTTTTTTCTTAGGTTGAGGAGCGAGGGGTACTTGAGTTGTCGGTTCAGTTTTAGGTGCCAGACTTGGGTCAAAGTGGCGCACGGACTCAATTATTTTATTGACGTCTACTTCTCCATTAAATCTAATTAACTCATGATCATCCTGATCTAAGACAATGCAGACTGGCAGATTAGCATTTTGGACACGAAACTTTGCCACTACATCTGGTTTTTGATCGAAATCAACCTGCTCGATTGGGACTTGGGTTTGATTAATTACCTCTTGCCACTTGGGCCTCATGATCATGCTCTCTCGAGACCAACTGGCTGATACTACCATCATTTTTATCATGTAATTAGTATAGTTGGCAGTTTGACTTAATGTCAAACTGCTGTATGCGTCGCATACATATTGCACTTTATGTTAATTGATTCAAGTAGACCAACG
>CAZZBW010000001.1:0-65747 GCA_964653045.1 uncultured Pseudomonadales bacterium | reverse complement strand
TTTACACTTTGATCTCAATCGCGATTATGGCGGTCGGCACTGTTGTGGCAATCAACTACGCCAAAGGTGGCTACCGCATCACCAATGATGGCTTTAGGCAAAATACTGGCTTGCTTTCTGCTAACTCGTTACCCACAGGTGCCCAAGTTTTTATAAACGACAAGTTGGTCACCGCCACGGATGACACTTTATATCTAGAACCAGGCAATTACTCAGTCAAAATTGTTAAAGACGGCTATAGTACCTGGCAGAAAAACCTTGATCTAGAGGCCGAGCTGGTGACGCAAACCAACGCCCGCCTTTTCCCCAGCGCGCCCAGTATTACCCCCCTGACATTTACTGGTGCCGAAAATTTATTGCCTTCTCCGGATGGGCAAAAAATTCTGTACTTTACTGCTTCCAGCTCAGCCAGCAAAAAAAACGGTCTCTATGTTCTGGATTTAGCGGAAAATACCTTGTCACTGCAAAAAGGACCAAGACAGATTGCCGAGAACACCAATCGTATCGACTTGAGCCTTGCCCAATATATTTGGTCCCCTGACAGTTCACAGTTGATTTTGATCGACGAAAATCATTAATAAACTAAATGATTTGGACGCCACTCCCGATATTTCCTTCCGCTCCAAACAAATTTTAAATGAGTGGGAACAAGAAATGCTTCTGAGAGAAATCCAGTTCCTGTCAAAATTCCCCGAAGAAATCGTGGCAATCGCCACCCAATCTGCTCAAAACGTGTATTTCTCACCCGATAAAAAACGGTTGTTGTATACGGCCACCGCCAGTGCTGAGATTAGCGAAGGATTGCTTCCCCCACTTCCAGCTACTAGTACTCAACCTCAAGAACGCTCTATCCAGCCTGGTGGCATCTATGTTTACGACCGGGAAGAAGATAAAAACTTCCGAATTGGTACCGCCATTGATCAGGAAACCAAGTTAGTTAAGAATCTGTTAAGCCTCGAACCGCTAAGTGAAGTGATGAGTGCCACTGCTGGCGCCGCTACCAGCGGCGCCCTCCGCTCTCTCCAAACTGATTCCCTCCCCCAAACTGCGTTCAACTTCATGGCATATCACAGTGCCATTTACGCCGACACCTATCAGTGGCATCCTGACTCCAAACACATCATTTTCACTAGTGAAAACCAGATTAAAGTCATTGAGTATGACAGCAGTAATACCAACACGATTTACTCGGGACCATTTTTTGAACAATTTGTTTATCCTTGGCCAACTGGCAGTCGCTTGCTGGTCCTGACCGGCTTCAGCCCAGATGTGCCACTCAATTTGTACGCAATTGAGTTAGAATAGCACTGACTCGCCAAGAATTATTGACGTTAACGCTTCATAAAACTTAGACGGGTAAACGGGGTGTAGCTCAGATTTACCCGCCAAAATTGCGTAGCAATGTAGGTAGGTGGCTAGAGTGCTCCGCCTACGCTTAAAGCTTCGGCGGGGAGGTCACTGGTTTAAACGAAATTAACATTAACGAAATACAAACGGGGTGTAGCTCAGATGGCTAGAGTGCGTCGTTCGGGACGACGAGGTCACTGGTTCGAGTCCAGCCACCCCGACAGAGCGAAGTGAAGTCGAGTTGGCTGGCGAGAAGTTTATCCCGATGAAGCTTAAGCGAAATCGGGAAGTCCAGCCACCCCGACAGAGCTCCCTCGCTCTCATAGTTCAAGGGATAGAACAGAGGTTTCCTAAACCTCCGATCCAGGTTCGAGTCCTGGTGAGGGCACAAAGTGCACGAACCCAAGACGAGAAGTTTACCCCGCTAAGCGGGGAGTCCTGGTGAGGGCACCTTACACTTCATTAATCACTTCGAATCCTTTGTAACTCCCCACTATCGCAAATCCACCGACAAACTCAACTTGTTTTTCGCTCTTAAGTTTGACCGCCACTTCATTAAGCGTTGCTCCCGATCCCACCGCGTCATCAATTAGTAACACTCGCTTCCAAGGTATCTCACTCGTGACAAACATTGTGCGCCTGGCATTCTCCACTCGATCACTCAACTTAGACAAACTTTTTTGTGCCACTCTAATATCTCCTGCGTATAATTTTTCTACTTTAATCAAAGGCAAGGCGAGCGCCAGCTCTTGCTTGATAACCGGTAAAAGTGGCAATATTCTGGGAATAGAGTGCGGAATGTAGGCCACCGCTTGAATTTTCCAACCAGCAATCAGTTCCTGAATGATCGGACTAACTTGAGTTGCGATTTTCACCATTAATGACTGATTCTGGGAAACCTTGGCGTGAAGCGTATAGGCACCCAACTTGGTTTTACCAAACTTGGGCAATGCATAAAAATCGGCGTAGGCCACTTGATCAATCAAAGTATTAGGGAATGTCTGACTAAGTTTAGTAGTCGCATCAATCCAAGATTTACCTTGGTACCAACTGTCAGCTTCTTGGCGAACTTTAACAAACTCTTGTGCCAAGGCTGTTAGATTCGCAGATTGACCAGTTTTCTGCACCCAATGGACAAATCCCTCCACTCCCTCTAGCATCACTCCATCGGGATTAACGAAAGTGTATCTCGCCTCGATCACCTCTGCCAACTCAGGTGGCAAAGTGGATATGGCTGGCATAACTCGACTACCCTCACGCGCCACATATACTACTTTCGGTGCTTTGCCAATCTTAACAATTGAGAGCTCAGCCTCCAATTTTCTTAGTTGCCGGTGAATAGCTGGACCACCTAGGCCTAAGTGTTGTTTCAACTGATGGGGAGAAACTTGACCTCGTTTTTTGATGAAAGTCAGAATATCAGATCTAGTAGTTGTTTTCATAGTATATAGTATACTGTGTACTATGTACTAAGTCAATACGTCTGTCACACAGACTCACCCACCCTAGTTGATATTTAAACCTTCCATTTGCAAACCCTCAAAAAAGAAGTTGCCGCTGACGAAGCTCGCCGTTGTGAATTGTTGGGTGGCGGAGACTGCACCTTCATAGCCGTTCACATCCCAAAATCGGATGCGCCAATAGTAAGTGGTACTTAACTGCAAACCAGAACCAGCATAAACAAAATCGGCAGAGCGCACGCCAGAAGCGAGATTGCTCATAGAAGTTTTGGTAGAATTCCACATCACTGTCCCACTGAAGCTTGAGTTAGTATTTACCTCAATTTGATAAAAATTTGCTGCATCACCGTCAGGATCGTTGTGTATGGCAGAAAAGCTCGGAGTGGCGCTAGTTACATTAGTTGGATTGGTTTGGCCCTCACACCAAGGAATAGTGGGAGCTGTAGGCGGGTTAGACACAATGGTGGTGAAACTGGTAATAGTTGAGTAGCTGGACCACTCGGTTTTATCATCCTGGTGTCTAACCCGCCAATAGTAAGTGCTGTTTAAGGCTAGTTGTGTTTGCCCACTTAAACTACCCTGGAAAGTACCGTTGGTACTGTTGACTACCACAGAGGTCTTGTTGGTGGCGGTGACCCCCGAATCCCAGACAATGGCTGCATCGAATCCAGCTCCAGTGGCGGTAGATACCTGCCACTGGGAGTTGGAGTGCGTGTCCCCAACGTCGGAATCGGAAAAAGCCGATGATTGCAAAGTCGGATTTTGGCTTTGCTCTGTACCGCCATTAGTTGGTGAAGTGTTGGTTGGAGTATTTGGCAATTGATTGAGTTTGAAAGTAGCCGATTCACTGGAGAATACTCCCTCTGCCCCACCCACATCCCAGAATTTAATTCGCCAGTAATACACTGTACCTCTAGTTAAAGCTGATCCTGAGTATGAAATATCTTGACAACGAGTATTGACGGTACAGTTGGTCATAGATGTACCACTGACTCCTGTGTCCCAGAACACTGAAGAGAAATCTGAGTTATCATCCACTTGGATTCTATATTTATTGGCGGTATCACCCGCATCTGAGTCACGATAGATCGCAGATAACTCAGGGGTAAGATCAATTAAGCCGTTGGGGTTAGTTGCTCCCTCGGCTAAGAGGTCCGTGGGAGCAGAGGGAGCATAATAAGTTGTAAAGCTGGTAATAACAGAGTAGCTGGACCAAACACTCCGATCATCCCGATGGCGAACTCTCCAATAATACGTCACTCCGGGATTGAGCGTGGTACCAACTACCCTAGATGTTTTGTTGGTCGTGTCCGTACCTGAATCCCAAACAATCGCGGCATCAAATCCAGCCCCACTGGCGGTAGATACCTGCCATTGAGAAGCGGCATGAGTCGCCCCAGCATCAGGATCGGAAAATGCAGAAGACTGGAGCGTTGGAGTGAGTGATTGGTTGATCGCACCATTGGTTGGCGAGGTATTAGTCGGGGTGTTGGGTGGATAGCTAGTGGTAAAACTAGTAATAGTTGAGTAACTCGACCACTCAGTTCGGTTATCTTGGTGTCTAACCCGCCAATAGTAAATAGTACCAGTAGAGAGCGTGGTGCCAACCACTCGGGATGTTTTGTTGGTCGTGTCTGTGCCCGAATCCCAAACGATGCCGGCATCAAAGCCAGCCCCAGTGGCGGTAGATACCTGCCATTGAGAAGCAGCATGGGTATCTCCTACATCTGAGTCAGAGAAAGCTGAAGACTGGAGTGTCGGAGTCAGTGATTGATTACCTGCCCCATTCGTTGGAGAAGTGTTAGTTGGAGTATTAGGTATTTGATTAATCTTGAAAGTAGCTGTGACGGAAGAGAATGCCCCCTCTGCCCCACCCACATCCCAGAATTTAATTCTCCAGTAATAAGTTGTGCCTCTGGTAAGAGCTGATCCTGAGTATGAAATATCTTGACAACGATTATTGACGGTACAGTTGGTCATGGAAGTACCACTCGCACCAGAATCCCAAAAGACCGAGGTAAAATCTGAATTATCATCGACTTGGATCTGGTACTTATTAGCAGTATCACCTGCGTCGGAATCACGATAGATGGCTGATAATTCTGGGGTCAAATCAATGATTCCCGTGGGATTAGTCGCTCCCTCTGCCAATAAATCAGTGGGAGCAGAGGGTGGGTAATAGGTGGTAAAACTAGTAATTGTCGAGTAACTCGACCACTCGGTTTTATCATCCTGGTGCCTGACTCGCCAATAGTAAGTTGTACCAGTGGAAAGCGTGGTACCAACTACTCGGGATGTTTTGTTGGTCGTGTCTGTGCCTGAATCCCAAACAATGCCAGCATCAAATCCTGCCCCACTAGCAGTCGATACCTGCCACTGGGAGGCGGAGTGGGTATCACCCACATCTGAGTCAGAGAAAGCTGAAGACTGGAGTGTCGGAGTCAAAGATTGATTGCCCAATCCATCAGTTGGCGCAGTGTTGGTCGGCGTGTTAGGTAATTGATTGAGCTTGAAAGTGGCTGACTCTGAAGAAAAATCGCCCTCCAATCCTGCAATATCCCAATACTTAATTCGCCAGTAATACGTTATTCCTCTTGTTAACACTGAACCAGTGTATGAGATATCTTGACAGCGGTTGTTGACTGTACAGTTGGTCATGGAGGTACCACTCGCGCCAGAGTCCCAAAAGACTGAGGTGAAATCTGAGTTGTCGTCGACTTGGATCTGGTACTTATTAGCAGTATCACCAACGTTGTTATCGCGATAAATCGCCGACATCTCTGGAGTCAGATCGATCACGCCGGTTGGGTTGGTCGCTCCCTCGGCTAAAAGGTCGGTGGGCGCCAGCGGCGGCTGGGCCGAGTCATCCCAACGCAGTGTGCCTGGATCGGCCTCGGCCATGCCGCTGGCGCCATCATAGCTCTCGCCATCGAATGTCCCAGAGCTGGACTCAAAATCCCAGTAACCGGTGACCGCCGTTCCGCTCAAATTGACATTGAACTCTGCCCCAGTCCCAGTATTATCAAACTGTAAACCGGTCAAAATTTTAGTGCCAGTGCCAACAATTGAAGTACTCAAAGTAATAAACGCATCATCGGTACCAGCCGTTCCAACCAAGTTGTCGTACTTGGTATAATCGAGACTGGTGACGGTTGAACCTGTTTGAATATCCAAACCCTTGTTACCGTCTAGCCGGTCAAAGTTGACGTAATTGAAGTTAATTGTGCCGCCAGCAATGGTTAGCCCGTAACCATTGCTGGCGCCCTGCCGATCCACTGTGGTGCGAAAACTCGATGTGCCAATGGCATTTAGTGTTTTACCACTGCCCACGGTCACTCCACCAGCTGGATCAATTCTGACATTTGCCTGGCGGGAAGATCCTCCCAACGCCACACTGTCAAAATCAGTCGCGTAACTCCAGTAATCTGTGCCCACCACGTTGTAATCACCCCAAATATACAGGCTACCAGCCGTATTGGCATGATTTTGCGAGTATAAAGAACCAGTCGCATCCACAGTAAAGGTCGTGGCGGTTGAGTTCCACATCCGTACATCAGTGTTAGCACCGATTTGCAACGTGCCATAGGTCTCAGCTGAGGCAGTTTTAATCGAGTTAATAGTGTAACTAGTGCTAGTGCCGTTATTAAGATAAAGCGTCGAACCAGTCCAAGTGGTAGCGGCCGTTTCATTGCCAGTAATGGTGTACTGGCCATTTACCTCAAGAATCCTCCCCGTTTGCAGCGTCCAATCATTGACATCGGTAATGGTCAAATTACCAGCCACTTTCATATCATTAGTCTGGATTGTCCATCCTCCGGAAGAACTGTTAAACACTACATGATTAAAATCCTGACCAGTACCGGTCCCACCGGTCACGATCGTTTTGCCAGTAGCGGTTGCCGAAAAAGTCACGGTGTTGGTACCTGAAGTAAAACTGCCGGCATTCGCCCAATTGCCCTTAACTTCTAGATTGAAGTTTGAAGCTGAAGTGCTTAAAGTTGCACCACTACTGATTGTTAAGTTGCCCGCAATCGCATTGCCGGCGGTCAAACTGGCTTGTAAAGTGTATGTCGGCGTGCCTGAAGCGGGAGTGAACGTCAGATTGTTGTAAGCCGTGGTGGTAACGTTGGTAGCCGTAGTCCCAGCATATACCACGGTCGAACCAGTAGTGGTAAACGCACCCGTTTTGGTAAACGGCGTACCGCTTCCCAAAATAGCCAAAGTATCAGAAGAAATATCCAACGTATCATCCGCTCCGATCGACAAAGTGGTCAGCTTGATATTTGTTGAAGAAGAAATACTTTTACTCGTCCCATCAATCACCACCGCACCCAGATCTTGCTGACCAGTGGTGTTATCAGTGATAGCTTTAGCTACCGAACCGTCAAACGTGGTGGTTCCACCTTTGGTAAACACGGTTCCACTCGACAAAGAAAAATCCCCAGCAAAGTTCTGGCTGAAACTATTGGCGTCGAAGGTGCCGGCGGTTTGAGCAAAGTTACCATCAACGTCAATGGCATTGGTATTCAGCTGGAGCGTGCCGGCACCAGAGTGTGTCAGATTATTAAACAACTTGCCTGCCCCAGTCCCACCGCTCTTGAGCGTCTGCGTCCCTGAGGCAAGCTTGAAATCTACCGTGCTGGTCGAGGCAGTGAAAGTCGCGTTGTTCTCCCAATTACCATAAACATTGTAAGTACTACTGCCACCAGAAGTCAGCGTGCCGTTGATGGACAGATGATGAGTATTGACTATCTCGCTGATACCCACCGTCAGCGTAGCTCCACTCAGCACGTCAAGTTTTTCTGTTGAGTAAGAATTACCCCCATCGACCGTCAGCGTACTACTACCGTAGCTGTGCATCACATTTTCATTATTGGTATTGGTGTAGGCGAAATTTGATAGTACCAGACTAGGATTATCGACACTACCTACAGACAGAACATTGGCATTGAGCACCATGCCAGTGATATCACCAGTGCCGTCATACTTGGTGATCGCGGTACTCTCATCGGTCTCAGCTGCCGCATCAATCCAAGTAGTGACGATATCGTTTTGGGCTAAACCAGTAGCAGTTAGTGACCACGTCCCAGAACCGATCGTAGCTGTTTCAGCCTGTGCCACTCCATTTTTCGCCCATTTAACTGTCCCACTAGCGACATTGGTTGAACCAGACACATTAATTGTCACTGGTGGTGTGTAGTACACCGTAATCTGAACATGATCAATGTATAAAGCGCGGGCAGTAGTATCATTATCTGAAATCATTACCCCAAAGTTGGTCGAATTAATTTCACTGACTGTCCAAGTCGTGCCCCAAAGATCAGTGCTAGTCCCTGTGGTATAACTAGCATCTCGAGTCGTAAAAGCTTGGGTATTCCAAGTGGCATCAGTTGCATTGGTACCATTTTTTGTTACATTCAACCTTATGGTTCTTCTTGCGGCAGTAGTGCCTGACCCGTATCCCTCGAATCCAATCACAATGCCATCAATTGTCGATCCCGCAGGAATTGAAAAACCAATGTTTTTAAGGTACAAAGTATTCCGACCAGTGCCATTAAAAGTAGCGTACTGATTGTTAGAAGTAGTCACGCAGTTGGTGCCGAAGGTACAGCCACCTGAGGCTGACCAGTTGGTGCCAGACTCGGAGCCGATTGCCTTGGTGGAAGTATCATCTGAGGCAACTTGCCACTGGCGAGATTCGGTATAAATTGGGTTTTTGTTATCTAATAACTGAATCGAGCCAAGAGAATAAAATTGGGGAGAGACGTCCGGTGCGTCAAAAAGATACGCCAGCTCCGCAGTTTCTCCTGGAGCAATCTCAACCGGCCAAGAGATAATCGTCAGTTCACCCTGCTGGCTTTTTGACGCACCATCGCTTTCGATAGCAAACGAGCTGGGCACACTTTCACTCACCGTTCCACTAAAGCCATTTTTTGAGTACACATTGATATTCATCAAGTAATTAGCCATTGGATATATTCTGCTCGGGCCCAACCTCTCGATACTTAACTCAGGATCCGCTACGACTTGGAAACTTGATTCGATCACAAAATTTTGATCGAGGTTTTGGAGCTTGAGGCGATACTCGCCCTCAAGCTCAGGTACATATTCTGCCGAATAATCCGGCACGTCAGTCACATTATTTCCGTCACACTCACCAGATTTAACCACTTCTGGATTGGTTTGTCCCCCATCGGGAGTAGTAATGGTGAGGAGTAAGTTGGCGTTGCACAGCGTGGTACCGTGACTGTCTAGGGCGGCCAGCTCCAGGCTGGCCGCCTCTCCCAATGTGTACACATCTTTGGTGGCGTTCACCGCCAGCACGCCGTAAGTAAAATCTTGATAAATCACCTCGCCGGCGTACTCTACAACCAATTGATATTCGCCTGGAGCCAGTTCTAGTTTGGCTGGATCCAAATGAAACAAAAACTGATCGGCAGAGTTGGAGTCATCAGACACCACATCCTCCACTTTTTCGCCTTCACTATTCCTGATCTCGGCCTTAATTCCCTGGTAATTGGCACGAATCCCGGTTGACTTCAATAATCTCTGCCAAGCCGAAGGCTGAGCTTTGACTTCCACTTCGACTGGCTCAACGCTGATTTCTTGTGGGGCAGCTTCATCATTCACTGGATTCGTGCTGACTACACTCGCACTCTTGGTCTGCGATTCTGAAGCTGCCCAAACTACACTATTTGTTACCTGCCCCAAAGCAATACTTGCAATCACCAGAGAAACAGCTAACCAAGTAATTACTCGATTAATCAGGCTAGTGGGCAAGTGACTCTTTTTCATCAGTTTTTATCTAACCCCAACACAACAAATTCCAAGAAGATCCTGGATTTATTTCATCTTTCAGTGTAGCAAAAACAACTTGATATAGGCAAGCTCAGTTACGCCGAGAAGCCTACCTCAATGATGTACAATAACTCATGATCACCGCCCCCGTAGTTCAACGGATAGAATTACGGTTTCCGGAACCGTTGGTACAGGTTCGATTCCTGTCGGGGGCACGAGCTACTTCACCAAATCCAATCCTTCGATTTTGGCAAAATCTTTCGTGTTGAGCGTGGCTAGCTTTAGTGATCTTTCCATTGCTTCAGCCGCTACCAACGCATCAATCAGGTTGATCTTATACTTGTTTTTGATTTGTCCCGCCAAAACCGCGGTATTTGTCTCCAAACTCATGACCTGGCACTCACGCAAAAAACCTTCGAGCCTCAATCTTGCATCCGCAATCTGCCAGACACTCGACCCAGTATATAGCTCGGCCACCACCACCACAGGCACAAACAACCGACAGTCAGCTTTTAGTAACTGGAAAAGCCAGGTATCACGACTATCTTTTTGCCTCAACCAATCAACTATAACTGAAGTATCAAGTAATACATTCATCTCACCAATCTTTAAGCTTGCGCTTCAACGCTAATTCGACTTCGTTTCTCATATTTTCATTCTCTTTCTGAGAAAACCACGACTCTTGAGGTTTGGGCAGTGCTGACAAGCGGTCAAGTATGCCCCCTGAATCAGGCGAGTGTTCAATGGGCATGAGAATTAATGCCCCACTTTCATCAAATCTAACTTTCATCCAAAAATCGTCCCCCACACCCCATTTCTGGCGTATGACCTTAGGGATCGTCATTTGACCTTTACTAAATGTTTTGACAAAAAATGGTTGCATACTGCATTTCAGTATACACCGAAATTTTTAATAGACAATTGGGACAATCAAACAACTGCTATTGGTTGTTTACCCTTGCTTCAGTCACTTCAGATGTAGCAAATAGTGCTTCCCTCGTATTTGCGTCGACAACAAGTACGCTTTTTCCAGCTTGAATAAAATCGCCCGCTATACTCACAGAATCAGGAAATTGTTGAGCCATATGTAAGGGATTCAAAATCCGAAATTCTAAAAGCTTACCCCTCTCCGCCTGTTGTTCACATCTTAGAAGATAAGTTGACTTCTTAGTTCTAAACATCAATACCTGACCAACTCGCATTGTTTCTAACAACCATCTTTTAGGAGATTTTTCGTTCGTAGTTCTTGTCTCTTGCATAATCTATTCTCTCTCCTCATCTGTATATACCACGCACTCCATGGCACCAGAGTAGTTAAATAGCTCGTCAACATTGAACAAAATATCGATCTCGCGTTGGGCGTCCGAGTCGGACGAGGACGCATGAATCAGATTGAACTGGCGACTCATGCCAAAATCTCCGCGGATTGAGCCAGCTTCAGCTTCACGGCCAACCGTAGTACCAACTAATTTTCGCACTACCGGCACTGCCTCAACTCCCTCCCAAACCATTGCCACTACTGGCATGCTTCCCATGAAATTTTTGAGATCACCAAAGAAACTTTTCGCCTGGTGTTCTTGATACCACTCAGACAGTTGGGCATCAGTCATGCTCACCATCTTGATTCCCACTAATTTCAAGCCTTTGCGTTCAAAACGGCTGATAATCTCGCCGATTAGACCTCGTTGTAGACCATCTGGTTTGACTAACACTGCGGTGCGGGTGTTTTTCATAATCAATCTCCCCTTCTTATGGAGAATTATACAACTACTTATTCCAAATTTTAAATTGACTGTCTACTAAATATTTACTCTACGTAACGCTTGAATTCACTTTCAGTGAATGGACCAATCACCGCCAGCCGCAGCTGGGGCTGGCGGATAATTTCCTTGGCCAAAGCTTGAACCGACTCAAGCGTCACCCCTCTCACTTGATTCATCACCTCCTCTGGTGTTTCGATTTTTTGGGTCAGAACTTGTCTTAAACCAAAAAATTGGGCGACAGCCATGCTATCTTCAAACGACAACGCCATATTACCCACCAGGTTCTCTTTGGCTTTGGTCATCTCTTTCTCACTCAGTGGCTCCTTACCGCTGGCCAGTTTCTGACACTCATCAATAATTACAGACAACGCCTCATGCACTCGCTGCGGATCAACTCCAGCCGCCACGGTCAAAGTACCAGCATCATGATAATAATCTGGCGAAGAGTTGACGTAATAACACAAACCCCGTTTTTCTCGTACTTCACTGAACAATCTCGAGCTCATGTTCCCACCTAGGATATTTGCCAGGATAGACATGGCGTAATATCGCTTATCATTTCTGGCAATACCCGGCCAACCCAGCATCAAGTGCACTTGCTTGGTTTTTTGTTTGCGGATGATTAGCCGGCGCCGCCGCAGCGGCGCCGGACCCAACAAATCTTCAATCTCTACCCGCTTCTTGAATCGATCAGCACCAGCTAGTTTGCTGGTAAACAGCTTGTTAATTCCGTCAAGCAGGTCAGCTTGGTTCAGCACGCGTGCATCACCAGCGAGCACTAACGTCAAGTTGGCTAAACCATACCACTTATCTAGAAAATTGATAAAGTTCTGTTTGCTCATACCTGAGACAGTTTGCTTGGTGCCAATCACATCGTGACCCACACTCTGGTCTGCAAACACCAGCTGATCAAATAGATTACCTATATCACGCATCGGTGTATCCAGATACATGTTCATTTCTTCGATAATCACACCCTTTTCTTTCTCGATCTCGCTTTCGACTAACTTTGGCGCTAGTAACATATCCGACAAGATATCAAGAGCCAGCTGAATATGATCGCTTTTCACCTTGATGTAATAACCAGTAAACTCTTTGCTGGTAAATGCGTTGCTCTCAGCTCCCACTCCGTCAATTAACTCAGAAATAATTTTGGCTGAAGGAAATTTTTTTGTGCCTTTGAATACCATGTGCTCGAAAAAGTGAGCCAGTCCTTGTTCCGCTGCTGTCTCGTATCGAGAGCCGGTGTTACCAAGTATCAAAACCGTCACAGAAGGTAGGCTATCGATTGGTACCCTGATTACTTCCAATCCAGAATCTAATTTATTCAATTGGTGCTTTAACATCCTACATCTCCTCTGGAATATTGATACCTAACACACTCAAGCCATGAAACAAAACTTGATAAGCAGTCAACGCGAGCGATAACTTCAATTGAGCCGGTTGCGTAAGCTTACCCGATTCAAGCTCAATAATTTTTTGTTTGTCATACCAATAATTTAATTTTTGGGCAAACTCATAAAGGTATTCCGTCAGTGAATGAGGAGTATATTTCGCTGCAGCCATTTCTAGTGTATCAAAATATCGCGCAATGATTCTTAATAAATCTTTATCTAAACTTGTATAACTAGTTTTTGCGTCTAGTTGATCAATATCTACTTTAATATTTTTTAATAGATCAATAAGTATACTTATGCTACTTAATTGCATAGCAGCAGTCGCTTTCCGTAATACTCCCATACAGCGAACCGCGGTGTATTGAAGGTATGGTCCTGAGTTTCCGCTGAAAGCCAGCGATTGTTCGAATGAAAAAACTACATCCCCCCCGATGTTAGATTTAAGTAAAGCATACTTAATCGCTCCAAGAGCGATTTCTGAGCCGATTTTGGCCTGTTTGGTTGCGCTCAACTCTGGACGAGTTGAGCGCAATCGGTCCACCATTTGTTCGGTAGCCTGATTCATCAGCCACTCGCCAGTAATCACTTTACCGGTTCGGCTCGACATCTTTCCCTCTGGCAGCTTGACCATACCATGAGAAAGGTGAGTAGTTTTTTCAGCTAGGTCTGGATGAGTCAGACTCATAGCCTTGAGCAGTACTTTAAAATACTCATCAATCTCGTTGCCCGTGATGATAATGGAGCGATCGTAAGCATACTGAGCATACTTGGTCGGAGCTAAACCTAGCTCCTTGGCTTCGTAAGTAGGCAGACCGAGCGAGTTAATGAATACTCGATCATGCAAACCGTGTTTCGAGCCAGGGAAGATAACGGCACCCTGACTGGTCTCAAACACACCCTTAGCCAAGTACTCCTTGACGATTGCTACTCCTGCTCGACCGACCTGGCTTTCAAAAAAGAAGTAATCGAACTTCATACCAAGGCGATCGTAAAGCCAAGCAAAATACTCCAGACTCCACTGCCTACCCAGATGATACAGCTCCATAAACTCTACAGAAGAAAAATCGGTCTTCTGAACCGTTGAGCTCGGACTTTCTTGACTAAGGTCGAGACGCTGATACACAACCTGATTAATCTCTTGGATGGCTTGTTTGGCGCCAGCGTCTGTCTCGTAGACGCTGGCGCCTAAGGCATACGCCTGACCAAGAAACTGTGCTCTCTTACTCAACGGCAGAGAACTCAATTCGGCGATTTGCTCTTTTTTCTGCCACATTCCCCAGAGACTTTTGGCCACATGCATGCCAACGTCTCCCTGATAGCAGGCGCGTTTTACTTGCGCTCCAACAGCCTCCTCCAGCCGGCAAATCGCCTCCCCAACAATATTGCTATATAAATGTCCAATATGAAACTCCTTAAACGGATTTGGGTCGGTAAACTCTACGATCACTTTTTTTCCTCTTAAATTTTTAGACAACCACCTCTCGATGTCAGCACCAGAGGAGATTGAAGAATTTAGTTGGTGTAAATAAGTGTTCGTTAACCAGAAATTAATAAATCCGGGTTGCTCTGCGCTCACTCGATCGATCCAAATAACTGAATTTGAGAATCCACCGCGCTTCGTACTCCAGCTTTCTTTTAAAACTGTGACAAGCTTTTGCGCCACTAACAAAGGAGAGTCATCCTTGCGTCCACTCTCTTTGAGCAGCGAAAACAAGCTCAAAGCTACATTAGTGGTAAAGTCACCATGCTTCAAATCCTTAGGGTAGTTCAACTTTACCAGTAGTTTAACTCCAAACAGATCTGCAATAACTCCTGCCAAATCCAGTTCTATTTCCTTAACTAATTGGAGGACCGTGGGATTAGTCATGCCAGTATTGTAACAAATATATAGAAGTAACTGCTTAGCGAAATCGATAAACATACTTCACTTGAGGCATCAACCTAATAAAAACCAAAGTATTCCGAACAACTTGTTTACTCATGGAATAGATTTCTAAAGTGAATAATATCGGTTTCTCTTGGTGTAAGTATTTACTCGGACACGATTATATTGTCATTATGTCTATAGTATTTTTACCATAATTTTGATTGGGTCGAATACTCTATTCCTAAACCAATATTATGGGATAGATTATGCATTAATTTCTCTGCATTATCCATAAAGGGAGAAAATTACCACTTGACACTGATATCACTATTATGAAAAGATAGAAAATTAGTGCTCTTTAACAACAACTAGACATGTCTGATCGTTTTTGATCTATTACTGAAGTTGGTAACGATCAGCTTGGCACCGGAAAACTAGGTCACCCTCTTGATCTGTCCTCAAGACCATGGAGTCGTACTCGAGTAGGCGAGAAATTACTTGAGGAGAGGGATGACCAAAATGATTGTTTTTACCTGCACTTATAGCACTAATTTCGGGTCGTGTCACCCTTAATAATGCTTCACTTGTACTCGATTTTGACCCATGATGCCCTACTTTCAGTAGGTTTACATCGTCTAGCAATTTCAAACTTACCATTGCCTGCTCTACCCGATCCTCAATGTCTGCCATCAATACGGCTTTTGCCTGATCGCACACTAGAAAAAGACCGATAGATCGGTCATTACTCGTAGCGGTACTTTTCAGATCGCTCATACCTGAATCCTGTAATGTGCTTTCGGAGAAAATATTAATCACTCGTAATTTTTGCTCTTTTCCCAGGACAACTTCGGTTCCGTGAACTGGCTCAATTGACTCCATACCCTGCCTTTTCTTAGCCTGGACAAGCTGTTTAAGATCCTTAAAATCGTCAGTTTCCTTGGTTTCATCATCAATCATTAGTTTATCGACTTGATAAGTCGATAACACCGGGATTAAACCGGCAATGTGATCAGAGTCCAGATGTGTGACTACCACCAACTCAATCACTCGATCAAAGCGCACCATGTACTTTCCTAGACAGCGCATGACTGCTGCATCTGGTCCTCCATCAATTAACACTTGAGTTTTACCCGATTGAATCAGAATCGCATCACCTTGACCCACATCACACACGATAAGTTCAAGATCTCCCTGGGCAGTGTTTGCCAATCGGTAGGTAGCATTCAACAAAACAGACAGTAAATATATACCAATTGCAGTTTTCAGTTTCACCCACGCGCCTTCACTCTGTTTTTAATTAATAACATCAGAATCAGTAGTCCGTACCAACTTAGAGAGAGCTGCCAACTCCATTTGCCTAACAAAATAGTCCAACCGTTAAATTTGGCCAAAAATTCAAAAATCCACTCAAACAACCACATTAACCAATAAACTGGTGGAAGGAAAAAATTCTCAATCAAAAACTCAAACTGTCCGACTGGCAAGATTAATATGACGATCAACAATAACCAGCCAAAAACAAAGATTGGGATCAGCAGCCAGATTAGTACAAGGCCAGAAATGAATCCAAAAAGATTTAATTCACCAAAGTGATACCAAAGCACCGGCCAAATCCAGAGGTTAACGACCAAAGTTAGTTGTAGACACCCATTGATGTAATCCAGACAAGTCTGAATCCAGGTATTTGTAACAGACTCTTGCTGGAGCTGATCATTGAGATCTCCAGATTCGAGTTGATGCAGTTGGGACTGCTTGGTCGTGCTGTGCGAAAATGACACAACAATACCTAGTACAGCTAAGAACGATAATTGAAACCCAGCTTCAAAAAAAATCTTTGGCCAAATGAGTAGCAAAAACGAGGCAACAACACCTAAAGACAAGAATATTGAGTACTGCTTGAAGACGAGTTGAGAGATGAGGCGGAGAGAGTGCATTAGACCAGCTCGGATAACAGAAATCGATAGTCCAGCCAAATGGAGGTAAGTGACGATTATCAAAAATATCAAAGGAATCCGGAGTTTTTTAGGAACATTAACAGTAGTCTTGGCAGCTAACTCGACCAAAAGTGATACTTGCATGCCAGATGCAGCAATCAAGTGTTGCACCCCAATCTGGGTGATAATTTGTTTAGTTTCGGGATCTAAATGCGAACTTCCACCGAAAATCAATGAAAAGAACAATCCAAGGAGCGGTTCTGGCAAGTACAGTGCCAATCTTGAGTAAATCTTGAGACGCAGCAAGAAGAGAAACTCTTGCGCCTTTTGTGTGGAAAAAACAATTGGATTATTTTTGGAAATGACTGTGATAATGCTCTCAATTTCAAGCAAAATTGTTTGTGTATTACTGTTAGCAATCACTCCGCTCCGCTTGCCAATTATCTGCAAGCGTGAGGCCAGTGGGTACTTCGTGCAATCCTTTAGTTGAAACAAAAAACCTTCGGTACTGAACCAGCAAGTTTTTGGGTATTCTTTTATAGTCAAGAATAGCGAGATGTTTTGGTTATCATCAATTTTGCGATAATATTCATATATATGAATAATCCGCGTTAATATTAATATCGTTAATAATATCAATATAATAATCTTTAGTTGCACTTAAGTATTATGGGTTGTTATAGTTTTTGTACTCTTAGTATATGTCTTATAACTACTTTAATTTAAACTCGTAACTTTGTTTAGTTTGATCTATTTAAGTGTTCGGGTTTTATAATTTAATTTGCGTCTTAATTTCTTTAAATATGCTTTCGCTGACAATTTTTTTGCTGATCAATTCTTCAATCGCGTGGTAGGGTCTACCAACAATAATTGCCTCTGCCCTTTTAGTGCCAATGCCCGTAAGTGATTCGAGCTCGGTGGCGCTGGCTTGATTGATCGAAATCAAGCCAGCGCTAGTACTTACAACACTGCTATAGTTACTTTGGCTGGGTTTTGACATTGCCAATCCCCCACTCTGACTACTATTTGTATTAGCGTTGTTACTTTCTGTTTGCAAGGGAATATAGATTTTTTGCCCATCGGTTATTTTCTGGGCTAGATTCAGCTTCTGTATTAGATACTCTTGGTCGACCTCTTTGCTTAATCCACCTGCTGCATCCACTAAATCTTGGAGCCTTGAATCTGGTTTCAGTACGTAAACACCTGGAGATCTCACTGCACCTGTGATATGCAAAGTCAGGTTTGAATCAAACTCTGCGTTAGCACCTTCTTTTCTCTCACTAAGCGCAATCACCACTCCCGCTGTTGCCAGAATTAAACCAAGGAATAGTCCCAATAATCCACTCAACATCACAAAATTCAATTGATGCAGAGAAAATCCAGATTGGGACTGCGTTTCAAACATCTCAATTGAGATGTTAAAACCGATTCCTTTACTTAACTGTGATCTAACACCAAACTCACGATTTTGCCTTCAATATACATGCTTTGTTTCAAGGTGCCTTGCTCCAACCACCGCTTGACCGCCGGAAGCGCTTGAGCTTGCGTCAGAATGACCGCGCGATACTCTTGCCCCAGCTGATCACTGGGCTGCTCAAGCTGCGCCCTGACTTTGCCATCGATCTGGATGGGAATTATTGTCATTTCTGACTTGGCAAGTTGGGGGTCATGGTCTGGCCAAGATTGCAGATGAACAGTACGAAAAGTTTGATCACCAGAGTTTAATAATTGATATAACTCCTCTGCTAGGAAAGGGGCAATCGGCGCCAGAGCCTTGATCAAAATCAGTAAATCACCACGATCAAGAGCTGTGGCGCCGACTTTTTCCCAGAGATTGACCAACTCCATCAGACTGGCAATCGCGGTGTTAAATTTCAGCTTGGGAAGATCGTGATCAAGCTTCGCCACTACTTGGTGAAGCTTACGCCTGACTTCGTCACTTGATTGGTTACCCTGCTTCTCTAGATCTGGATCGATTCCACTTGCCAACTGAACCAGGTTAAACACTCGATTGAGAAATCGATACACCCCGATCACTGCCCGGGGATCCCAAGGTTTGTCTGCTTCGATCGGACCCATGAACATCTCGTAAACCCGCAGGGTATCGGCCCCAAACTTTTCAATAGTTTCATCAGGATTAATCACATTGCCCTTGCTCTTACTCATTTTCCGACCATCGGGACCAAGAATCATCCCCTGGTGTCGCATCTTGAGAAATGGCTCGCTAAACTTGAGATAGCCCTGATCTCTGAGAAACTTGGTAAAAAATCGCGAATAAAGTAAGTGCAACACAATGTGCTCTGGGCCAATCATGTAAAAATCGACCGGAAGCCAACGACTCAATTGAGCACTGTCGGCGAATTGATGCTCATCTCGAGAGTTGGCGTAGCGCAGGTAGTACCAGCTAGAATCGACAAAGGTGTCCATCGTATCGTACTCTGGGCGCCAACCTTTGCCTGACTTATCCCAACCTTTTTGTTTGATTAACCAAGCAAAGTTCTTTGCCACGTACTGCTCGGTCCGTTGCTGAAATTCTTGAGAAGAAGTCAGAGGCGACTCGCCAGTTGGCTTGAAATCAACGTCAGTGGGTAGAAGCCAGGGTAAAGAATCAGGATCAATTGGGTGGGGGGCGCCATCCGGATCGTACACGATCGGGATCGGCGCCCCCCAATACCGCTGCCGACTAATCAACCAGTCACGTAATTTGTAGGTCGTCACTCTTTTACCCCACCCTTTCCCCTCTAGATAATCCATCATTTGCTGTTGAGCAGTGGGAGTATCCAACCCGTCAAGAAAATCAGAATTAATCGTTGTTCCTTCATCTTCAAACACCTGACTAGTGTTTGTAATCGCCGCGCTGTCACCATCTTGAGCCACCACCACCCGAATCACATCAATTCCAAAAGCTTGAGCAAACTCAAAATCACGCTTATCATGTCCGGGCACTCCCACAACCGCACCCGTACCAAAACCACCAAGGACAAAATCAGAGATCCACACTGGCAACTTGCGACCGTTCAGTCGATTAACCACAACTAAGCCAGTATTAATTCCGGTTTTAATTCTTCCCTCCCGCTGTCTTTCCAGCTCGGTTTTTTTTCGGGATTTTTCCAGATACTCAGCTGCTTCTGGGTTGTTTTGGGCGAAATCAATTGCTAAGGGATGCTCAGGCGCCAACACAACAAAGGTGGCGCCAAAATTGGTGTCAGGTCTGGTGGTAAAACACTCAACATTTCCCACCACTTTGCCAGCCTCATCCTCGATTGGATAATTAATATTTATCCCTGATTTCTTACCAATCCAGTTGAGCTGCTGCTGCTTGGTGGCATGAGGCCAGTCCACCTGAGCCAACCCATCAATCAACTCATCCTTATACTCCGTAATTTTGAAGTACCATTGTTTCAGGTTTTTTTGCACCACCTCACTCCCACACCGCTCACATTTCCCCTCAACTACTTGCTCGTTAGCCAAGACCGTTTGACACGACGGACACCAATTGACCGCACCGAGTGCCTGATAAGCCAAACCTTTTTGAAACAACTCGAGGAACAACCATTGCGTCCATTTGTAGTATCCTGGGTGATTGGTGGCCAACTCATTAGCCCAATCGTAAGAAATTCCCAAACGCTTGATTTGTGAGCGAAAGGTGTTGATCGCATTCTTGGTGGTAATCGCCGGATGCACCCCTGTCTTGACAGCATAGTTTTCCGCTGGCAGGCCGAACGCATCCCATCCCACCGGAAAAAATACTTGTTTGCCTTTCATCCGGTAGTATCTAGCTAAAATGTCGAGAGCTGTCTTGCTCTCGACGTGTCCTACATGTAAGCCTGCTCCAGAGGGATAAGCAAACGCGAACAATAAAAACAACTTTTCTTTCGATTGATCAAAATGCTCAGGAGTATTTTGAAACAAAGCAAGTTTTTCCCACTGTTTTTGCCAAATCGGCTCAAACTTAATCGGGTCATAAACTTTGGCGGGCGAACTATCTTTTGTTTTACTCATTTTTATCCATGAATATCCTCATACCAGAGTAAGTAAGTATAACATGGCAAAATCGTTTTGGAAAAAATATCTCGGGCTGGTATGATGATCACATGCGCCCAACCCTTCACGCCCTGGTACTTCTTGCCGCAGTTACCCTAGCTTATTTGTGGTTGCGCACTCCCCTCCTTGTACCCTATTCGATTCAGGCAGTCGCGCTCTCTGCTATCTGTTATTTTGCCCTCAAAAAAACCAAGCCCTGGCATCTTTTGCCAGGGCAAACCTCGTTTGAACTAGCTTTTGTCACTTTCAGCTTGCTCTTGGTTATTGGTAGAACCGGTAACCTTAACTCTCCGCTTTATCCGCTGACTTATATTCATCTGTTCTTTTTGGTAATGAGCACCAGACCATCAGTGGCGACAGCAGTGATGGCTGGAGCCGCCCTGTTTCACTTGAGTTTGTCACCCGTTCTGGACCTGGGTGTATTTGTCCATCTGGCAACTCTGCCCATCGTCATGGTTTTTTTTATGTTTGCCAAGTTGCAACACGAGGAGGTTATCACCAAAAAACAAACACTGCGGGAAGACACTCAAGCTTTGAAAACCCAAGAAAACGAAATCGAGTCGCTGCACACCGAGTTAGAAAAGTACAAATCACAGCTACAAGTTGCCACAGATCAACTGGCAGCCTTTCAAACTTTTCAATCTAATCTCAAGCAACAACTTCAGTCTTGGCAAACGACTTACTTCCGTTGTGAACCAAAAATTCATGACGAAATCGAGCAGTTGAATCAGCAGATTGAGCAAGATAGCTGACACAAGCAAATTGGGTAAATTGTATGAGGTTTAATCAAAGAAAAGTCGCTCATTGGCACTGGATTTTTGTTTTGGCGTTAACGCAATTCATCATTTCAACCTCTTTTTTAGTTGCCCCAGTTTTAGCTGAAAACCTCGAGTCAGATTCCTATATCATTCAGTTTGGCAATTTTAATATTACATCGGGAGAAAAATCTGGTGATACTTATACCGTCACTGACACGGTGGGGCAAAGCTTTGCGGGACCATACGGTGAGTATGGAGTATCCAATTATTTCCTAGGCAGTGGGTTCCAGTATATTTACCAAATCAAACCGTTCCAGTTTGTGATCAGCAATACCAACATTAATCTGGGACTGCTCACTGCCCAAGCGCATAACACCGCCGCTCATACCCTGTTGATCAATGCCCCCAATGCCGGTGGCTACACTATTTACGCTTATGAAGCTCATCCACTCCAAACTGTCGACGGTAGTTATGCTATTCCCGATACCACTTGTGATAATAATGATTGTGATGAGACAGTGGCTACAATCTGGCAAGACACAGGTGTGGGCGGCTTTGGCTTCAATATCCAAGGAGTGGACGTTGCTCCTGACTTCACCTCTAGTAATCATTTCCGCCAGTTTGCCAACAAAGCCGCCACTTCTCCAGTCGAGCCAATGGAGGCGATCATGAGCACTACCAGTGCCGCATTCGACAGGCTAAGTACTGTTACTTACAAGGCAGGCCTATCCGGATCGGAAGCGGCCGGCCGCTATCAAACTAGTGTGGTGTACGTGGCTGTGCCAGGGTATTAATAAATGACAAAAACCAATTTTAACCAAATTTTGGCAAATAAACCGGTGATTCGAGTGAAATTACTACTACTTATACTGTTGGCGCTGCTGGTGGCTCATCCCAGCCCCAGCAGCGCCCAATCCGTGTTCGATCTTTCCATTACTCCACCCGTCGCCTTCCTCAGAGTCAGACCAGGTACTTCGGCCACCCATATCGTTACTTTGGAAAACACCGGTCAAACTGCATTGACACTCAAACCAAAATTTGTAGATTTTATCCCAAATCAGGGAAAAGCTATTCCCCAAGCAGAGCTGACCTTTCCCCATTTAGATCTGCCCGATCAGGGCTTTGCCGCCGTAACTCTCCCACCTGGGCGGAAAAGCCAGCTGAGTATCAAAATTACCCCACCACGCGACGCGCTCGAAAAAGAGTACTACCTCACTATTCTCTTTGAATCAGTCTTACCACAGACCGATAAAGCCAGCGCTCCAAACTTTAATAATAGTACTACTGTCCTGCCCTCAATTGGCAGCAACCTGATTGTCTTGGTCTCGCAGACGGACCAAGACACCAACTTAAGTATCACTGATTTTGGTATTGGCCCAATCGTTGATAGTTTTCGCCCAATTAATTTTTCCCCGTCAATTACCAATCAAAGCATTCAGGCTTCGATTGCCTCTGGCAGTGCTAAACTCATTAATTGGCGGGGTGAAAGCATTTATGAACAAAAGCTGATGCCTATGGTCGTCTTGGGTAAAGAAACAAGGAAGTTATATGGCGCAAGCTTGGATGAATCGACTGTCAACCCAAGTGAAGGGTTGACGCCCATTGAGTTTGTTTTTACCCCAAAATTTCTCCTCGGACCATACCAACTCGAGATTGAATTGATCAACGCCGATCTTTCTACACAAAAATTTCAACGGGCATTCTTTGCTCTACCACTCTCAGTGTTTTTCATTGGTTTCATTTTTGGTTTTACCCAATTAGTTTGGTACTTCTTGAAGAGGAAATCGTAAATTGCCTATTGCAAAGTATCCATTGACCTGACTACAATGGACGAATTAGCAGATTTTTTGTTGTCAAAATATGCCCAAAGCTTTTATCCTTAGATTAGGTATCTTGGCAACAATCGGTCTTTCTGGGGTTATCATCGCTGGATATCTCGACGATACTCGCTCTGCCAATCTTGGTGATGTCTCGATTACTCTCTCTAATTCTCGGCCTTCGTTCCGCGGCTCCCTGGCTGCGGGCAATACCGTCGGCACCTCACAACTAATTCTCACTACCACCGCTGCCTCCTGGCCATCGACCTCTTCAGCTCAATTAGTCATCGGCGACCAGCTCCTTACTGTTGGAACTGGTAATACCGCTACACTGTACTCAGTTACAGATGTAGTCAGTGACTCAACCGTCAATATCGATCCTGTTCTCGCCACTGGTGATGCCGACGCAGGAGATGATCTGGTCGCCACCAGCTCTGCGTCATTAACTGTCAGATTTTCAACTACCAACGCTATTGCCAACGGTTCGTTTAGAATTCTCCTGCCTGCAGTCACCGATGACACTGAAGCGGCTAACGGTATTCCCGATGGCGGGGCGTTTGACTTCGGCACCGTGGCTCCTACTGTCACTTGCCCAGCTGACTTGACTGGCTATGATTTTGCCGCCGGGACCGCTACCGCCTCCAATGTCACCATTGCCGGAGTCGATTATCATGCCTACGAGTGTAGTTATACTGGCAATGGCGCGATCGGCACCGACTTCGACGGTGTCACCAATGACGCAATTATTATTAGCTCAGTTATCAATCCAGCTCCCAAAAAAGATACTCACTCACTCGGTTACGCCGATACCTACAGACCAATCATTCAACATTTAGATAGTTCGGATGCTGTAGCTGATTTCAGCACGGTGGCAATCGGAGTGGTCGAGGCAGTCCGCATCACAGCTGAAGTGGCTCCTCAGATTACTTTCCGAATCCTTGGTTTGAACTCTGGAACTTCTGCCTGTGGCTTTAACACGTCTGTCACCACCACCCCTTCTTCCGTACCCTTCGGCTATCTCGCAATCGACGGCTTTACCTATGCTGCCCAAGGCTTGGCTGTCTCCACCAATGCCAGTAATGGCTACGCAGTAACTGCAATCGCAAATGATCAGTTAGGAAGAAATGCCAACTTATGTCTGGGCGACAACACTGGTACTGAGTGTATCCCCGATTCCGTAGGTAACACCAGCAATATGTCACACACCAATCCAGCCGAGTGGAGCCAAACTGCCGTCAAGGGATTTGCTTTCTCTCTTCACGATGTCAACACCAGTGGCACTACTCCTGCGTTTCAATACACCAGTAATGCTGTTGGCGCCTGTACCGGCGCCGGCACTTGTTTCCGCCAGTTTGCCGATGATGAAAATGCCATCACTGAACCACCCCAGACAATCATGACTCACACCTCCGTAGCCGACAATCATAATCTTTATGTCTGCTACAAAGCCATAATTTCCCCTCTCCAAGCAGCCGGCACTTACTCTAACTATGTGACCTACACCGCGACTGCGACATTTTAGTAAATATTAACTTTAAGCCAAATATGTCCTGCCCAGACAAAACCAAATCCCAGCTCTCCAGAATACTTGCCTTATCCTTGTTTATTGCCGGCTTGGTATTTTTGGGAAAAACTCATTTTCTAGCTTCTGTTTTCGCCCAAGTTACTGACGAAAATCAGGTGACTCTAACTGCTATCCCTCCTCGCCTCGGTGACGACGGAACTCTTAAGGGTAACCCAGGAGAAACATTGCAAACTAGCATTAGAGTGAAAAACTCTTCGACCACTCAGATAAATGTTGTGTCTCAAGCTCAAGATTTTGTGATCGGCGCCGATGGTTCCACCCCCATGCCCATTACCGAATCAACCTCCACACGCTGGAGCCTGGCTGATTGGATCACCATCGCCCCCAACTCACAAACAATTCAGGCTAATGAAGTCAAGGCTTTATCAGTGGTGATCGAGATCCCCGCAGATGCTCTGCCAGGTGGTCACTATGCCATGATCACTCACCAACCCACTCCGGAAAAGCTTGACAGTGCTGAAGTAGATCAACTCACCGAGTCTCAGTCTGGCATAAGTCAAAAAGTCGGCACTCTACTCTATGTTTTCGTCAACGGACCGATTAATGAAGAGGCATATATCCGCAACTTTAAGATGCCAGCCTTTTCTGAGTACGGTCCCGTGCCTTTCTCTTTCAGTGTTGAGAACCTCTCAGACATTCATATTCAACCCAACATCAACTTGGAAATTACCAATATGTTTGGTCGGCAGGTAGCCAGCATTAATATTGAGTCAAAAAATGTCTTTCCTCTGGCTGAGCGGCCATTTGATGGTAAGTTTGAACAAATCTGGGGAACGGGAAAGTATTTTGCCACTTTGACCATGAATTACGGTCAATCAGGGAAAGTCGTGATTGCTAAACTCAGCTTTTGGCTCTTCCCAATTACTTTAGTACTCGCCGTGATCATTGCACTGCTGGTAGTTGTCGCTATGATAATTATTATTCGCAGACACCTTATCAGCAAGAAAAATGATCAATCTGCCCGCATCAAAGAGTTGGAAAATAAGCTGCAAGACCTTGAAAAAAAGGCGTAGTTTCAAACTCAATCTCCCGAGCAAAGTTCTCATCTGCTTGATGGTGGTTTCACTGAGTTGGGCAGTAATCAATCCCAAGCTTAGTTTGGCCCAAACAGTTAAAATAAGTCGTGGCACCCAAGTGACTGCCGGCGTCCCAGATATTATCAAACCTTCTGCTCCTATTCTCATCTCTCCAGATAATAACAGCCAAATTAATATTGCCATTCCAGATTTTATCTGGATTGGCAGCACTGACAACGTCGAGGTGGCGTATTACCGGTTGTGGGTGGACGGATCGATCATGTATGACTTGATCGATCCGTCCAGCATCGTCAACGGGGTATTCACTCTCAATTCCCTTCATCCCTTGGCAGACGGACAACACTTCTGGCAAGTTGAAGCCGTTGATACCAGTGGTAACTCCAGTTTTTCGGCCATCTGGTACTTCATTATTGATACCCTAGCCCCAGCATTCAGTATTGATCAAATTGGTCAGCTACCAGTTGATTTCACTGCTCCGTCAGATCTGACCGAATCTGGGTTATTGATCGTTCATACCAATAGCCCGGTTCTCCACGGTACTGGAGAACCGGGCGCTCAAGTGAAGCTGATCATCGTCTTACCTGATGGCCAGACCATTGTGATTGATTTCGTGATTGGACCTGACGGAGTCTGGACAACCCAGCTTCCTCAACTTCCAGAAAACGCTACCATTAGTCTCAGCTTCATCATCCAAGATGCAGCTGGCAATATCAGCATGATTCAGAACCTGCAGTTTATGATCATTGCCTCTCCCAAGACTGTCGGCTCACCACCTCCCCTTATATTTCAAACAATTGCCGATCAAACCACCAAGATGGCTTCAGTTGTAACATCGCTGCGGTCATATGCCAAAAGCCGCCTGCCCAACCTGGGCTACTCTGAGTACTTGATGCTACTAATTTGGTTAATTATCACCCTTATGATCGGACTGGCTTATCTAACCAGCCGCTTGGGCAGAAAGCCTAATTTTGGGCAGATGAAAGAGTTCTTGTGGATACTGCGCTGGTGGCCAATTCACGCGCGGTGGTTCGGTCTGGTGTATGAGTTACCAGAGCGACACAGATTTGCCTCCGCCAGGATTAGCATATATCTAATTAATAATGAAGAGATTGCTCAAGAAGTTGATCGAAAGCTCAGCAACCAACACGGAAGATACCAGCTAACTGAACTAGAACCAGGAAAATATCAGATATCAGTCCAACATCCAGCAGGGCTGTTTCCATGCTTGGAAAAGAAACCGAAACATGGACACTGGCAAAACTTTTACCAAAGTGAAAAGTTTGAGATTAAAGAAAAAGAAACTATACCAGTCGTAGGCATTCCCCTCACATTAATAGAAAAAAACGGGAAAAGACTAACTACCAAAGCAGCTAAATCAGTAGAGTGCGGCAGTTGGACCGGACCGTTAGTTTGGATGCTTAATCTACCCATCAGTGCGCTAATCACCCTATTATGGCCGCACTGGACGAATGTACTATTACTGCTGATTCTAATCAGCATAGCCGCATGGAAGAATATTCATAAAATAAACTAACAATGGCCTTTATTTGGGTAATTAATGTAGAGTTTAAGATTTCACTCAAACACCTTGCCAGAAGAGATAAAAATATGTATTAACGCGGTTTAGCCGCTTTATTACCGCTACTCTAGTAAGTTATTGCCGCATTAGTGATATATATGTTATTAATATTACAATGTTAGACAATGATACTAGTCCAAGGATCAATATTTTCAAACCCGAAGCACCCAATCGTATTATAGCTAAGAAAAATCATTTTTCTGCCCTCTTCGGTATGAAATTATAGTGCGGTAATTGACAACCCACTTTATGGTCAACGTCACAATAATTTTAAGAGCTCTCCCACCTGTAAATATACGTTCGATGTCGAGATATATTGAGAGAATTCGTTATTGGTAAAGTATGGATAATTGAGAGTAATTGCATAGTATCTTTCTAACAGACCCTCAATTAACTTTTTTCGCTGATATTGCGCAATATTATCTTTGCTAATTTTACTTAGCAATTGAGTTATTTCACTGCTAACACCAGACAGTAGTGAAAAATGGGTATCTGCTCCCTGCATTTTCTCCAAATATAGCGAATCAAACCCAAATATCCAAGAATCTATCAAAAATATACTGATTGCTTGGGCGTACAGCTTGTCACACATCATCATCAGCTTGGTCGAATAAGGCGACTGCTTGAGATATACCCCTCTAGTTAGATTGATACCTCCATCTGCTATCACCTGGGAACGCAGATATCGAAAAGCCGGGTCATTCTTTGGCGGCTTAACGAACACCATACAGTGCCATCCGGCTCTCTTTCCATTTTCAGGAAAGAGAGCCGGAAATTCAGCCTTCAACACTCTCATCCCCCCAGTTGTAATTCGCAAGCTCTTTATTCCTTTGGCAGGTCGGAACTGTTCAACCAAGAAAGATCGCTTTAGATGATAAATCAACGATCTTTGCCCATTAATGCTCAGCTCGGGCACTATTACTGATAAGTAATTCTCGTCGAGATGGGCAGAATGTAAACCTAACGCCCCCAGACTAATAAGAACCTTGAGTGATGACTTTTTCATAAAGTTATCTTTGCAGTTATCATGTTAATATTAAAGTATATTTATTGATCAGTTAAGAGGTTTTCCACACTTAGCTCACCCAAACAATCATAATTAGCAGTTTTTCTGTTTGATATGTGTATCATTAATCCTTTTTACTCTAGTAATCACAGTACTTATACTTATTCTTTTTTATTTACGTTCACTTAGATCACATAAGTAGAACATATTCACGATGTGGATGCAAGTCTAGTTCTTATCCATTTTATCTCCACTTATCGAATTTTATCCAAACATGTTACTTCCATTGATCCGTTCTGATCACAGTGGCTTATTGTGAAAATACGTTAATATTGCAGTTATATTCTGCTTTTTGTTTAATTTTGTGAGCTTTATTACTATTATTAATTTTAGCCTGGATTACTCGATCTTGACTTACTTCTCGATTTCTCTACACTGGTTAAGTATTTGTTTTGGGTGTAATCAATCTGGTACAAACGTATTTTGACAAAGCTGCTCATGCCAACCGAAAAGCGCACTTTCATTGCCCTCATTGACCTTGTAGGTCTTTTTGGTCGCTCAATTGAGGCCAAAGAGCAAGATATTCGTGCTGCCATCGATGAGCTGGTCGAACTTCATCATCACCAAGCGGCTCAAAATCTGTTTGGACACGCCCGTGCTTTACTTTCTCGCTTTCTTCATCCGAAACGTCAGCCCCAACCCTTGCTCCATCAGTTTGCAAGACTCTATTTCATTTCCCAGGCTGGAGTCGCGCTCCAAACATATCTTTTAGCACTCCATCGTGCCCACTGCTCACCGCAAACGATTAAGGGTTATCGCTCTGATATCGGCCAATTCATCGCATTCATCCAGCAATCTTCTCTAACCCAAATTCTGACAAAACCCAAATTATTGAGCTTCCTCGAGAATTCTCTTTTCCAAGGTCAATCAATCAGCACGGTCAAAAGGAAATTATCGAGTATTACCCAATTTGCACTATGGCTACAAAAAGAGGGTTTTGTCGAACATGGCTTCTCAGAAATTGTTGCTCTTAATGCGCAGGCGGAGCCCCACTTAACCCGAATGGCTTCTGGACTTAAGACCAAAAAGTTACCCAAAACACCCAAACAAACACCTTCTGCCAACAAAAAACAACTCTGGCAGCTGCCTTTACTCACCTTAGATCACAACTTTACCAGTTCTGTCAGTACTCGCTCCAATCAGGACTGGCAGTATCAACTCAATTCCGCCCTCTCTCGACTTCATTCCGCCAGCCGCGCACCTTCGCTCAATTACACCACATTGGCCATAGTTGCTTTATTGTTCTCGGCTCTAGGCCTTTTTGGCTATCAACAGTGGCTTGACTCGGCCACACCTTCTCTTGCTTATCCCACCGAGCTCACCCGACCTTATCGATCGCTCTCGTTTCAAGGAAGATTAACCGATATTGCCAAAACCCCAATTATTGACCCCACTCCAGTCCGGTTCTATCTCTACGACACCGGCCCAGGTACAGGCGGAAGTTTGCTCTGGGACTCAGGCGGGACGTGTAGCGTCGATCCAGATCAAGACGGTATTTTTTCCATAGGCTTGGGCGACGAGTGCGGCGCCGAGATCGGTAATGAAGTATTTACCGAAAACTCCAACGTCTGGCTGGAGGTTGAGGTCGACGCAGAGGTGCTGACGCCGCGACAAGCGATTAAATCAGTGGCGTATGCCCTCAACTCCGAAACGCTCCAAGGTTACCCTCCAGCTCCCACTGGTGGTGCTACCAAAAATACTGTTCTTGTAATGGACAACGCCGGTCAAATCCTGATTGCTGAGTCCAACAGTATACTCAAATCTACTGGCACATCATTCACCATTGAAGCTGCGACCCTGACTCTCCAAACTCCGGCCGGCTCGAACGGTGACATTGTCCTTGACCCTGATGGAATTGGCAAAGTTGAAATCAATTCTGATTTAGATGTGGAAGGCTATCTGAGCGCTCCCGGTGCCACCCTCTCCGCTACCTACGCGGGTGGCACCGCCCTCATCCTCAAAGCCGGCCCATCCGCCACCGCCGATATTGCCCAATGGAAAACGAGTACAGATACTACTCTTGGCGTAATTAATTCGGCTGGTAATCTGGGAATCGGTACCTCGAATCCTGTAGAAAAGCTCGACGTCTCAGGTAATCTCCGATTCTCCGGCGCCCTGATGCCAGGCGGCCAATCTGGTACCAGTGGGTATTACTTACAGAGTCAGGGAGCTAATACGGCGCCAGTTTGGACAGATATGAGCAGCACTCTTCTGCCCACTGGGATCAGCGGTCAGACTCTCAGACACGACGGCACATCTTGGACAGCCAACTCACTTCTTTTTAACGATGGGACAAATGTCGGTATCGGCACCACCGCACCTGCTCAGAAGCTTGAGGTAGTAGGAGATGTCCGGATCACAGGCCTGACTGCATCTCTGCCAGTCAAGACTAACGCCAATAAAGATCTCATTAGTGCTGCAATTAATCTCGCCAGTTCAGAAGTAACTGGCGCACTAGGTGTCAGTAACGGCGGGACTGGTCAGAACTGGAGTAGTGTGGTCAGAGGCAGCATTCCCTTCTTTAACAACACTGGCACCATGACCACCCTTGCCCCAAGTACTGCTGGTTATGTCCTCTCTACCAACGGCGCTGGAGCCGATCCCACCTGGATCGAGATGACGGCCACAGGTGAGACATACTGGACACTGGCTAATCAGGGATTACACGCACTTAATACCACTCTCAACCTCTATGTCGGTGGCGACTCCACCGCTACGGCTAAATTTCGGGCTGACGCAGACACTGGTACTGGTCACTTTATGGGTAATGTTGGTATTGGCACTTACAATCCTGCCGCCAGGTTACACATCGCTGGCGCAGCCTCAACAATTGCCAACGATGATGGCGATATCACCATTACTCCTGCAGAAGATCTGGTAATCTTACCAACTACGGGTAATGTTGGTATCGGTACCGCTTCCCCAGCTCAGAAGCTAGAGGTAGTTGGCGATGTCCGGATTACAGGATTGACTGCTTCTCTACCGGTTAAGACTAATACCAGTAAAGATCTAATTAGTGGAGCTATTAATCTAGCTAGTGCTGAAGTGACAGGTACTCTGGGTGTAGGTAATGGTGGTACTAATGCTACTACGGTAGGCTCAGCTGGTAGTGTTGCTTACTCTACTGGGACTGCATATGGATTCAGTAGTGTTGGTACTACAGGTTACTTACTTACCAGTGCTGGAACAGGAACTCCTACTTGGACAGATCCTACTACTGTAGGTACAAACTACTGGACACTGGCTAATCAAGGACTATCTCCTACTAATCAATCTCTTAATCTGTATGTTGGTGGTAACTCCACAGCCTCAGCTAAATTCAGAGCGGATGCTAATACTGGTGCTGGTCACTTTATGGGGAATGTAGGAATTGGGACGACTGCTCCTCAATACAAGCTAGACGTAACTGGAGGTCAGGTGAGATTTCAAGACGGCATGCTGAGTCCCTATGATCACGCTGTCGTGGTCGATCCTGACGGCGAAGGTGATTTCACAACCATTTCTGCCGCAATGACTTATGTTTCTACACAATCACCAGCACCAGACAATCGCTTTTTAGTTGAAGTGTTACCTGGTACTTATACTGAAAACGTACTGGTTCCTGCATATACGACACTTAAATCACGTGCGGGAAATGTTGTAATAAATGGGGATGGAACGGCAGGAACAGGCATAAATTATATAGTGAACTTGTCTGGTAGCGGATCGTCGATAGAAGATATTCAAATCAGTAATACAACAAACATTAAAGATATCGGATCAGTAGCAGCAATAACAGTTGGCGCCGGATCAGGGACATCCGGCAACATTATCCGTGATGTGTCTATTTCGGTTTCATCAACAACTGGCTCCGGAAGCTTATATGGAATATTTAGCTCGAACGCATCCCTTTCAATATTTGACAGCAACGTATCGGTAAGAGGTGACTATAAAGACGCCGTTGGCATATACAACAATTGGCAAACAATTTCAATTGAGAGAACTACTGTGTCAAGCGTTGGATACTTTACTGGCACCAGGTATGGACTATATGTTCCTGGTGCCTATACCGTAAATGCAAAAAATAGTTATTTTGGGGGTTCAGACTACGACATCAGTACTGGCGGAGTTGCTAACCTCTATTACTCGTATTTGACCAACAACACTACCAGCGGCACCGTTAACCAATACCCCCAAGCATCTGCTTCAAGATACGGTTTAATAAAATTCAATGGTATTTGGACAAGCGATGATTTTACCTTACAGTCCAACACCGCCACAGATAACGCCCTTATTCTTAAGGGAGCAGCTTCTCAGACAGCCAATATCTTTCAGATTCAAGATTCAACATCGCAATCATTATTTGTTGTTAATCCACTTGGCAATGTCGGCATTGGTAGTACTGCTCCCACTCAGAAACTAGATATAGCTGGTAACCTGCAGTTCAGTGGTGCCCTGATGCCAGGCGGCTTAGCTGGTACCAGTGGATATTACTTACAGAGCCAAGGAGCCAATGTTGCCCCAGTCTGGACAAATTTGTCTAGTGTGTTACTCCCCACTGGTACCAGCGGCCAGACCCTCAGACACGACGGCACATCTTGGATTGCTAACTCACTTCTACATAACGATGGGACAAACGTAGGGATTGGGACAACAGTACCAGCTCAGAAACTAGACATAGCCGGTAACCTCCAATTCTCTGGTGCAATCATGCCAGGAGCAGCAGCAGGAACATCTGGATATCTATTGACTTCTGCTGGGACTAATACAGCTCCTACTTGGACAGATCCTACTACTGTGGGTACTAACTACTGGACATTAGCTAACCAAGGACTCTCTCCTACTAATCAGTCTCTAAATCTATATATCGGTGGTAACTCCACGGCAAGTGCTAAGTTTAGAGCAGATGCAAACACTGGTGCAGGTCACTTTATGGGGAACGTCGGGATTGGGACGACGATCGCCGGTTCAAATTTAGATGTTGCCGGCAGTGCCCCATCTATCCTTATTAGAGCTTCACTTGATTCATCCAATGGGGTTAAAATTACGGGAGCGGCCAGTGGTCTTTCTGCAATTATCGCAAATCAAAGAAGCGATGGTCCAATATATTTTAACCAGACAACTACGACAAGGTTAGCAATTAGTTCTACCGGCAACGTCGGTATCGGTACCACTGCACCAGCTCAAAAGCTGGAAGTTGCGGGTGATGTGCGAGTCACAGGTCTAACTGCTTCTCTACCTGTTAAAACTAATGCTAATAAAGATCTGATCAGTGAAGCGATTAACTTGGGTTCGACTGAAGTGACTGGTACTCTGGGAGTTGGATATGGTGGTACGGGAGCCACGACAGTCGGTTCAGCTGGCACGATTGCTTACTCTACTGGGACTGCATATGGCTTCAGTAGTGTTGGTACTACCGGATACCTGTTAACCAGTGCTGGATCAGGTACTCCTACTTGGACAGATCCTACTACTGTTGGTACTAACTACTGGACACTAGCCAACCAAGGACTCTCTCCTACTAATCAGTCTCTTAATCTATATATCGGTGGAAACTCCACCGCCAGTGCTAAGTTTAGAGCAGATGCAAACACTGGTGCTGGTCACTTCATGGGGAATGTGGGAATTGGGACGACGAGTCCAAGCGTAATTTTGAATGTTACCAATGGTCCATCCTTGGCAACAATGGCTAAATTTGAAGGAAATTCAGCCATTTTAGAGTTAACCAGAGGAGCAATAGACCGCATTGCTGGAATTCAATACACAGGAGCAAGCGCATCATGGTTTTCTGGTGTATTTTATGGCGGTGCCCAATATAGTTACGGAATCGGCACCGATTACAATGCGGCGAACCAAAAATTCGTTATAAATACTACCGGTAACGTCGGCATCGGCACCACTGCTCCAGCTCAAAAACTAGACATTGCTGGCAATCTCCAGTTTAGTAATGCCCTGATGCCAGGCGGCTTAGCTGGTACCAGTGGATATTACTTACAGAGCCAAGGAGCGAATACTGCCCCAGTCTGGACAAATTTATCTAGTGTGCTGCTCCCCACTGGTACCAGCGGTCAGACCCTCCGCCATGATGGTACTTCTTGGATTGCTAATTCACTTCTATATAACAACGGGACAAACGTGGGAATTGGAACTACGAATCCCATCTCATTTGTTGACATACTTGCTGGAACAGGTGGTTCCTTACGCATCAGAGATTCCGCAAATAGATCGCTATTGTTTACAACTTATGACGGTACAAACCCAGCAACAATTAGTACGGCAAATACAGTTTCTGGTTTGTTACTCAAATCTCAAGACGGGGGCAACCAGATATTTCTAGCTAATTCTGGTAATGTCGGAATTGGAACTATCACCCCAGCTCAAAAGCTGGAAGTTGCGGGTGATGTGCGAGTCACAGGTCTAACTGCTTCTCTGCCAGTTAAGACTAATGCTAATAAGGATCTAATCAGTGCAGCGATTAATCTAGCATCAGCTGAAGTAACAGGAACATTAGGAGTTGGAAATGGTGGGACTAATGCTACTACTGTAGGTTCAGCTGGCACGATTGCTTACTCTACTGGGACTGCATATGGCTTTAGTAGTGTCGGTACCACTGGTTATCTGTTAACGAGCGCTGGATCAGGTACTCCTACTTGGACAGATCCAAGTACTATTACTGGAACTAACTACTGGACATTAGCTAACCAAGGACTATCTGCTACTAATCAATCGCTGAATCTATATGTGGGTGGTGATGCCACAGCCACTGCCAAGTTCATGGCTGATGGAGCAACCGGACAAGGATACTTTGCTGGAAATGTAGGGATTGGGACAACCACACCTTCACAAAAATTAGACGTGAGTGGCGCCATCCGCCTGGGGGCGGCTGGCGCCAACAATGTCCTCAACACTTCCGCTGCTGCCGGTGCGGCTTCAAGCAGCCTGTACTGGGGCGACAAAATGGTGTGTGATGCTTCAGGCAACTGTGGCCCCTCCAGCAACTGGACTGTAAATGCCGGCACAATTTCGCCAAACAACACTTCTCTAGATATGCTGATCGGCGGAACTGCTTCTTCTTCTGCCAAGTTCGCCTTCCTCAACGTTAACTCTGGCACACCCACCGCTAGTATTTCTGGCAACCTCGCGCTAGCAGTCCCTACAGGCGCCAACCCAGCCACAAAACTCAACATCCTCAATGGCGGTACCTTCGGCATCCGCACCTCAACTGGCGGAGATGCTGGTCTGACCGAGCGTTTCACCATTCTAAATAATGGTAATGTGGGTATTGGCTCCACTTCACCTCTTTCGTTCTTCGACGTCAACTCCTTGTTTAATGTCACCAGCGCCGGCAATGTCGGTATTGGCTCCACCGCGCCCAATGCCAAACTCAACATTGTCAGTACCAACACCACCAGTTTGCTTAATCTAACCGGCGACTCGATCACTTCAGGCAACGGTATCAACGTCAGCCTCGACGGCTTGACTACCGGCAACGGCCTGTATTTTGAATCAACCTCAACTGCTCTGACGACCGGTAACTTGGCTTACCTCAACTGGAACCCATCTGGTTCCACCGAAGTATATGCCACCGGCGACTTGTTTAAGCTAAATGTCGGTCAATACGGCAACATTGGCAAAATTTTGGGAATATATAACAACGATAGCGAAGTATTTTCTGTCGCACAAAATCAGATCACCAGTGCCGTCCCCCATCAATTCACCGCTGCAGGTGATGTGTCGATGGCGTACGACCTAATTTTCACCAACCAAACTAGCTCAAACATTCAGACTTATGGGCCATTTAGCATCACTGTCGGCGAAGCCTGGGAAAGTAATAACCTGACACTCAAAACATACGGCGCTGGCGACATCATTGCTAACCTGAGTGGTACCGGTAATTTCTTGGTTCCAACCGGCAATGTTGGTGTCGGTAGTACCGCTCCAGCTCAGAAACTAGACGTCGTTGGTAATGTCCAATTCTCTGGAGCAATCATGCCAGGTAGCTCTGCCGGCACCAGCGGATACCTTCTGACTTCCGCTGGTGCCGGCGCCACCCCGACTTGGACGGATCCAAGTACTATCACAGGCACCAGCTACTGGACACTAGCTAACCAAGGTCTACACGCCACCAACACCACTCTCAATCTCTACGTAGGTGGTAACTCCACTGCCAGTGCCAAATTCATGGCTGATGGAGCCACTGGGGCTGGTTACTTTGCAGGTAATTTGGGGATCGGCACCACCGCTCCCGGTGCCATGCTTCAACTAGGTACGGCAGGAACTAGTAGAGGAACGCTCAGGCTAACTGGCAACACTTCTGGTTACACTCAAATCCAACCTGCAGAAGCAGCAGGTGATTGGACTCTGACTTTACCTGCTAATGATGGTGATCTTAATCAGATGCTGACTACAGATGGGAGTGGTAATACTTCTTGGACAACTATCTCTACTGGTAGTACTACCTGGGATGCGATTCAGAGTCCAGTGGGTGCTCAGTCACTAACAATGGGAGCTAATACTTCTACTTGGACATGGAACTCTCTGACTACTGGTACAGGTCTAACATCTAGTAGTACTTCTCTGACTAGTGGAACGATGTTCTCTCTCTCTACTTCTTCTACTGCTCTATCGAGCGGAGGATTACTTAATCTCTCTGCTACAGGTGCTCCAGCTTCTACTTGGACAGGTGATCTGGCTAAGTTTGAGTATAACAATGCAGATGCTGATGTAGATGGGAGTGCGCTTAAGGTAGGGCTACTTGGTACTGATGCTCTTGGTTCTGGTACTGCTCTCAATATTACTACTTCTCAGACTGGAACTGGTGCTCTAGCTCTACGGGTGAATGATGATGGTACTTATGCTGATACCACACCGTTTGTGGTAGATATGGGGGGGAATGTAGGAGTGGGAACGACAAGTCCGGGAGCTTATTTAGATATATACGCAGATACAATGGTTAGTGGTGGAAAAGCAGTCAGTGTTTCACAAATTGGATCTATAGACAGCCAAACAAGATATGGAATTTATTCAACAGCAACAGGTGGTGGTATAAACACATCAACTAACGTAGCGGGATACTTTTCTGCTACTGGAGCAGTTAAAAACTATGGTCTTATTGTTGATTCTGGCAACGTCGGTATCGGTAGTACCGCTCCTGCTCAGAAACTCGATATTGTTGGTAATCTCCAGTTCTCTGGTGCAATCATGCCCGGAGCAGCAGCAGGAACATCTGGATATCTATTGACTTCAGCTGGAGCTAATACAGCTCCGACTTGGACAGATCCTACTACTGTTGGTACTAACTACTGGACACTAGCTAACCAAGGACTTCATCCAACTAATACTACTCTCAATCTATATGTTGGTGGTAACTCCACAGCCAGTGCTAAGTTCAGAGCAGATGCCAATACTGGTGCTGGTCACTTCATGGGGAATGTAGGGATTGGGACAACGGTTCCAACGCAGAAATTAGAAGTGGTCGGTAACGCGCTTGTTAATAACACGCTATATATGCTAGATATTAATCATTCGATTCGAGCTGTTTCAGGACAGGGTGTATATATTGATACTTATGGAGTAATTGATCCGTTTTTTGTCCAACAAGTTTCCGGCAACGTCGGTATCGGTACCACCGCTCCAGCTTTCAAGCTCAACCTAGCCGCAGCTACCACAGCTGTGGGAGGAATTGGCTTTGGCAGTGATACTAATCTCTATCGCTCTGCCGCAGATACTCTTAAGACAGATGATAATTTGGTAGTTGGTACATTAGGTGCCGGTAGCACTGATACAGTTGTTACTCATAGCTCAGGTACTCTCCAGACTCGGAGCATTGATACTAGGGTCTGGGGAACTTCATTGGTTGATGGTTCTGGGACAAATGGTTACAACGCTTACTGGTCACCAGACTCTAACACTCTCGCTGCAGAACAGTATGTTAATGTCACTCGTGGAGGCCTGGGAGCTAACATGACTGCTGGTGGAGCTGGTGAGATCATCTACTCTACTGGGACTGCTGCTTATGGACACTTAACAGCTGGTACTTCTGGTATGGCTCTCATTTCTGGTGGAGCTGCTGCTCCCACCTGGGGAACATTGAGCACTACCTATGGTGGTACTGGTCAGAACTGGAGTGCAGTAGCTAGAGGAAGTGTACCTTTCTTCAATAACACAGGTGCCATGTCTACCCTCGCTCCTAGTACGGCTGGCTATGTCCTCTCTACCAATGGGGCTGGAGCTGATCCTACCTGGATTGAGATGACTGCTACAGGAGGTGGGTCTTACTGGAGTCTAGCTAACCAAGGTTTATACCCCACCAACACAACTCTTAACCTATATATAGGTGGTAACTCTACAGCCAGTGCCAAGTTCAGAGCAGATGCTGATACCGGCACTGGCCACTTCACAGGCAACTTGGGTATTGGCACAACTAACCCTACTGCCAGACTCCACATCGCTGGAGCTGCCTCCACCATTGCCAACAGCACTGGTAATATCACCATCACTCCCGCAGCTAATCTGATCATGGCCCCCACTGCCGGCAACGTTGGTATCGGAAGTACTAATCCAACTCAGAAGTTAGATATTGCTGGTAATCTCCAATTTTCTGGTGCAATCATGCCAGGAGCAGCAGCAGGAACGTCTGGATATCTATTGACTTCTGCTGGGGCTAATACAGCTCCGACTTGGACAGATCCTACTACTGTGGGTACTAACTACTGGACACTAGCTAACCAAGGACTCTCTCCTACTAATCAGTCTCTTAATCTATATATCGGTGGTAACTCCACCGCCAGTGCTAAGTTCAGAGCAGATGCTAATACTGGCACAGGTCACTTTATGGGGAATGTGGGAATTGGGACAACCAGTCCAACGTATAAATTAACAGTCGATTCAGGCTATATCGGTCTTTCTGATGGCTATGGTGTGTCTTGGGGCACCTCAACAATATATGGTTACCAAAACAGCTTAATTGGCTTCCAAACCGCTGGTTCAGAAAAAATGCGATTATCTGCAACTGGTGGCTTATCTTTGGGAAATGGCTATATAGTCACTGATCCTGGGGCAGGATCAATGATAGTTAGTGGCAACGTCGGCATCGGTACCACTGCTCCCAGTGCCATGCTTCAACTAGGTACGGCAGGAACTAGTAGAGGAACGCTCAGGCTAACTGGCAACACTTCTGGTTACACTCAAATCCAACCTGCAGAAGCAGCAGGTGATTGGACTCTGACTTTACCTGCTAATGATGGTGATCTTAATCAGATGCTGACTACAGATGGGAGTGGTAATACTTCTTGGACAACTATCTCTACTGGTAGTACTACCTGGGATGCGATTCAGAGTCCAGTGGGTGCTCAGTCACTAACAATGGGAGCTAATACTTCTACTTGGACATGGAACTCTCTGACTACTGGTACAGGTCTAACATCTAGTAGTACTTCTCTAACTAGTGGAACGATGTTCTCTCTTGCTCGCTCTGGAGCAGGCCTGACAACGGGAGGAAAGTTACTTAATATAGATATGGGCGCCGCTACCGCAGGTAACGGCGCCACCATTGCTACTACCGGAATATATACCGGGACAGGGCTACTGACTCTGACAGCTAACTCAGCTACAACAGGAACTCTATCCAGTATCTCCGGTACTGCTCTGACATCAGGCACGGCCCTATCTATTACAGCCGGTGGAACTGGACTGACTGGGAATGCTCTGTATGTTACTTCTCCTTCTACTTCAGCTTTCAGTAATGGTGGAGTGAGATTTAACTTCACAGGTGCTCATACGGGCAACGGCTTTCAGCTAGATGATGCGACCGCAACTGGTAATGCCATGGCAATCAATGTCAACTCACTTACTACGGGCAAAGGGCTGGCAATCAGTTCCAGCACTCTAAGCTCTGGTTCTTTACTAGACTTAGTCACAACTTCTACTGCAGCAACTGGCAGTACTCAAAAAGGCTTGAATATTTCTCTTTCTGGCACAAATGTTACTTCGGCTCAAACAACTTATGGTGCATATATTACCAATACTCATGCCGGCACAACTTCAACCAATGTAGGGCTGTATGCAAGTGCAACGGGTGGCACTACTGCAAATTATGCCGCGATCTTTGCTAATGGTAACGTGGGTATTGGAACGACGAGTCCATCAGCAAAATTACGTGTTGTTGGTGGATATTCTGATATCAGTGATTCAGGAACACCACCTTCCTCAGGGGCGTTCGGCACTGCGATGGGACACCTTTCCGGTAGTTACGGTTGGATACAAACATACGGATCAACACCTCTCATCTTAAATCCACTTGCTAGCAATGTCGGCATCGGCACCACTGCTCCGAGTTACAAACTGGATGTTGTTGGGAACGGTCAATTCATTTATGGATCAAACGGAAACGCTTTGCGTCTCGGTGGAGTAAGTTCCGGTCTGGATTTCAATGTATATAACTCCTATGCCATTTTGACAACGGAAGCGAGTAATCAAGCATTAGCATTACAAACTAATGGTGGCAACGTCGGTATTGGCACCACTTCTCCAGGCAATAAATTAGCTATCAGTGGTTCATCAACCGGTAGTATCGGCGCTTTCATCGACAATACCAATACCGCTGGCTATGGTGTTTTAAGAATAAATAGTGGTAATGCCGATGCAGCGGTTGGTGCTGCACTTCACTCCATCGGCTCAACTTACTCTGGTTCAGGCGCATATGCTCCGCTCACCACAGCTTTAGTTGGATATGACTCAGGAGGTTTGTCTCTCACAGCCAATAACGCCGCGGGAGTAATATCCATGTTCACTGCCGGAAGTGCTGCAGGCAACGAGCGATTAAGAATTTCAGCCAACGGCAACGTCGGCATCGGCACCACCACTCCTTCTGCCAAACTCCACATCAACGGTGATCTTAAATTGGCCACAGGTGCTAATGTCAATTACATTGCCACTACAGTTGGTGCTACTGGCGACGACACAACTTTGGTCACAGAACAAGGTATCAGAGAAGCAATCAATGCCGGCGGTCCAATTGGCGGTGGTTGGACAGATGATGGCAGCGTTGTGAGACTAACAACAGTTGGTGACCTGGTAGGAATTGGAACGACAAGTCCGGGCGGGAAGTTAGACATTGCCGACGGTCAACTAGCTTTAATATTAGGAGCAGATAGTGGAGCCTCAACCAGAACGAACGCAACACAAAAATGGGGTCGTTTTGGAGGATATCATTACACTAACGCAGAAGAACCAGTGGCAATAGCAACAACCCAAAGTGAAAATGGCTACAACATTCTTCACTTTGGTGGAGGAACACCTGCGATGAATGCAACTACATATATGCTGTTCTATACCGCCGCTAACGGAACAACTACAACAGGAACTGAAAGAATGCGAATCGACTCAGCCGGTAACGTCGGTATCGGGACAACGAATCCACTTCAAAAGCTCGATGTCGATGGTAATATTCAAATTGCATCTGCAAACGAGTCTACTGATCCTGTACTATTTCTAAGTGATAGGGACTCGCTTACCACCGAAGGATTAAAGTTTACTTATGATAATAGTACAGGAGCTTCATATATCGATAATTTATATAACAATGATAACGGAGATATATTTATACGAACGAAAACTGCAGTCGCTCCTATAAATGCTCTTACAATAAAAGGAAACGGCAACGTCGGTATTGGAACGACGAATCCAAATGCCAAACTTCGAGTTCAAGACGCGTTGGCTTCAGGTGCGTACGGTTTCGGGGCGATCTTTCAAACCAGATTAACTGGTACCGCAACTGCTGGTGTTGGTCTAATTAGCGACTATCAAACAACTTCTACCACTGCCAGTACCACTACCGCAGGAGCTCTGCAGGCTTCCCAGATGTCAGCGATAACCACAGGCACACAGTACACTATCGGCGGACAATTTTCTGGTTGGAGCTCCGGAGTCAACGGCGCTACTACCCACTCCATTGGTGGTAGATTCCAGGCAGGTGGAAATGTTACTAGTGGAACTATTAATGCCTATGGTGTCTATATCCAAAACGCCCTCTCAATGAACCTTACCGGTACTTCAACTAATTATGGTTTGTATGTTGAAACTCCAACAGGTGCAGATACTAATGTTGCTGCGTATTTTGGCGGCAACGTCGGGATTGAAACCACCAATCCCAATAACTTCAAGCTTCAGGTCTCTGGAGATATTGGTGGACAAACTAATAACACTTCAAAACTGGGATCATCAGCCATTCGATTTGCCAATATCTATAGTGTCTTAGGTAACTACTCAGGTCAAATTACTTCTTCACTGGCTGTAGGTACATCTCCATTTGCTGTTACCTCTACCACTCTAAATACAAATCTCAATGCAGATTTACTAGATAATCAACATGGTAGTTACTACATGCCTGCTTCTACAGACAACTGGGTGAATATCACTGGCGACACCATGACTGGAACACTCAACTTTTCAGGCGTCGCCAGTGATATTACTACTGCCACCAACGAACACCTAAGCCTCATGCCTGCCGGGACAGGCAACGTCGGAATCGGGATAACAAACCCATTAGGCAAATTACAAATAACTGGAGATGAAGTTCGGATTGGCAGTGGAGGAACAATAAACAGTGCCACAGGCGATGGAGATTTGTATGTGCAAGACGCTTTGGAAGTAGATGGAGATACTGCTCTTAGAAATACTATCGTGATAGGAAATGTTGGTATAAAGACGTCCAGCGTCCTTAGCGGCGTTAATCTTCAGTTGGGTGGCAATTCTCCCGCTGGTGTTTTTTATCTAAAAACCACAAGCAATTCTAATGGAGCCAATTTGGGAGAAATTGCATTTGGTGGACTAGATAGTGGCTTTGCTGAACAAGAATATGCCAGTATGAATGCGAATATTGTTAGCAGTACTGCCGGCAGTGAAATAGGCAGACTTGATTTTAATACCTTTGCTGGAGGATCCGATGCCACCAGGCTATCAATTAGCGGCGACAACGTTGGTATCGGGACAACTGCTCCAGCATCAAAGTTGAATATTGTTACATCTCTAGATGGCAGCTCTTACACGGCAAACTTAACTAATACAAGCACCGGCACCAGCGCTTCAAACTTCTTGCAGTTTGGAAATAATGCGTCAAGCGACCTGTTTCTTGTTGGACTAAGAGGTTCCGCTTATACCGGTGAAGGAAATGACGCACTTATTTGGAACAGGGCGGGTTCAAATATTAGATTTGGCACAAATAACTCTCTGAAAATGATATTAACTGCCTCCGGTAATCTCGGCATCGGAACAACAACGGGCGCTGGTCAAAAACTCGAGATCTATGGTGGGAACCTCAAAATAAATGCGAATAACGCAGGGATATTGGGGGGAGCAACCAACACCTCAACTGCAGGTTTTATATACATGGCCGCTCTTGATGATGATAAAATGTTCAGGTTTTGGACAGATTCTGCCACCGCCCAGTACAACACAGCGGAAGGAGGTGGTTGGTCAAGTGCTTCTTTTGACTACGCCGAAAAATTCCCATACGTCAACGAGACAAGTGTCTCCAAAGGAGATCTGGTATCAGTAGTCGCAAATGACGGTGTGATTGAAACACTAGATAGGGCTTCGAGGCAATATGACGAGAACTTAGTTGGTATTGTATCTACACAACCTGGTTTTATTGGAGGAATCCCATGGGATGATTCTGAGGGAGAAAACAAAAAATCACCAAACTTGGAAAAGGCTGTCGCTCTCGCCGGGAGAGTACCAGTCAAGGTATCCACAATTAACGGTCCGTTGAAAACTGGGGATAGGGTGACTAGCTCAAATCTACCTGGTATTGGCATGCGCAGCTCACAGGCTGGCTTCAGCGCTGGTTATGTATTACAAAACTTCAATCCCGATCCTGCAAGCTGTCAGTACGTGGCGTCAGCCGAAGGCATACTGTGGCCAGATTTTCCCAAGGGCGGCAGTCCTTTGGAATATACCAAAGATTGCTATCGGCTTCCAGACGGGACCTTAATCGGAAAAGTAATCGCCTTTGTTAACCCTGGCTGGTTTGATCCGGACACTTCGCTGACAAGTGTCAGCCAATTATCCCTGTCACACACCGCTGATAGCTCATATGACGTCTATGATCCAAGTGGTCAAAAAATCAACCGGGTATCAGCCTTCTCTCAAAGCATGATCGGCGAACTCACAGCTGGTTTGGTATTATCAAAAGAAATTTTTGTCGAAGACAAGCTCGTCTCACCCATCGTTGAGTCCAATCAAATCATAACTGATCAGTTGGCTTCTCGTAATATCACGACAAACAGTCTAGAGTTCAAGGGTGACACGGGCAAAATCCTTGCTTCTGTAGATGCAACAGGCAAGGCCAGCTTCACTGAAGCTGTCATAAATCGAGTTAGTATTCCAACCCAGGCTTTGATCTCAAACTTAGTCGCTAATTCTATCTCAGCCACAAATGTTGCCGCTGATGCCTTATCAGTCGGAGGAAAATCATTATCCATCTATGTCCGTGAGATAGTTGATGAAGCTCTAGCAAATACCAGTGGGCTGATTGCTTCAATCCCAGAAATACTGCAATTAAGTGATTTGGTTGTCAATCGCCGCGCGGAAATCAATGAACTTGAGGTAAATACATTAGCAATTAATCAAATCCCGATCGATCAATACCTGGATGAGCGCATTGCCCAAAGATTAAGCGCGGTTAGCCCCACTCCTACTCCGAGTGTGACTGACCCAGTTAGCTTTGACCCAACTCAACCCACTCTGCTTGGTGAGCTGAACGCCCAAGAAGTCACTGTCAGCGGTGGACTAAGCGCTAGCTCAGTAACGACAACCACTGTTGATACACAAAACTTGGTGGCGGACAGTGGGAGCTTTGAGCTCGAGCTCAAAGCTACCGATCTTGAAGCAACTGCGGCCAGGTTTGACGTAATCGAGTCAAACCTGGCCAAGATCGACGAGGTCACGGCGCTCACCGCCTCTTTGGCAAACGCCACCGTCTCTGGTACTCTATATGTCGAAAACATCGCCGATCTAGATCAGCATATCGCTGAGGCGTTCACTCAGCCTTCGTTATCAGAGCTATTCTTCAACGAAAAATCTGAAATTACTCAAGAACTAGATCAAATCAATCAGTTGATCGCCTCCTTAGACTCAACTGTCCAAGAGCTAAGCAGCTTTGATAAGTCATTGGAAGAGTTGAGCCTAACTGAAGAAGAAGTAGTCCTGAATGGCTCTGCCCTTTTCATCGAGGAGTACTTCCGCGTTAATGGCACTGGCTATATTGCTGAAAGCTTGGGCATTGGCCAACAATTGAATATTGGTAATAAAGTCCAGCTGACTGAAAACTACTTGGCTTTTACCGCCAATCCCGAAGCTGAGGGCGAGCTAGCTATCTTCCAGATTCAGCCCTCAGGCAAGGGCGTGCTCTCGATCATGGCTGGGCTGATGACCCTCGACGAAACCGGCCTGGTCAACATCACCGGCAACCTCCATGTGGCTGGTGACATCACCACCGAAGGCTCACTCTTGAGCAACCTGCTCCAACCAGTTGATTTCGGTAATCCCTTCCAAGTGCAGGTGGCTGGTGCGAGCAGTGAGAGTGGCGAGTTGAAAAACTCCCGCTTCGAGATTGTTGATGCCACGGGCGCTCCCGTGGCCACCATCTCAGCTCAAGGCAGAGCTGAGTTTGCCGGCGGGATCGGCATCGGCAGCGAAGACTTGAGCGACCAGTCTGCCTCTGCCTCGGCAGATACAGTGATTAACACTGATAAGACATCTGGCAAAGCCGTCCTCCCCGCCGGCCAATCATTACTGGTGATCGAGACCTCAGCCATAACTGACAAATCCCTGGTCTATATCACTCCGCTAGGCAGCACCCAGAATCAAGTGCTGTACGTCGCTTCGCAGCAGCCTGATCAAGAGATTATTACTGAAGCAACTGAGGAAAAGCCAGAAGAGACAGTGATCATCCCCGGCCACTTCAGTGTGGCGGTTGATCAAGCTCTGGATACTGACTTACAATTTAATTGGTGGATAGTTAATTAATATGAAATACCGCGTTGCCCAATTTACTACCCACTTTTCTCGATCCTTTTTTAAGTTACTCCATCAATTGCATTTATTTGTATCTAAATATGCGCCAAGGTTACTTAATCACACAAAACCAATCCGGAACAAATTAGCAAAATTAGTTACTCAAAAAGGCACAAAGTTACTCAAAATAATAAGTAATAGCCGATTGTGGTCAATTATTCCTGCGCGCCTGCGCGCCCACCGTCGCAAGCTGGCCCTCTTCGCGGGTGCGCTGATTCTCCTGGTCGGTCCAACTGTTTACCTGACTCTAATTCGCCCTAATCAGACCAAGGCTGCCCCCTGGGCCACCACTGCCACAGATTGGCAGAAACGTAAACGCCTCAGCCTAATCAACAACTCTGGACAAACCTTAATCGCCACCACCACCTACTCCATTACTCTAAATACCAAGGAGCTGGTGGACGCTGGTGATCTAAATAGCGATTGCTCTGACCTGCGGATCTATTACCAGCCGGATGAAAATACCAATACTAAGCTCGCTTACTATTTCGATCCTGCCTCTGGTACAACCGGTTGCAGCGATAGCGAAGCGACCAAGCTCTACTTCCCGCTCCAAGCCAGTTTGAGTAATAATGTTACTGATACTGAGTACTATTTATACTACGATAACGATTCCGCCGTTTCCGAAGCCAGCGTCAGCGCTTTTGATGTTGGTGGCAAACAAGCCACGCTTGTTTGCCCTTTCAACGGCGATACCACTTGCGTCAACAGCGCCGGTGCCGAAACCCCCACCACCGCCACCGGCGCCATCCGCTACTCCGGCGCCAAAAGCGCAATGAGTTTTGATGGAATCAATGACACATTAGATTCAGGAACAGATGGTAGTCTAGACGATTTACCAAATTCTGATATGACGGTTGAGGGATGGATGTATAGAAACACTCAAAACGGCAATTATCCTATTTTAATTTCTAAAGGAGGTACTGGGGGTTGGCTTGTTAGACTGGCTGGTGGAACTAGCCCGTCAATGATTGATTTTGTTGTGAATCTGACCAGTGATGCTCGCACTTACTCTTCTGGCACTTCTTCAGATCAATGGATTCACTGGGCCGTTGTGTGGGATGCCACGACAAAAAGTAGCGATATTTATCTTAACGGTGTCTTATCTAATTCATCAAAAACAGCTGGTAGCGGTACATACGCAACTGATAACACGTCTAACCTTACTCTTGGTGCTGCTTCCGGATCAAGTATTTATTACAGAGGTTTGCAAGATGAAGTTAGAATCTCCAACATCAAGCGCTATGCCACCAACTTCACCCCCCAAACCACTCCCTTCGTCCGTGACGAGTACACCAAGCTCCTCCTCCACTTTGATGAAAACGGCGATGACCCACGCAATACTGGCAAAGCCATTGACGATTCAGGCAACGCTAATCACGGCACCATCACCGGTGCCAAGTACGTTTCTGGCCTAGTGGGTGTCGATGCCTCCGCCACCGACACTGGCAAAGCTCCATCTCAATCATATGCTTCTCACGAAGGTGTTTTCATCGAAGAAGGCACCACCAACAAAATCACCAATCCCAGCTTTGAACACACTACCTACAATACCAATTGGTCGGCCGGGGGCAACTCTTTTGAAACTTTCACCCAAGGCAGTCAATCGCTCGCCAAGCGCAATGCCCCCGGCCCATTTACCGCCGCCCCCATTGTCCAAGGTGGTTATTCTTCGGATGCTCAGTATCCACGAGATCTGATTAAGGTTCAAACTCCAAAAGTAATTTCTAATCAGTTTGGTGATATCTTTGATCGAAACCAGGGTTCTGTGGTTTTTTGGGTAACTCCAGAATGGAACTCTGGAGCAGGCTCGGGAAGACATGTGTTTCTCTCCCATCACAACTGGTTCCAGGTTTATCACGACACTTCCAGTCTAGTCTTAGACCTAGCATATAACCAAAGTCTGAGCGTGCCCATTAGTTGGACTGCTGGAACTACCTACCAGGTTGTTGCTAGATGGGACCTTGATAATACGCTTGATGGTACAAACTATTTGAGTCTAACAGTTAATGGCACCACCACGTACGGAAGAACAACTGCTATTACAAGCAACAACTATTCAGGAGCATTTACAATTGGCGGGGTTGGTCATGCAACCTGGTTGGGTCAGTATCCTGCCAACGCTATCATTGAAGGTTTAACAATCTATAGAAGGCCCTTATTTGATGGGACCAATGGTATTGATGTTGGTAATGGGAATGAGCTCTCTCAAGTTTGGAATGGTTCTGTGGCAAGTTCTAAAGACCCAACTCTTGTCACTGGTTCTTGGGATGTGGTGTTTGCACTGCCTACTAATAGTAGTGTGGGAGCCATGAGCTCTGGCACCGGCGAAGCTTGGTCACATCCTCATGCGAGCAACTTGTTGGGAGGGACGAATGGAGCAGCTGGGTTTATGCTCAATGGCACCTATACTGCTGATGGTTTTGCCGATGAAGGTACACCAAGTTCTGTGGTCGCACTCTCTAGTACCGAAAAGATCTATGGGGGTGGTTATAAAGTTACTTCAGATGCAGCTAATGAAGGTATATATAAAGACATTACTGTTACAGCTGGACAAGATTTTGTCATACGAGGATTAGCTCACTCTGATGGTACTTCTGTACCTAAATTAATTCTCTTCGATCAAACTAATGGTGCAGAGATTGGCAGCCTAACTGGTACTACCACTTCTACTCGGACCGCGCCAAACATGCTGTTGTTTACTGGTGAGGCACCCACGGGATGTACCACTATTCGAGTCAAGCTAATCAATACTGCTGCATCTGGGATTGCTTACTGGCATCAGGTAGAGGTGATACGAAATTTACTTACCAATCCCTCTTTTGCATCAGGGTCAGGTGATCCTTGGATGCCAACTGGTTGGAGTGGTGGATCTCCAGGACCTGCGGTAGGAGAACTTTCAAGCTCTGCGGACGCTCATAGTGGAGCTAACTCAATACTTATGAGCGGCTGGAGTAATATCAAAAATATTTGGACAACAAATATTTTTACATCTCCAAACGGTTTTTATTCTATTGGAGGGTTTAATAAAGTTACCTCCTCATCTTACGCTCCAAGATTTAGTTCGTATAACGCCTCAAATGCTCTAACATTTCAACATCTTCCAAACACAACGTTTGCTGTTGGATCAGCAGATACTGCATGGACACACAGCAAAGGAGTGGCTAGGTTCGGGGCAGCTCTTTGGAACAATGCTTTTGCTTTGCTTGGTCACCCCAGTTACGCAACATACACCCTGGTAGATGATTTATATGTGGTACAAAATCAAGACATTAATTTATTTCTCACTCCCTCCTCTCAACTCAACTCAACTGAAACCGCCGGCCTGCGTGTGGATGGCCGCGATATGGCGATTCAAGAAATCTCTAGCTTAAGCGATGGTTCCGGCTCGATAAAATTCAAGTACACTCCCCGCCACTCAGCTGCGGATGCACTCAAATTCATCGAGGTCACTGATGCATATATTGCTGAGTTTGTGGGCACCGCCACTGACTACATCCGCCTGTACTGGAATGCCGCCAACACTATTACCTTGGCTTACAGCATGAATGGCACCACCGGCAGTAGTACTTGGAATGCTACCGGCGCGATTGTGGCTGGGACTACCTACGACATCCAGATCGATTACACCGGCGGTTCGAATATGACATTAGCAGTTGCTGGCACCACCCGCATTACCTTGAGCACCATCCCCGCCAACTTTGCCGTAGCGCCTTACCTCGCCTTTTGGGGCTCGCGTAAAGAAGGTGACCGACAAGGAGATGCCTTATTCGCACCAGCCACCACTGGCTCAACATTCATCTTGGCCGACGTCCGTTTTAGCCCCACCAACCCAAGTCTGGCAAAGCGTAATGGCTCCAGCTCAGGTCCATTCACCGCTGGTGTTCTGGTTCAAGGTGATCCAACTAACACCAGCGGTTTAACCGATGATACCCTCTCCTTCCACCGCGAAAAATCTATCGGTGAGTATTTTTATACCAACTTTGACACTACCCAAGGCTCGGTGGCGCTGTGGTGGACACCAGAATATTCATACAACTCTCTATCCGGTTCTGGTCTTCATTATCTGTATTATGCCAACGCCAACTATTACCTGGCCTATGATTACGCCAATGACCGATACCAACTTGGCGCTGGTGGTCAAACAATGACTGTAGCCTCAAATATTGTGGCTGGTACTTCCCAAGGATTAGTGGCGCGCTGGGATACTAAAACCACTCTTGATGGCACAAACTATGCCGCACTCTCGATTGACGATACGCATACGTATGGCATTACTACTCAACCTTCGGCTTCAGTACCAGCCACCAAGATTTATGTGGGTTCAAATGGCACCACTGGGGCGGCGTCTGGTCTGATTGAAGGACTGACTATCTATCGGCGTGTATTATTTGATGGAATGTATGGCGTGAATGCCAACGCTGGTGTAGACGAGGTCACAGTAGTCAAAAACTCAGGTGGCACCGATCCCACCCTGATTACCGGCTCCTGGGATATTGTCTTTGCCTTGCCCACAAATTCTTCAGTAGGAAATCTCGTAACTGGCACCGGCGAAGCGTGGTCCCACCCACACGCGAGTAACTTATTAGGAGGCACTAACGGTGCAGCTGGATTCATGCTTAATGGTACTTACACTACTGATGGATTTGCTGATGAAGGTACACCTACTTCTGTAGCTGCTCTAGCTAGTACTGAGAAGATCTATGGTGGTGGATACAAAGTTACTTCAGATGCTGCTAATGAAGGAATATATAAAGACATTACTGTTACAGCAGGACAAGATTTTGTTATCAGGGGATTAGCTCACTCTGATGGTACTTCTGTACCTAAATTAATTCTCTTCGATCAAACTAATGGTGCAGAGATTGGCAGCCTAACTGGTACTACCACTTCTACTCGGACCGCGCCAAACATGCTGTTGTTCACTGGTGAGGCACCGGATGGTAAAGCGCGCGGATGGATTAGCATGACTGGCCAACCTGCCGATACTCAAACCGTCACTATTGACACACAAACATACATCTTTAAAACTTCACTACTCGGAACACCAAATCCAGGCGAGGCCTGGGTACTAATCGGTGCTGCCTATACCAATACTGCTGATAATTTACGCAGAGCGATTACCAATGCTGGAACACTAAATACTAACTATAAATACGGAACTGGTGTTACTGCACATACAGTGGTGACTGCTGCTGCATCAGGAGGAAATATCATCCTTACAGCAATTAACGCTGGAGCATCTGGAAATGTCGCTCTCTCAGAAACTGCTGACAATACTACAGTTTCTGGTACCAACTTAACTGGTGGCCAAACTGCCACAACAACAGTAAGAATTAAACTAGTAAGCACAGCTGCTAGCGGCACGGCTTACTGGCACCAGGTGGAAGTTTTAGAAAATAAATTTTCAAATCCCTCTTTTGAAATTGGAGCTGGAGATCCATGGATTCCAACATGGTGGAGCAGTAGTAACTTAGAGCCTGGAGAAGGAATACAAGAGACAACTAATAACCGGTCTGGTCTAAGTTCGTTCAAGATAACCTACGTTGATGGCTCGTCATGGTATGAAGGAATAAATTCTGGAACAATTGCAAAAACTACTGATCAATTTTTTTCATTTGGTTTTTATAAATATGATTATGGAACCCCAACCTACCCACAATACTTTCGAAGTAATTACAATACGGGTTTCCAATTGCAAACAAACTACTGTTCTCCAACTGATCCAAACTGTGGTTTTTCAATGGGTGCGGAAAATAGCAACTTGGTTTGGAAAAGATATAACGGAATAGTAAAAGCAGTAAATTCAAACAACTTCTCGGGACAGGCTCAATCTGGAGCAAGTGGGGGGACAACTTCAGACTGGGATGATTTTTACTCATACACTTTAAACCCTGCAATGGTGATCGTTAGTCCCTCTTCCTTATCTTCCTCCACCGAATCTGACCAACTTCGTGTTGATGGTAAGGACACCTACACCCATACCCTACCCTCACTCACGGCTAGCACAGGTACGATTAATTTCTCGTACACGCCGCGCCACTCAGCGGCGGATGTTGCCAAGTTTGGTGAAACGACTCCATACATTGCCAAGCTGATGAGTGGCGCCACAGATTACATTGCTCTGTACTGGAGTGCCGCCAACACCTTGAGACTAGAGTATCAGATGAATGGCGGCACAGTCACCAGTTCTACCTGGACTGCCACTGGCGCGATCAGCGCCGGCACCACTTATGCCATGCAAATTACGTACACTGGCGGCGGCACGATGGTGCTGTCAGTGGACGGCACGGCTAGGATTACCTTGTCGTCTATCCCCAGTACCTTTGCCGACGCCCCCAACATTGCCTACTGGGGTTCAAATTCCAACGGAGCAAATCAGGGAGATGCAGCACTGGCCCCAGAACCAATTTCTGCCTCTCAGAACACTACTTCTCCATACAGTAAGTTCGCCACTAGTTCGGCTAAATTAGTCAATATTGGGGGAGATGGTCGAGGGTATGTGACTTCAATCAACCCTGGCAATACCAACACTCATACTCTATCTGCTTATGTGTACGATGGCACGACAGGTAATGTGGGTGGCGCGGTTTCTGCCACCGCGGCCAAGCTGGTGTTCAATGGCTCTGTTGTTACACCAAGTGCCTATACCGATATGGGCGGGGGCTGGTGGCGACTTTCCTACTCAGCGGCTACCGCAAATGCCTCCGGCAACTACGGCGTCCAGGCTCTTTCTGGCAAAACTATCTATATCGATGGCGTGCAGTTGGAGGAAAAGGCCTATGCGACTACGTATGCTGATGGGAGTTTGGGAACTGGATACTCCTGGTTATCATCAGAGCATGATTCATCAAGCACTAGGCAGGTCGACAATTTGTCGTTTAGCGCTACAAACAATATTTTACAAAACTCAGGATCAATATCTTTTTGGATAAAACTTAATCATTGCTGGGATGGAACAGGAAGGGGCTGGAATTACGGAGGTGGCTTGATTGATGTTGGCTCAGGCTTAGGGGCTCTTAGAGTTCTTTCATCAACGAACAATTGTCAAAGCACTAATCAAGTTGATTTTAATATTAATGTCGCTAATGACGGAAGTGTTAATTTAACTGCAGCACCAATTAAAAAATGGATGCATTATGTTATTACGTGGGACGGATCCAATCTTCGAGGTTATTCAAACGGAAGCCTTAATGGCACTGATGCTAGCTATACAATGTCAACTCCATCAAGTTTTAGGCTCGGAACAGTCAATTCAATAATTGCAAACCAAAATATATCTGATTTTAGAACATTTCAAACTTCCCTCACCGCCTCCGAAGTCGCCTCGCTCTACTACTCCGGCCTGGGCTCACACGAACTGCAAACTGATTACACTGAGCAGTTTTCTGGTCAGGAGGGCCCAGTAGCTTTCTGGAAGTTTGACGATGGTTTCGGCGAGATCGCATACGATAGCTCCAATCAAGGTAATAATGCCACTATTAGTGGGGCGCTTTGGTCTGATGATGAGTACGGCTCCGCGCCAGATGGCAAAAGTCTCCAGTTTGACGGCACCAATGATTACGTGACCAAAACCTACAACAATGACATTGAGCTCGATCCGACTACCAAACCTTTCACTGTCTCAACTTGGTTTAAAGCCCCATCGGGTGCCAGCGCTCAACAAACACTGATCAGTCGTTACTCTTCCAGTGGGTACAAACTCTACATGAATGCCAGCGGGCAAGTCTGTTTTGGCGTGGATGACGACAGCACTTGGGGGCCAAACGACGCGGCTTGCTCGACTGATAGCTTTGCCGATTCCGAGTGGCACTTCATCACTGCGGTCAAAGAAACAGATAGTATTAATGTGTATGTGGATGGAATGAAGATGGTCACTACTGCACTGACAGCCACAGGAGGATTGTCCGGCAGTAACACCACATTTTATGTTGGCATCGATAGCGATGGCAGTAGTAATCCGTGGAAAGGTTTCATCGATGAGGTGCGCGTCTATACCTATGCGCTAAATACGACTCAAATTATGACCGAGTACGCTGCCAGAGGCAGCGTCAAAGGAATCAGCGCGGGATTCATCGGTGATGGCGCCGAAGGCGCCCTCGGCCAAGGCTTGGTCGGCTACTGGAAGATGGACGAGGCCAGCTGGAACGGTACCTCAGGTGAGGTACTAGATAGCAGCGGCAACAGTAAAAATGGAACATCTACCAATGCAACCATCAGTACCGGAAAATACAGCAATGGCGGATTGTTTGACGCAGACGGTGATGTGGTTAATTTCGGTAATAATTTCAGCATGACCGATAGCGATCAATTCACAGTTTCCGCTTGGTTTAAATCCACCGGTTCTACCGGTTTCCAACAGATTGTTGATAAAAAATGGAGCGATAACTACGATAGTGGTCCAGGTTACAGCTTATATATTGATCGTGACTACGGTGGAAGTGTGTTAAAGGCGGTAATTGGTGACGGCACAAGTAAAGTTACGGCGGCCTCTCCAAATAGCGTTGAAGATACATTGTGGCACCATGGCGTAATGGTTTCAGACACAAAAAACCTTTACCTTTACCTTGATGGAGCGTTGGTTAGTACAGTTCCGGACACAGCTGGAGATCTGACTACTACAAATCCTTTTGTCATAGGTGCTTCAGGTCATAGTACCTATTCGCAAAATTTTAAAGGTAACATTGATGAAACTCGGGTTTACAACCGCGCCCTCTCCCCCGCCGAAGTTCAAGCTCTCTACAACTGGGCGCCAGGACCAATCGGATACTGGAAATTTGACGAGGGTACGGGAACATCCGCTTTTGATTACTCAGGAAAAGATAATGTTGGAACAATGGAAGGTTCCATGTCAGAATCCAGTTGGACAGTTGGCCAGTATAGTTCTGGTCTTCAGTTTAATGGAGCCGATTATTTAAACGTCAATTCTAGCGCATCTATTGAAAGTGTTGTTTCTAACAAACCATGGACCGTTGGCTTCTGGGCAAAAGCAGAAGATTCGGGGCAACAATCTTATGAAGATATTGCAATTGGCTGGGGTACTCATGTGTCAGGTGGATACAATAGCGCCAGGGTCGGAGTAACTGATACTAGCTTCAATTTTGAGACCTACGGTTTTTCAGCCACTGGAGTAACGGGCAATTTATCAGAATGGAATTACATTACTGTCAGTTATGACGGTCAGAACATTAAGCAGTTTCTAAATGGTCAACAAAAAACCTCTCAATCAATTGTCCTCAATGTTGCCACTAGTCAACCACTTTCGATTGGTGGGTCGATTTACAACTACACCACTAGATCTTTTCAAGGAAAACTTGACGATATTAAGTTGTATAACTACGCCCGCACTTCCCAACAAATCGTGGAAGACATGAACGCCGGGCATCCCCCGCCCGGTAGTCCGGTGGGCAGTGCCTTAGTCCATTTGAAATTTGACGAGGGTTATGGCGAGACACTTCACAATTCCGGTAGTGGGGGTAGTAGTTATAACGCCGATATGGGCGGAGCCTGTCCTGGAGCAACAACCTGCCCTAGCTGGAATAACAATAGTAAACTTGACAAAGGATTGTCGTTTGATGGCGCTGCTAATCCAGATGGTGATTATGCAACGATGAATTTACCTGGGTTGATTGACTCAGGCACTTCTTCTTTTTCAATCAGCGCATGGTTGAAGAAAAACGCCAATGGGGGAAACTCAGTAACCATAGCAAAATTTGGATTTCATGGGGGAATAGTACCTAATGCCTCAAACAGCTTCGGTTGTATGCTGGCAAACACTTCACTCGCAAACTTTGCTGTGAATAACTCCGGCGTATTGGGAGAGTGGAATCATTATGTGTGTCAATATGACTCAGGTACAGGAAAACTAAGACTTTTTGTTGACGGCTCACTTAAGGGAGAAACCACAGTGACTGGAACTGTCTATAACTATAGTGACGTTCTTTATATTGGTGGAAACGGTGGAAATTATGCAAGTAACTTCAACGTCGACGAGCTAAAAATCTACAATCATTTTCTGGATGAGTCCCAAATCCAAGCCGAGTTCAACATGGGCAAAGCCACCGTCATGGGCGCGCTCTCAACAGATGCGTCAGGCGAAGCCTCAAATGCTAGTGACCGCTCGTACTGCCCACCTGGAGATAGTACGGGCAGTTGTGCGCCTGTGGCGGAGTGGAAGTTGGATGAGGGTACTGGCCAAGTAACCAACGATACGACTGGCAACGCCAACACTGGCCAGCTTGGATCAACTTCTGGGTCTGATACTACTGATCCCGTCTGGACAAACGGCAAAATTGGCAAAGCTTTAAGTTTTGATGGAAGTAATGATTATGTTAAATATGCAGGTAACAATACAGGACTAAGTGGAAACTTTGCTGGAACATTTGAGGCGTGGATCAATCCCGCTGACTACACACAAGAAAACCAGGTAATTGTCGGTGTTTTACCAACCGTAACAGGAACTGGAAATCATGCAGCAATTATTCTCAGTGTTACAGGCGCTGGCAGTGGTCGAATTGGACTACATACAGGTACTTGTGGACAAAACACCAGCACACAAGTAATAACCGAGAATAACAATTGGTACCACGTCGCTGTAGTGAAAAGTCCAGGATTGATAGCTTCGACAACAAAAATCTATATTAATGGCGAAGAAAAAACCACCTCGAATCAATTTTCAAATTGTACCCCCAATCTTGCAGGAGAAAAAATTGAAATTGGTGCTGGTTGGTGGGATTCTGACACAGCTTATCCTTTTGAAGGCCAAATTGATCACGTTCAAATCTTTAACTACGCCCGTACACCGGCACAGATTGCCTGGGATTACAATCGCGGTGATCCAGTCGCTCATTACAAAATGGACGAGTGCTCTGGCACCACGGTTCACTCCAGCAACGAAACATATGATGCTAACTTAAATGGGACTTGGGGTGGGACTGGCGGCGGTGCGCAAACCGCCGCCGGCGACTGCTCCACCCCAAGCACCGCTTGGGGTAACGGTGCCACCGGGCAGTTCAACGCATCACTTAACTTTGATGGTACGGATGATTTTATTACTATCCCAAGATCGAGCATTATAGAGCCTGCTTCAATCTCCTACTCTGCTTGGGTGTACCGCACGACAACCAGCGCTGGAGCAAAGTCGATTATTGGTAAAACATATAATAATGATGGTGCCGCCCCATTCGCTTCTTATGCAATGATCTATGACCGGAGCAATGATAACAAGGTAGAGTGCTTTTTAGGTTTTACTGATAACTCATATGCTCTTGATGTTGATAGCGTCAACGATATTCCCAACAACACCTGGACTCATATAACTTGTACCTATGACCAAGCAACTGCCAAAATCTATATCAATGGACAAATGGAAAAATCGGTTGTCTTAAACAAAACCCTTAAGTACGACACTACTTCAACCGGAAACTTGTACATTGGGGCAGGCAAAGCTTCTCCAACAACGACTTGGGACGGTCAAATCGACGACGTGCAGATCTTCAACTACGCCCTGACTCAAGACCAAATCCAGACGGTTTACAATAATGGCGCAGTGTTTTTCACTGAGTAGTAACCCATCCCGAAATTTAAATCTCACCAAAACCTCAATATGTCCCAAGTAACATGATGACAAAATAAATTAAAAACTGCATTCGAAATAAGCCTGCGGGTCAGGCGACGATGTAATTCCACACTTTGCCCAACTTCTTTCTATATCTTGATCGGACTCATTCTCTAAGAGTTTCCAAATGTAAAAACTGGTAGAGTCTGGCTGCTCATAATTATAATCATCTGGCATTTCCTGCATAAAATCTATTCCATTTCGCCTGAAAACATCACCATCATTACAGATCGCCGGTGGTGTAGTGCCACAACCATACATTTTATTTGCATGTCCTTCTGGATACCCTTGAAACTCGTCAGCGTAGAGCTCCACCGCCAGTTTGAGCTCTCTCAACTCTGATTTTGTCTCGCTATCCCTCGCCCTCTCTCTCATCCCCAGCATATTGGGTAATAGAATTCCCAATAACAAGGCAATAATCACAATCACGATTAAGAGCTCGATGAGGGTAAAACCTGATTTACTGGAGGGTAGTTTGAACATATTTTTATCTATTTAGTTGGTACTAGTTACTTGATAATTACAGTCATCAGCCACTATACAAGTTGTACCAAGAAATGGTCCCGCTCTATCGGGATCATTCTCATTCTCAAGCAGCGCCGAAATTGCCCACTCAGTGCCATTAGATTCATACCAATAATTTCTGTCACCCCTGGGGTCTTCAGGAAGCTGTGACATATAGACTGTTCCATTGCCGTCAACAAATGCTTCGCCCCAATCTATTGTGTTAACACCGATGGTAATCACGCCCGCTCCTATCGGATACACACCATAATCATTGAAGTATGCTTCGAGGGGTTTGGCTATATTGTGCAAATCCGCTTTGCGCCTAACGTCTCGAGCTTTGATTTGAGTAGCGTTGTACGAACGAATTCCCAATGTAATTAGAATTCCAATGATGGTAACCACCACCAAAATCTCGATCATGGTGAAACCCCGTTTGGCTGGAGAAAAATTGCGCATATGCTCCTTATCGATAGTTTTTAACTTGTTATTTCTCACTAAGGCATCCTGACAGGCACACCCACTGCCACACCATAATTATACTCAGAGTGACCAGTTACATTACATCCCTGTGAGCCACCGCAATTCAGATCTGTGACAGATTTCTCAGCAGGGTTCTCCAAGATAGCGTAAACACGATAACCGCCAGTTGCTAGATCGGGCTCGTAGAGATAAGGGTCGTGGGTGCTCGGATCACAAGGAATCACTGGAAGATATGGCATTAATTGGGCACCACCACAATTAGTTAAAATAGTATCGTCTGGTGGATACTCATCATGATCATTATAGTAATCCTCAAACGCTAGCTTGATCCTGGCCAGGTCATCTTTGCGCTCGCTGTCGCGAGCGCGACCTAGCTGCCTGGTCACCTGCCAACCGATGCTGACAGACAGAATGCCGATCAAAGCCATGATAATCATCATCTCAATCATGCTGAAACCCAGGCGAGCGCGCGACATATTCTTCATCTATATATCAGTTTATCACATCGTCGTAGTGAATTTTTGCTCTTGCTTTCGTGTATGGTAGTTTGCTTTAATGTAGAACATGTTCAACAATACCCATCACTCCTCTTTAATAAATCACATCGCCCTCTGGCTAATACTTGGACTGGTTGTCGCCACTGGCTTAATCAACCTGCCACTCACCAATAATTTTGTCCAGGATACCAAGCTTTTTGCGCTGATGGCGTCCGCTTTATTAGTTGTAGCCATCTATGGAGTACGATCTTGGCAGAAAAAGAGCCTCGATTTGGTTTTCACTCGCTGGTTCTGGCCGGTTCTGGCTTTGTTGGTAGTAAGTCTTGTTTCTTCACTAATGGCGTCAAGTTATCCCGTGGAGAACCTATTGGGCTGGGGAGGCGCGTATATTGCCTTCGGTTTGATCATACTTCTGGGTGCACAGGTCTTGCCAGCTCACGCCCACAAATTAGTAGGTAAAACAATTGCCATAGTTGGTTTGATCAATGTCTTGGGCAGTACCTTCCAGATGATCGGCTTCGGCCCAGCTCAACTATACAATCAGCTTTTTGGTCTGAGTCTTCCCACCGAGCTAAATTACTCATTTGCTGGTGGAGTGTGGATCAGCTTTCAAATTGCGATTCTCGGACTCAGCTATCTAGCTTGGGAAAGCTGGAAACAGAAGAAGATCTCAATTTTTAGCGCGATAATTATGCCGTTGCTGATTATCGGCATTGGTTTGTATGGCTGGAGTATGCGCCAGGCTGGACCAGCTCCACTCAAGAATCAGTCTTTCTTATCCAGCTGGTCGATCTCTCTTGATAACCTCAGGGCCCCACGAACTGCCCTGATTGGAGCTGGTCCAGAAAGTTATGCCAATAGTTACCGCCAATACAAACCAATTTGGGTGAACGGTACAGAAGATTGGAGTCTAATATTCAGTACAGCCAATAATCAACCCCTCACTATTCTGACTACCATGGGTATCTTGGGTGTTGCGGCCTGGCTATGGTTGGTCTATAGAGTGGCGAGGACTTCACTGACTCAGATCAAAAAATCACAAGAGTCTTCTCTTCTGGCACCAATTTTGGTTTCGATCATAATTAGCTTCTTCTTCCCTGCCAACTTGGTGATCATTACCCTCCAGGCTGTAACGCTCGCAGCTCTAGTAGCAATTGATAAAAAACACTTGCCCAGTTTTAGCGTTGGTGGCATGAGCATTAGCTTGACTTCATCTAAAGGAGATCAAATCAATGAGGCTTTCACCGAAGACCGCAGAGCCAAAAACAGCAGCCTGCCAGTTTACTTCCTCTGTGTAGTTATTTTGGCCGGCACAGCAGCGGGTTTTTACGGTCTTTATCGTGGATTCTATCCCTTAATCCTGCTTCGCAAAGCTGATCTGGCTGCTGTCAACAATGACGCAACTCAGGTTTACGATCTGCAACAACGGGCGGTCACCCTCAATCCCTATCTTGATGTTAATCGACGCTCGTACGCATTTACCAATCTGCTGATTGCCAGCGCCCTGGCCAATAAAGCCGAGGTATCAGATGAGGACAAGGAACAGATCAACCTGCTCCTGCAACAGGCAGTGCGAGAAGCCTCGGCAGCTACGGTTCTTGATCCGCTTGATTCGCAAAACTGGCAAGTCTTAGCCAACATTTACTCTAATATGATTGGCTTGGCTGAAGATGCGCCCCAGTGGACAACTCAGGCGTACATCAATGCCATCCAAACTTATCCCACTGATCCCAATCTCAGAATTGCTCTGGGTGGAGTGTTAGTTGCTACCGAGCAAGCTCAACAAGCAGTCGGTGTTCTATCTGAAACAATTAATATCAAGCCAGATTATCCCAACACTCACTACAACCTGGCAGTTGTGCTCAGACAGTTGAAAAGATTGGAAGAATCGATGACTTCTTATCAACAAACTCTGGCTCTAGTTGACTCTGGCTCGGAAGATTTCATCAAGCTGAACCAAGAGATTGAAGCGCTACAGAAAGAGATTGATGCGCTACCAAAGTCAGAGTCAGCGGAAACCGCGCCAGAATCAGCCACCACACCAACAAACTCGATTACCAATCAACAATTGGAAACGCAACCTGCTGATTTAGTTAATACTCCACCGGTCAATGACGTGGTAATTCCGGATTCTCAGCAAACAGAATCGAATGTTACACCGAGTGATACCACAACTCCTGAGGCACCACCGGTTGTGGAGTAAGTTGTGCGCCAATACCCATCAGGTATTGGCGCAGTTGTTCTATCCCCTCGCGATTAGCGCTACTGACAGCAAAAAATGGTGTTTTTGTTTTACCAACCAGTTTGGTTTTGGCCGCCTTGATTAAACCCTCGGGATAAAGATCAATTTTACTCAAGATAATTATCTGTGGTTTATCGAGAAAAGTTGGAGAGGCCTGAATCAACTCTGAATGTAGCATCTCTAATTGCTGTTTGAGCTCTACAATCGGAGATGCAAACTGACCTTCAGCCACCTCTACCAAGTGAGTGTCCGCCACTGCCACGACAAAACATAAAACCCGACAGTGAGCAATATGACGCAAGAAGTTCGTACCCAAGCCTTTGCCGGTGTGTGCTCCAGCAATCAACCCGGGGATATCAGCCATCACCAAATCGGTTTGAGTCAGAATTCCCAGGTTTGGCTCAAGAGTGGTAAACGGATAATTGGCCACTTTCGGTCGGGCTTCGGTCAAAACAGAGAGCAAGCTACTCTTGCCCACATTGGGCTGGCCGACCAAACCGATGTCGGCCAGCAATCTCAGCTCCAACACCACTTCTTTGCGCTCGCCCACACTGCCATATTCTGCAATTCTAGGAGTGGTCAAAGTTGAAGACTTAAATTGGGTATTACCTCGCCCACCCAATCCGCCTTGGCAGAGTATAAATTCTTGCCCCACTTCGTTCAGTTCGCATACCACTTTACCAGTTGAAATGGGAAGTCCAAACTCAGGAGTTAACTCATTAGCTACCTCACTCAGCTGCTTTTGTTTTTCCCGCAGCGAACCATCTTGGTCTACTCGACAAATATTTTTCTGAATCTGATCTTCATACTCTTGACTATAACAGTAAAAATCCAGATTGCTGCGCTTGAGTGCTTTCGCACCAAAGCGTGAAATTGGATTCTCGGCGGTCACAATAATACGCGTTCCCACCGGCACATCCAGATAAAAATCCTTAGCGTTAGCTCCAAATTTTTTGCGCTTTTGACCAGGACCACCACTTTCCGCTTGAATCTTTTTTTTACCTTGCAGGTGATTGAGCGTCGACAGGCGGGCGGTGGCACGCACGATCACGCTTCCTCCATTACCACCATCACCACCATCTGGGCCACCCTTGGGCGCGTATTTCTCACGCCGAAAAGAAATGCTGCCGCTGCCGCCATCCCCTGCTAGTATTTCCAACCTCACCCAATCAATCATGATGTGCAGTATAACCTATATATTATTATTGCAGAAATTGCAGCGGATTGAGCAAAGCTCCATCTTTCCTGATCTCAAAGTGGAGGTGAGTACCAGTGGAACGCCCAGTGCTCCCCATCTGACCAAGGACGTTGCCGCGACTAACTGTTTGTCCCGGCTGCACTTGAGCGACGCTCAAGTGCGCGTACAGAGTTACATACCCATTGCCGTGATCCACCATTACTCGATTACCGTAACCTGAATTATCGACAAATCCTGCTATCACCACGGTGCCACTGTCAGCTGCCAAAATTGGCCCGCCACCTTTGTTAGAAATATCGATAGCTTTATGATAAAATTTATAACCTTGACTGATTCCTCCGCTAGCAGGCCATCCGAACGATCCTGAGGCTGCTACCACCCCCGCACTCGGCGTTTGCGCCACATAACGAGTAGTAGATGGCACAGCTTTCTTTTCTGCTGGTTTAATTCCCTCAGGTACCAGAATACTCTGATTGACTGCCAGCTCAAATGTTTCGTCGTTTAAAAATTCGTTAAACGGATAATCAATAATCATCTGGGCTTGGGACTCGTTCAAACCATATTTCTTGGCAATAGTATAAATTGTTTCACCTCTAGCCACTTGGTGACGAACGCCGTCAATTGGCAGAATTTTCAATTCCTGACCCGGCTTAATGGTGCTGTTAGCTGCGAGATTATTTTCCCAAAGGACTGTCTCGATCTCGAGGTTATAGCGTTGTGCGATATCACTCAAAGTTTCACCTTCGCCCACGTAATGGTTAATGATCTCCCCTCCTCGATAGCGACTCACTTCCTCGGCTTGTTGGGTATAAAAATTGACACCATAAGCTTGAGTGGCGAAAGTGCCTTTCAGATCTTCTAGATCAGCCCCGCCTTCAGCGGGGCTGAGCAACCATGGTCCCACGTTGATCACCATAAACGTCAGTGCCACAAAGGCCAAATGCAAGAACGGTCGCGCGTATCTACCTCTCTTGCGATGTAATAAATCTACTAGGATATCCTTGGCATCTTCGAAGTGGACAAACCAAGCATAAAAATGATTTTTGCCATACTTGAGCAAAAATTTCATATACTGATTGAGTTCTCCCACAATCGGTATAGAAAAGATGGTACGACGTTTTTTGATCATGATTGATTAAGCTGCCTTGAGATTGGCCAAAAATTCTTTGTTGGTCTTGGTGCGGCGCAGTTGATTGATTAGGGTTAAACTGCGCTCGTCCTTATCTAGAGTATCGAGCATCCTCTGTAATGTCATGACTGATTGGTAATCAACACTATTAATCAGTAGATCATCGCGGCGCGTACTTGATCGCTGGACATCAATTGCGGGATAAATTCGTCTTTCGGCCAAACTTCGGGTTAGATGCACCTCTTGATTACCAGTGCCCTTGAACTCTTCATAGACCAGGTCATCCATGCGCGAACCAGTGTCAACCAGCGCAGTACCGACGATCGTTAAGCTGCCCGGCACTTCAAAATTTCGGGCAGCCCCAAAAAACTTTTTCGGTGGGAACAACGCTGCTGGATCAAAACCACCAGACAAAGTCCTCCCTGACGTGGGCATCGCCAAGTTGTAAGCTCTAGCCAAACGGGTGATTGAGTCAAGCAAAATAATTACGTCTTGACCAATTTCCACTAGGCGCTTGGCCCGCTCCAAAGCGAGCTCAGCCACATGGGTTTGATCTTTGGCTGACTCGTCAAAATTACTGGCCGCCACCTCACCCTTGCCTTGAGTGATTCGTTCAATATGTCGGCGAATATCTGTCACTTCCTCTGGTCGTTCTCCTACCAACACCGCCATAATATGGATTTCCGGGTGATTGGCGGCCACCCCACTGGCGATTTCCTTGAGAATATTAGTTTTCCCAGCTTTGGGCGGAGAGACTAGCAAACTGCGTTGGCCTTTACCAATTGGGGCAATTAAGTCAATAATTCTCAGCGAGAGAGGCTCGTCACCCATCTCCAACTTGATCTGTGAGTCTGGATAAACCGGAGTCAACTTGTGAAACCTCGGTCTCTCTTGCTTACTCGACTCTTTGACTGAAATACCATTGATCGAATCAACCTGGATCAACCCCCAATAGCGCTCGCTATCTTTGGGTTGTCTCGACAAACCGACAAGATAATCACCTGGACGAAGATTAAAGCGTCTAACCTGACCATTAGAAATGTACACGTCGCGATCTTCTTCACCGTAACTGACTCTGATCACGCCGTGACCGTCTTTAGATAAATCTAGTACGCCCTCGACCTTCTCGGGCGCCGGCAAGCTCACCCTAGTCCCGGTGTATACTTCACTGCGCTCGGGCGCGGCAGCGTTCTCTTCCGCCACGGGAGCAACATCCTGCACTTCCTCCACTTTCTCAATTTTCTCAACTTCATCTGGTTGAATTACAGCAACTTTTTTGGCTGCCACAGGTTTTTTTGTTTCGTTCATAAAAATATGAGTCCTCACTCAATTAACAAATACGTGATTAGGAAATTTTTAGCAAAATACATAAAAACAAAATGCGGTCTTTCACAAACTCTGACTGAAAACCAAATTGACCTCAAACAGATTTGAAAACACTGGTATTATCTCAGATCTATACCCCAAATGTCAAATCCGGACACTAACTCTTGGTATTCCTACACAATCGACCCCCCCCAAATGTAATTAGTGAAGTTGGGTGATTGATGACGACCAATTAGTCGGTAATC